>NZ_DATFZD010000256.1:0-19361 GCF_035314665.1 Mycobacterium sp. | reverse complement strand
GGCGGTCGAGTTGGACAGCGCCCCACAACGGAGTCCTGCGCACCACCGGCTCCAGGACACGGGCGCGATCTGCGCCCCTGGCCACGCGTGCGACGGCAGAGGCGCCGCGTCGGCCCAACGGAGGGACCGCAGCACCCTCCTCTTGCAGCCACCGCACGTCAGCATGGCTGACGAACCGGCCGGGACGCGCCCCCGTGAACACGACGGCGTGCAAGCTTGGATCACGGTCGACGCGGTCCACCAACTCTTCGAGCTCGTTGGCGATGTCGAGGCCGAACAGGCTGTGCTGTCCGCCGTCGATCCGAACGATCAGCATGGCTCCGCGATCCTCGATCCCAAGGTGGCCGCTCATGGTGTGTCCTTCCGCTGCTGCTGTAACGAAGTTATACGGTACTATAACGAAGTTACAAGACAATGGCAACAGTCACCTCCGTGTGTCACCTCTGCGGGAGGGGTCGGATGTGGAATCAGTGAGGAAGCATGCTGGACAAGTCAGAGAGTCCGACACCGGATGGCGTGCGCGAACGGCTCATTCACGCCACGATCCGTCTACTGGCCGAGCAAGGCCCCTCGGCTATTAAGGCGCGGACGGTGGCGTCGGCGGCCGGGCTGTCGACGATGGTCGTCTACCACCACTTCGGTGGAATCCCTGAGCTCACCCGTGCCGTCGTCGACTATGGCTTCAAGGAACTCGACGACGCGCTTGCTCAGTTGCCGGTGACGGAGGATCCGATCACCGATCTGGCCGTCGAGGCGTTGACGTGTCGGCGGGTCGCCCGCGAGAACCCCCATTTGTATGACCTGATGTTCGGGCTGTCGACCCGCGCGACGTACCGACCGCTGCGGGACACTGATGTTCGTTATAGCGGCCGCTCTCCGGCCTTCCAAGCCGCCTACGCCCATATCGCAGAAGCGTGCGAGCGGCTTGTCAGCTCAGGCAGGATCAACGAACAAGAAGCTGAGGGTGTAGCTGCACAGCTGTGGAGCTACGTGCACGGCTTCATCACCCTCGAGTTGGTGGAGACCTTCGTCGGCTTCGATGACCCGGTCAGGCAGGTGATGCTGCCGATGGGTGTGAATCTATCTGTGGGGCTGGGCGATACCCGCGAACGAGCCCAGGCCTCGCATGAGGCGGCCGTGCGCCTTTACGACTCGATCACGCGTGCAGACAAGCGCCGGGTTACTCGGGCGACCCAGTCTCGCAAGCGGAACCGTTGACGACTGGCACGAGTTGGTCGTGCCTCCCCAATGCCTCGCACTCCCTTTCGAGGACCGGCACCACGTCAGCGGCAAAGCGCCTCATCCAGGGCCATGCCGCCGGCGAATTCAGCGCAGCCTTAGCCCAGTTGGCGACGATAACCGCGCGCGGCACGTACACCCGGCTGCGCCGGCGCTCGAGTCCATCGACGATCGCGGCAGCTGCCCGGTCGACGCTCGTGGTCACGTTGCCCGGGTACGGCAACCGTTTGCGTAGGTCTTGAAAGGAGGGAATGTCAGCCTCGGCGCCTCGGACTAGGTCCGTATCAATCCACGAGGGATGCACGAGTCCGACCGTGACGCCGAGGTGCGCCACCTCCTGGCGATATGCCAGGGCGAGCATTTCCACTCCGGCCTTGCTCGCGGCATATGAGGCCATTCCAGCCAGCGGCGTGAACGAAATCGCCGACGCTATGACGGCGATATGGCCGCGACTGCGCTCCAGATGCGGCGTCACGTACTTGAGGGTGCGGTACACACCGTTGAGGTTGATGTCCACCACTCGCTCAAATGACGCCGAATCCATCTGGCGCACCGTCCCATAGGCCACAACCCCAGCATTGGCAACGACGATGTCGATACCACCCATCGTCTCGGCACACGCATCGATCGCCGACCGTAGAGCCGCCCCGTCACGGACATCGGCCTCCCACCACGACGCGCCGGGGCCCAGGTCATCGGCGAGGGTACGCAACCGATCAGGCTCAAGTCCGATCAACGCCAGCTGAGCACCCCGGGCGGCGGCAACACGTGCGACCTTCTCCCCGATGCCACGTGCCGCTCCGGTGATAACGACTCTTCGACCTGCCAGCTTGCGACGCATTGGACGAATGTAACTTCGTTATAGCCGGAACGCAAACCGACGTTCCCGCCGACCTAACGGCCCAGCCGCGAAGTGCGGCCGACGCCCGCTGGCGCGCTTGGCATCTCCGAGGACCCGATTACAACTCCCCACAGTCCAGGAGGATCTGCGCATTGCGAATGCCTGATTCGAGGATGTCGTCTGAGAGTTTCGGGTCGGAGACGGCGCGTGCGAGTTGAAGGGTGGCCACGAGGAGTGTGAAAAGCCCGACCGCCCTGGTGCGTGCGGCGGACGGGTCATGTGGCGACAAGTGCGCTGCAATCACGTCGACGATGGATTGCATTCCCTCGGTGTAGGAATCGCGGACGGCGTCATCGCAGCGGCCAATCTCATCAAGCAGGGCAGCCGACGGGCAACCCGTGCTCGGGTGATCCCGATGATGTGGCGCGAGGTAGTCGAGGATGAATTCCTCCAGTGCCGCCCGGCCCTCGGGTAGCGAGTCAAGGACGGCGCACTGGGTGGCTAGCTGATCGGCGACGACGTTGGCCACGAGATCGTCCTTGGACTCGAAGTGCGCGTAGAACGCGCCGTTGGTGAGCCCCGCGTCAGTCATGAGCCCAGCGACACCTGAACCGTCGATGCCGTCCTGCTTGAGACGTCGACCCGCGGTCTCGATGATTCGCCGCCGCGTTGCGGCTTTGTGTTCCGAGTCGTACCTCGCCACAGCTCGCGTCCTCCGTCGTCATCTGAAAGTCGTCCTTGCCAATCATACCCGATTGCCTTACAGTCGTAATATTACGATCGTACGCCAATAACGGCGACAGCGAGGAAGAGCGGGATACGCGATGACACGTCAGGCTTACGACCTGCGCGGGAAGGTCGTGCTCATCACCGGCGGAACCGGCGGAATCGGCAGCGCTACCGCCCGGGAACTCATCGGCCGCGGCGCGAAAGTGGCGCTCGTGGATGTTGATCCCGAGACGCCACAGATCGCCTCGCAGATGTCGTCACTCTCGGCAATGGGCTCGATCGCCGACGTGTGTTCTCGCGACGCTCTCGACGTCGCCGTCGCCGATGTCGTCGACCGCTTCGGACGGGTTGACGTCGCGATCGCCAACGCGGGCATCTTGTCTCGCGCCGCAACATTGCGCGCCATGCCGATGTCGTCGATTGAGTCCGTGCTCGCGGTCAACGTCTCGGGCGTCGTCAACACCATCCAGGCGGCCATGGATCAAGTGATCGCTCACCGCGGCCAATTCGTCCTAATCAGTTCGGTATTCGCGTTTCTCAACGGGATGGGCACGATTCCCTATGCCATGAGCAAAGCAGCTGTCGAGCAACTCGGCCGAGGACTGCATGTGGAGCTGGCCGCGCACGGCGTCTCGACCACGATCGCCTACTTCTCACTCATCGAGACGAACATGATCAAGCAGGGCGTCGACGACGATCTCGTCGTCGACGCCCTGCTCGCGACCCTGCCGCGGGCGCTTCTCAAACGCCTTCAGCCCGACATTGCCGCGACCGCAATCGCCAACGGCCTCACGCATCGTTCGCCGCGCGTCATGGAGCCGTCCCGGTGGAAACCAATCTCGGCGCTACGGGGGCTCATCGCCCCAGCCATGGATTCGCATCTGGCTCGTGACCGGCGGACCCTGGCCGCCTTGTCCGAACTCGATGCGCGATCCCGCACCGCACTGTGACAACCAAACCTCCCAATGTCCCTGCGAGGAAACACGATCGAATCGAAAGGCACGAAATGACTACGTGGAAAGATACTCCGAATCGCAAAATCAACGTCGGCGGCGTCGAGTTCGCCTACCGTGAACTCGGCTCTGGCACAGACGTTCCGGTTATATTCCTGCACCACCTGACCGCGGTCCTCGACGACTGGGACCCGCGAATCCTTGAAGGTATCGCTGCGCACCATCGCGTGATCGCCTTCGACAACCGCGGTGTCGGCGGGACGGGCTCGTCGGTGCCACACACGGTCGAGCAGATGGGCGCCGACGCAATCGCTTTCATCCGCACATTGGGCCTCGAAAGGGTTGACCTATTCGGGTTTTCGCTCGGCGGCGGGGTCGCGCAGATGGTCGCTCTACAAGCACCGGACCTCGTGCGACGAATGATCCTCGCCGGCACGGGTCCGCGCGGCGGCGGCGGCATCGACCAGATCACCAAGATCGCCGTCGTCGCCTACCTCAAAGCGGGCCTGACGTTCAGCGACCCCAGGAATTTCCTGTTCTTTCCGCGTACCGCCGAGGGCAAACGCGCCGCGTCGGACTACTTCAACCGCCTCAAGGAGCGCACCCACGACCGTGACAAGCGAATCTCGATGCAGGCCCGAATCGCTCAGCTCAAAGCCATCCGCCACGCCGGGAAGAGTCAACCCGACGACCTCTCGGTCGTCACCCAGCCCGTCTTCGTCGCAAACGGCGACCACGACCTCATGGTCGACAGCAGCCACTCAGCCGACATGGCACGCCGACTGCCGAACGCCCGACTGAAGATCTACCCCAACTCGGGACACGGCGGCGTGTTCCAGCACCACCGAACCTTCGTACCGGACGCGCTGCAATTCCTCGCCGGGGAATCAGCTTCAGACACCTTAAGGAGAACGTCATGAGCGCACATCCGAGTCAGCACAACTACGCGATCACGTCGTACAGACATGCGCCGTCGCGCACTGTCACCGCAGCGGGTGTCACCTACGCCTACCGCGAACTCGGGCCGAAGGGCGGGGTTCCCGTCATCTTCTTCGTCCACCTAGCCGCCACGCTGGACAACTGGGATCCCCGGATCATCGATCCGATCGCACGGCGGCATCACATCATCGCTTTCGACAACCGCGGCGTGGGAGCCTCTAGCGGGACCGTTCCCGACACCATTGAGTCAATGGCCGATGATGCCTACGCATTCATCACCGCACTCGGTTTCGACACCGTGGACATCTTGTCGTTCTCTCTCGGCGGGATGGTCGCTCAGGCACTGGTGATGAAACATCCCGAACTCGTCCGCAAATTGATCCTCACCGGGACCGGACCTGCAGGCGGAGAAGGCATTGACAAGGTTGCCGGAACCACTTATTACGACACACTGCGTGCGACCCTTTCCCGGCAGGACCCCAAGGAATTTTTGTTCTTCAACCGCGACGACATCGGCAAACGCGCTGCACGCGAGTTCGTCCAGCGCCTCGAAGAACGCACCGAAGATCGAGACAAGCCGATCGCGGTGAAAGCCTTCCTAACTCAACTCAAAGCGATCAAACGTTGGGGGCGCTCAACACCTGCCGATCTGTCCGTTATCACCCAGCCGACATTGATCGCGAACGGCGACAACGACCGCATGGTCCCCAGCGTTCTCTCCGAAGACATGCACCGTCGGATCGCAGGCTCGAAGCTCGTCATCTACCCCGACTCCGGCCACGGCGCGATCTTCCAGTACCACGCCGAGTTCGCCTCCACCGCAATGAAATTCATTGATGATTAACCGAGAACCCACACCTCACATTTTGAAGCTTCGAGGGCGCACGTGCCCTTGACGGCGCGTTGGCCATAACGAAGACAGGCCAAGCCTTTCGCCCTGGCCAGCATTTTCTCGGTGGAGCTGCCCGGAATCGAACCCGTTTCGGGATGCTGGTCTCTGAGCCGAACCGGCACTGAGCTGTGAAACGACATCGAATGTGATTCACCAGAATTGGCCCTGTGCACACTGAGTGTGGCCAAAATGTGTCCAGCCGTTCGCTCGACTGAGAACGCCCAGTTGCGCTCGCTTCGAGCGCCCAGATATGCGCAGCATGCGATGTGGGGCGCAAGGAATGCTAATCAGCGACATCGGCTGTAATTCAACACCTTTGGCGTTGGCCGGGATAAGGCCCAACTCTGATGAAAAGCGTTGATAGTTATCTCGATGTGGTTGCCGCTGCCAGAACCGCGTCGTTGACCGCGGTCGGCGTGATTGCGACGACGGTTTTCTGGGCGCGACTGACGATATCTAGCAGGTAGCGACGCTTAGGACGCCTCGATGTCAGTGCGTGATCGACGGCCTTCGTGACCTTTTTGGGATCGGCAGCACGTTTTTGCAGACGTCCCATCAACTTGCGACTCCCCGCGAGGTGCGACGCATACAGTCGGCGATGCTCGTCACTGAGTTGTTTGGTCATATGGTCGTAGTCGTCGAGCGCGTCAGCCCACATGTCGGTACGGATCGGCCCTGGCTCGATGAGTGACACGGGAATGCGCCACGGACGCAACTCCATACGGAGGGCATCGGCCAGGGACTCGATGGCGTACTTCGATGCGTTGTAGGCGCCGGTGCCCGGTGTGGTGAACAATCCACTGACCGATGACATGAATACCACCCGCCCCCGGGCGTTACGGATTTTCGGCAGCACCGCCTGCGTCACTGCGATCTGCGAGATGACGTTGATGTCGAGTTGCTGGGTCAGATCATCGAGGGATAAACCCTCGACCGGCCCGTTGACGATGATGCCGGCGTTGTTGACGACGCCGTTCAGCTCAGCGGGAAGCTGATCAGAGAGCGCTGCAATCGCGGACCGGTCGGTGATGTCGAGCGCGATCGCGTGAACATTGGGCAAGCGGTCGAGGCTGTCGAGGGCGGCGTCGGATCGAGCGGTGGCATAGACGTTCCAGCCTCGCCGGCTCATGCGCTCGGTGATCGCCAGGCCGATTCCTCTGCCTGCGCCGGTAACCAGTACGGAAGGCATCTGTTCAGACCGCCTTCGCGGAAAGGCGCCGCTGCCAGGCGAGCAGGATCGGCACTCCGATGGTCTCGAGCGTGATCGCCCCCACGGTCATGGGGTGCGGACGCCCGCGTTGTTGCCATGACCTCAGCCGCGCGAGGCCGCCAATGGCAATGGTTGTCGCCGCGAAAGATAAGGCCGGCGAACGCTCGACTCGTCCGAGTTGAGACCAGATGACAGGCCCGACCGCGAATTTGAACACGTTGGCATAGCGGAGAGAACTGTCCACGGTCGGAATCACATCGGGTGAGCCACCCGGCACCCCCTGCGGGCCTCGAAGAATCTCACCGGCTGCGCTCGCCACGGGTATCGCCGCGAGCACCCCGAGCGTCCATTGCAATCTTCGCCGGCTGTCGCTACTTTGCTGGATCACGCTCACTCCTTGTATACCGATCGGTGTACTAACTTCGGCCGACGTTACTCCTCTGTGCGCACGATGTAAACCGATCGGTATGCTTGGGCTATGACCACCCAGCGTGAGGCACGCTCCACCGATGGGCGCGGCGGCCGCGGCGCACGACAGCGCATCCTCAATACGGCCACCGACCTGTTCTACCGCGAGGGCATCAACGCCACCGGTGTCGGACGACTCGCCAGCGAAGCGTCGGTGTCCAAACGGACCCTCTATCAACACTTTCCGAGTAAAGCGGCTGTTGTCGAGGAGTACTTGCGTTGCATTCAGCAGGGCGTCGGTGACCCCATCCGGCCCGGCCTGGACGCCGCCAACCGCATACCGCGCGAGCGCATACTCGCCCTGTTCGAGACCCCTTCACCGGGCGGGCAGATGCGCGGCTGTCCCTTCCACAATGCCGCCGTGGAGGCGTCCGAGGTCATGCCGGAAATTCACGACATCGTCCACGAACACAAGCGCGCCTACATCAAGGGCCTGATCACGCTGGCCCGGCAGGCCGGAGCGGCCAACCCCACACTGCTGGGCAACCAACTCGGCCTTCTTTACGAAGGTGCTGCCGCCTTGTCGACCTCGCTCGACGACCCCGCTCCCTGGACACACGCACGTAAGGCGGCGACGACGCTCATCGATCAAGCGATGGGCCAATAACGGTGGTGGCTTACCGCCGGCGACGCCGATCTCGGGTTGCACCGGGGGGTGCTGGGATATGAGTTCATTGAGGTGACGGGCGACCTGCTCGAGCGGCTCGGTCGAATGCGCTTCCATGAGCTAAGGCACACTGCGGCCTCGCCGATGATCGCCTCGGGGGCGAATGTCAAGACGGTGCAGTCGCAACTACGCCATAAAACGGCGACCATGACGCTGGATCAGTACGGGCACCAGTTCCCGGACGACCTTGACGACGTGACCAATAAGATGGGCGACCTTGTTTCGGGGTGTGCCCAAAATGTGCCCACAAAAGAAAGCTGGCCAGAGCCTGTGGCTCTGACCAGCACTTTCTCAGTGGAGCTGCCGGGAATCGAACCAGGCGCATAAATCGCGCTGAACTGCGGAAACAGTGGAATCGACGACGCGAAACGACGCCAAATAACGCCAAACGACCTGGGGATACGCGGAAGGTGTTGATGGCATCAACACCTTCCGGGATCGCGAGTACCAGCGAAATTTGGCTCCGCCAACGAAGCAGCGGCCTTCGAAGGCCCACATAGATAAAGCGCGGCAGAGAAGTGCCGATCACCGCGCCGTGGACACCGGCCGGCTTAATTCGAGACGGTTGCCCTCGAGGTCGTAGAACCACACGATCATCCGCCGCCGCAAGACACGACGCCTATGCCCTAGGCCCAGTCCGCGGACCCTCGGCCGCCGATAACGTCGACATCTGTCAGGTCGGTCCGCTCGCCAACACCAGCTCCAGATCCCGACCTCGCCGATAATCTGACACAACCCAGTCCGTTCTCGGCATTGACTCCGAAAGAGACCGCGGCTCAACGGTTGTCAAGCCCGGGGGAACACCGCACGGGGTTGGGGCGGGTCTCTGATGATGGCGGGAAGGACGAAGACCTCAATGTAATGTCGTGCGACGTCGGCGTTTTCGCTATCGGGAATGATGCCGAGGAGAAGACTCAGGGCGGTTGCGATGAGGAACTGGGTCAGGTCTTGGGGGTGGATGCCGCGCCGGAAGTGCTGCCCGGCGTCCTCGCGAAGCATGGCTTCTATCCGCGGTTCGGCCAGCCGCATTACGGTACTGCTGTTGGCCAACATCTGGGCGACGGTGCCCTCATCATCCGCTTCTGAGATGGTTTTGAGTAGCGGGTCGTGGGCGAGTTCAGTGGCGACGATCACTAGAGTGTCCACGATCATCTCGACAGGGCCAGCGCTCTCGTGGCGCTCTAGCAGACGAAGCATGTGCCGTTGCGTCGTTCGTTGAATGAGCGCGGCGTCGAGACTTTCGCGGTTGGGGAATTGGCGGTACAGCGCAGCCCGTGAATAGCCGGCGTCTTGTGCGATGGTTTCCATGGTCGATCCGCGATGACCGCGGACTCGAAAAGACCGCTCAGCGGCGTCCAGGAGGATCTCGCGTGTCTGCTCAGCGGTGTTGCCGCCGCCCACCGGTCGGCCGCGGCCGCGGTGCCGTGGCGATGTTGGCAATCTTGGTGTCCTGACTTCACGTGGCCTGGCTGCTGTTGTGATCGCAGTTCTCTGCTTCGTTAATTGTGCTGAACACTAGTCGTCCAGGCATCGCGTCGGACCCATCAGCGGTGTCGTGCTGTTGTTTCGGTGTGCCCTGATGACGCGGGGTGTGCGGATACACGGCAGGGCTACGCAGGTGCTTGCCCCGCATGGCGGCGCATTCGTTCACCAAACTCTGGCCAGCCACAGCACGGAAATGATACGTTCTGCCAGATTCGTACATTTTCGGAGGAATCCGTTCAACGGGATTGAAGGGGTCGCAATGAGTGCTCACACGTTTGGTTGGCGGCGGTTCGGGTTGCTAGCGTGCACCGGCGGCGGGGTGCTCATGCTGACGTCGGTGCTGACGGCGGCGTTCGCGTCCGGCGACGCAGACGACCCGCTATCCGGCAGCGACACGGCGATCATCCTCGGCGGAACCTTCGAGTCGACCCCGTCGACCTCATTCGCGCAGGCCGCCGAGAATCTGTATCTGCACCCGCTGGGTTTCGACGATGGCGCGACCTATTCGACGGTCTGCGACATGGTCGGGACCGACCCATGTGCCGCGCCGCTGCAGGTGCTGACGACGCCCGAGCTGATCCAGCAGGGCCCGAGCAGTCTCACCGACGCGGACGACGTCGTTCTCGCCGTCGAGAACGAATTCACCGCGAACCCAGGCGCTTTCAGCGCCGAGGACCCGCTGACGATCTTTGGATACTCCCAAAGCGCCGCCGCCGAGTCGGTCGCCATGACCCAACTCGCCAAAGACGGCATCCCCAGCGCCGATCTGCACTTCGTGTTCATCGGTGACCCCTCCCTCCCGAGCGGCATAGGGCCGAATCTGATGCCAGACCTGGACTCGCTAATCGGCTCGAGTGAGGCGAACACTATTCTCACCGATCTCGGCCTCAGCGATTCCGGCGTGTACAGCGTCCTAGCCAACGTGACCCCCAATGATCTATACCCGGCGACGATCTACACGCTCGACGGCGACGGGGTCGCCGACTTCCAACAGGACTTCACAGCCGGAGGTCTGTGGGATTCGCTGTACAACCTGTTCACCACGCACGCGGAATACTTGGGTTTGACACCGACGCAAATCGCTGACGCGACCACGTCGATCGACGGCGACCTCACAAATATCGACATCTCCGACAACATCAACAGCTTCGATGCGCTTATTGGTGCACTCGATAACGGGATCGGCAGCAGCGGACTGTTCGAGAGCCTATTCGAGTCCCTGCAACTGTATTTGACCAACATGTTCTGACCCGACTCGTGGGCGCACCCAGCAGCAGAGTAAGACAAATCTGCTTAGCGGCCCGCGCAGCGACGGATCGAGGCGCGGTCACCCCAACATTGATAGAGAGTTACGAAGAAATCGACGGCTCGGTCCCCTCTGGGATTATTGGATCCGAGAGTGCGGCGGAACCCTTTCGGCTATTTACGCATGCCGCCGCTGACCGCGATGTCGTCTCCGGTCACAAAGGACGACGCATCGCTGGCCAGATACAGTGCGGGGCCTATGATTTCGTGAAGCTCGGCGACGCGGTGCTGAGGATTCATCCCGGCCAGCATGTCCAGCGAGCCCGGGTATACCTGCTCGGCGTCGACCAGCATCTCGGTCGCGAAGGGGCCGGGGCAGAGCAGGTTAACTCGCACCGCCCACGGCGACCAGGTGTTTGCCATCGACACGGTGAGATTGCGCAGCGCCGCCTTGGACGCACCGTAAACGACTGAACGTGGATGTGACGGGCAGTAGCCCTCCATGGAGCCGATGTTGACGATGCTGCCACCGCCACCGTCGCGCATCACCGGCGCGATGCACTGGCTCATCCGCAGCGCACCCTCGACGTTGACGTTGAATACCTTGCGCCACAACTCGGCTGAGACGACACTGACGTCCTGGACCGGCGGGTTGATTCCGGCGTTGTTGAACAGCACGTCGATGCGCCCGTAGTGATTGACCACCGCGTCGAGGAAATCCGGTATGGCGTCCCATTCGCCGACGTGACAGGCAATCCCGACTGCTGTGCCGCCGGCTGCCCGGATCTGCGCCGCGACCTCGTCGCAGCGGTCCTGCTTTCGGCTGGACACCACCACCGATGCGCCCGCCCGGGATAAGCCGTCCACGATGGCCCGCCCGAGACCACGGGTGGAACCGGTGACCACCGCGACTCGGCCCGCCAGATTGAACATTTCACTCGGATGTTGTTCTGCCACAAACAAACTCCTGCCAGTCACATCGGATCGGGTGACTCGATGAGGCCCTCGATCGTGGCGTGCAGAACCGATCTGCTGCCGTCCGGCAGCACGCGGCGGGCCACCAGGAACTCGCTGCCCATCCAGCCGTGCCGGATGAACTTGCCGAAGCGCAACCGCGTGCCGGGCGCCCCGCTAGCGGCCGCGAGCATCTTGATGCGCTCCAGCGCCTCTTTGACCGCGGGGCCGCTCAACGGCCGCGCTGCCGCCAGCGCCGTCATCATCAGCCGGCCGACGTCGTAGCAGTAGATCGGGAAGAAATAGGCGGGACGCCGGCCGTGCCTTGCTTCGAATCGATCCAGGAACTCCTGCGCGACGAGGTTGCGTTCGTCGTACTGGTCCAGACCGATCCAGCCGGCCAGTTGGTGGCACCACCAGTCCGAGGTGGCGGCGAACTCGAAAGCCGTGGTGGTGTACCGGCGCGGCATCCAGCCGATCGCCTCAAGCGCCTCATTCATCCCGATCAGGCCCAGCCCGAACCCGACGTGCATCAGGGCGTCGGGTTTGTCGGCGGCCAGGGTGGCCATTGCCTTGCGCTTGTCCGCTTCCACTTGTGGGACAGCCACTTCTGCGGTGATCGTCAAGCCGGCCTGTTCGCAGGCGCACCGTGCTGTCCTGAGGTACTCGCGACCAATAAGGGAATCTTCGAAGGCGAGGCCCACGGTGCGGCAACCGTCGAAGACGGCCACCGTCGCCATGATGATGGGCTCTTCCTCCATTGAACCGGCGGGCAGCCCGAACACCCACTCCCCCAGCATGCTTTCCGAAGCGCCCATCGTGATGATCGGCACCTCGGCCGCTTTCTCGACGTAGGGCCGCAGTGCGACACCGTTCTCGGAGACCCACGGGCCGAAGATGACCAGGGCGTCGTCGGCCAGCAGCTCATGGAACGCATCGCGAACTGCCCGGAACGATCCGTTGGGCAGGCCTTGCACGGCTCGCACGACGAATTCGACGGGGCGGTCGAGAATGCCCCGCTGCAGATAGTCGTCAGCGACCAGCTGAAGCGACGGCAGGATCGTATCGTCAAAGTTGCCTTCGCTGTTGAGGTAGTCGATGAGCAGCCCGATCCGCGCGGGGGTTACCTTTGCGGCCATGCCTGTCCCCCCGTGATCGACGCCGTCTCGGCTAGGTCCACGATGCCCGGGGGCGCCGCCGTGACAAATTCGATCGCGTGCACGGCATGCATTGCCGTTGCCAGACAACCCATTTCGGTACGATCCTCGCCGCTGGTACCGAGCACAAGGTTGCACCGTAGCGTGGGGGCGCCGTCGAATTCGATCTCGTAGCCCTCACCGGTCGACCACTCGTGGACAACCTCGTCGTCGAGCCAGGTGACATGTTCGACGACGATGGTCACCGGGCCACAGTCCGCACGTACGCCCAGTTTCATGGCCGCCACAGTTCCAGCCGCGATCTCGCCGGCGGCGACGTTCAAGCTGGATCGGGTCACGGCCGTCTCTCGAAACGGTTCGGCCGCAACGACTTTTAGATTCAGCGCCCGGGCCAGCACGTTCGCGGTGGCGATGAACGCACTGCCCGCGCGCGCCGGGTCGCTCAACAGCGGCGCCGTGGATTGCGGCGGCTGCCCGTATCCCATCACGTCGACGAGCATCTCCCGGCTCGGATAGCTGGCGTAAGAAAGCGATTCGCGGACCGTGATCCTGCTGCACCCAGACGACAGCCGGGCCAGCAGCGGGGCGACCGCCTCTCCCCAGAAACCGGGAAAGATCCCCACGCCGAGGAACGTAGCGCCGCCGCGACGGCATGCCGCATCGATTTCCTTGGCTCGTGCCGGATCGAACGCGTTGACGTCGATGAATGAACTGCCCGTGGCGATCACGTCGATGCCCGCCAGTAGCAGGTTGGTTACGTCGTCGAAGCACTCCTCGGGATGATTTTCCACCGCGCCCATGTAGAGCACCACGTCCGGGCGTGTGCGCACCAGCCTTGCGTTGTCGTCGGTGGCCAACACACCGGTCGCGGAGCACCCCGCCAACGTCCCGGCATCCAAGTTGACCTTGTCCGGGTCATAGACGCGCACGCCGACGAGTTGCAGGGCGGGCGCGTCGATGATGGCTCGCAGCGCAAGCCGTCCGGTGGTGCCGGTGGCCCACTGTGCCACCCGGGTCACCGTGGCCACGACAGCTGCAGATCGGGGACGAATCGCAGCGGTGGCCGGTACCGGACCTCGTAGCCGGGTGTCAGCGTGTATTCCGGTATGCGCCGGTGCCATTCGCGCAGTGCGATCCGCAGCTCGCGACGCGCCAAGTGAGATCCCAGGCATCGGTGTGCGCCGCCGCCGAACGCCAGATGACGGTTTCCGGCGCGGTCGAAACGAACCGTGAGCGGGTCGGAGAACTCGGTGGGATCCAGGTTGGCCGCGCTGAGGTTGACCAGCACGTGGTGCCCCGCAGCCACGACCTCGCCGCCCAAGCGGCTCTCCTCTCGCGCCCACCGCACGACCATCGGCACCGGAGTCTCCCACCGCAGCAACTCCTCGACCGCGTGCGGGATCACCGCGGGGTCGGTGACGATTTCGCGGCGCCGGTCCGGATTTTGGGCCAGGTAGGCCCAAAAGCAGGTCAGCGAGTCGGTGACGGTGTCGAGCCCGGCCGTCAACAACACGAAACAGGTGCCGAGCGCCTCATCACGGGACAACGAATCCTCGGGCAGCGACACGTCATCGTCGCCATGTCCGACGATCGCCGACAGCACATCACCGCGCGGGTTGGCCTCGCGGTCGTCCAGAATCCGATCGAAATAGGCGTAAACCTGTTGCGCGGTGTCGCGTTGAATCGCGGAGCGCTCTTCGGCAGTGGACTCCACGGCTCCGGGATGCAGCAGCCCGTCCCGCAGTCGCACCAGCGTTTCGAGCTCTTCCCAGGGCAGGCCCATCAGACCGAGAAACACCGCTGACGGGAAGAGTTCGGCGAATTCGGTTGTGAAATTGCATGATCCGCGATCGATGAAGGTGTCGATGAAGTAGTTGACCCGTTCGGCGATGTCGAATTCCTGGGCTTCCATCCGGCGCGGGGAAAACAGCGGATCGAGAAGCCTCCGATAGCGCCCGTGCTCGGGCGGGTCGACCCCGAGCGGGATCAAGGGCCGGGTGTTGCCCTGCTCGACCAGATCGGCCGAGGAGAACACCTCGGGCTTGCCCAGCGTTTCGGTGGTCAGCTCGCGGGAGGCCACCATCACGCTGCCGTTCAGGCCGAGCACGGCCTGCTTGGCCAACGCATGGTTGCTGGGGTGCGGGTCGGCCGACGAAAGCGACGAGGCACCGTTGACGAAGTCAAATCTCGACACGGGGGCGCTGGCTCTTTTGGTGTTGGTGCTCAATCGCTTTCCTCGGTGAAAGGCTGCGGGCTCGGGCTCAAGGTACCCCACTGCCCGCATAAACGTCTAGACATACCTCTAGAGGTTTATGGCGGTGCGGCTGCGGGCCCAGCCGCCGAGCAGGGCTAACGGTGGTGGTTGAGATCGATCAGGGCACCCGCACGCTCACCGAGCAGCGCCCGACGCAACCGTCCCATGTGCGCATTCCAATGCGCCTGTGCCCCATCCCCATCGCCGGCTTCGATGAGATCGGTGAGCAGCTCGTTGGCGCGAATGTTGCGGCGCCACGCCGTCTGCGGCTCCTGCCCGGTGCGCATCCGCACATCCGCGACCGCCCGCGCAATGACCTCGTTGAGCATCTCGCTGATGATGATCAGCGTCTGATTGCCCGCGAGGTGGACGATATCGCTGTGGAATTTGACCATGGCGTTGGTGCACGCCAGCGGATCGTGCACCGACCGCTTTTGTTCGACGATCACCTCGCGTAGCTGCGCCACGGCGCGCTGGCGCTGACGCGATGTGGCGATCATCCTGGCCGCCGCCGGCTCGATCACCGCGCTGGCTTCGAACACGTCGGCCAGCGCGACGCTACGCGATTGCAACACCAGGGCCGCCGCACGCGCGGTCATGCGCTGGTCGGGACGGTGCACGATCACCCCGCCCAACACGCCGCGAACGACCGAGATCAGGCCTTCGGCCTCGAGCGTCCGCAGGGCTTCGCGCAACGACGGACGCGAGACCTCGAATCGCTCGATGAGCTCGGCCTCTGTGCCCAACAGGTCGCCCTCGTCGAGATCTCCGGTGATGATCAGCCCGCGCAGCTCGTCGGCAATCTGCTTGGGCTTCGCCACGTCACTCCTTCACCACCGACCGGCAGGGTCTCCCGTCAACGTCTTTACAAACGATACATCTAGAGGTTTAGATTGCGCGAAAACGACCCGACGGAGAACATGAGCAATCGGCTGAGCGGCAAGGTCGCATTCATCACGGGGGCGGCGCGGGGTCAGGGACGCGCGCACGCAGTCCGGATGGCCACCGAGGGCGCCGACATCGTCTGTATCGACATCTGCGAGCACATCGAGTCCAACAACTATCCGCTGGCCACGATCGACGATCTGGAGACGACGTCCAAACTCGTCGAGAATCTCGGTCAGCGCTGCATCGCCGTCAAGGCGGACGTGCGCGAACGTGATCAACTGCGAAACGCGTTGGACGAAGGCTTCTCCGAACTCTCCCGCCTGGACATCGTGGTTGCCAACGCGGGCATCCTGCCGATGGCGATGGGCGATCCGCTGCCGTCTGATTTTGTGGACGCCACCGACGTCGACCTGCTCGGCGTGATGAACACCATCGCGGTATCACTGCCCCACCTCGGCGACGGCGGCTCGATCATCGTGACCGGATCGACGGCCGGAATGATGCCCGCCACCACGACCAACCCGCTAATGGGCCCGGGCGGCGCCGGATATGCGTGGGCCAAGAACACGCTGATCGGTTACGTCGAACAGATGGCACTTCATCTGGCGCCCAGGATGATTCGGGTGAACGCCATCCACCCGACAAATTGCAACACGCATCTGCTGCACAACGACGGGCTGTATGCAGTGTTCCGCCCCGACATGAAGGAGGAAAAGCCGGCCCGCGCCGATGTGGAGCCGGCCTTCACCCACTTCCAGGCGATGCCCATCCCCTACGTCGAGCCGGAGGACATCGCCAACCTCGCGGTCTTCCTGGCAAGCGACGAGTCACGCTACGTCACCGGACAGCAGATCCGGGTGGATGCGGGCGCGCTGTTGAAGTTTCCGAACGGGCCGGCGTGATGGTCCGGGTGATCCAATGGGCGACCGGCCCCGTCGGTTCGGCACAACTGCGCGAGGTCATCGATAACCCGCGCCTCGAACTGGCCGGGGTCTTCGCCTACAGCCCAGCAAAAGTGGGCCTCGACGCCGGCGCGCTGGTCGGCCGGCCGCCGACGAACGTCACGGTCACCGGCGACAAGTCCGCGATCCTGGCGCTCGACGCCGACGTCGTCTTGCACGCCGCGTCGAAGGCCGTCCGCGAAAACACCAACACCGACGACATCGTCGAGCTGCTGGCCAGCGGCAAGAGCGTGATCACCACCACCAGCTACAGCCACCTGCCCACCTACGGCCTCGACGCCGAGAAACGAATCGCGGACGCCTGCAAGCAATCCGGAGCACGCTTTCATGCTGCCGGTGAGCATCCCGGATTCATGTTCGAGCGGCTGGCCACCACCCTCACCGGGCTGTCGCAGCGCGTGGACCGGATCACCGTTTCGGAGTACGTCGATTGCTCGGCGGTATCGGAAAAGGGCATGCTCGTCGACCTGATGGGAATGGGCAAGGACCCGTCGGACATCACCGTCGACGCACCGATGTTCCGAGCCGTCTCGATCCAGTACGAGCAGGCTCTGGCCTCCACCGCCGACGTCCTGCAGTTGGTGATCGACGACATCCGTCCCAGCATCGACACCGCCACAACCGATCACGATGTGCCCGTCGCGTTCGGCATATTGGCGGCCGGAAGCGTTATCGCCCAGAAACTTTCGTGGACGGCCTGCCAACACGACACACCGGTGCTAGTCGCCGAGGAATACTGGACCGCCACCCGCGACGTCGTCGATTGGCCCGACCTTCCCGACGAACAGTTCTTGGTACGCGTCCGCATCGACGGGGCGCCGCCGATCCGGGTGGATCTGACCATCGACAACAACCCGCTCGACGAGCTCGCCGGTTCGTCCGGCGGCCAGCTCGCGGTTGCGATGACCGCGGTGCGCGCGATTCCCTATGTGCTGCAAGCACCCCCGGGCATCGTCACGGCACCGGTATTTGGCGCCTACCGATGGCGTTAAAGTCCACGGAAATACGGTCCCGACCGGGCCCTCGTCAAGAGCAACTTGGCTCGCATTGACAAACGTCAAACCGGGTTGCCACCCGGTTAGCGGATGTTCCACGCCCCTCTCGGATCTCCTCAACCACTTGCGCAGCCGGTTGGGCTGACGAGCCGTCCTGCGCGGTTTGCGCGATGGCAACCTCGGCCACGATGCGAATGCCCTTGCGCTGACAGGCACTTCGGAAGTTCTTGCTGTACGTCTCGCCGATCAGGGACTGTGATGAAAAGAGAAAGCTGGCCAAGGCTTTTGGCCTTGACCAGCATTTCCTTAGTGGAGCTGCCGGGAATCGAACCCGTGAGGTGACCTGCGGAAATGCGGCTTGACCTGCGTAGCGTTACGCGAAGGCACGGCAGATTCCGCGAAAGTACCTGGGAATTACGCCGGAGTTGTTGGCGAGTCCAACATGTCCGCGCTGCTGGCCGCCGTGCCGAGGGTGTTTGCTGGTCTACCGCTGATCTACGAACAGTCGCCAGGCGATCGAGCCAAACCGCACATTAGTGGCCGAACGCCGAACCGGGCGTCCGCTGATCGAGTCAGACCGGCGTCGGAGCACCGAATGCGTGACGCCTGATCACATTTACGAGGTCGTATTCATCGAGTTCCGATTGACGACCGGGTCGGTGCGTCCGGTGCGTCTCAGGAAGCCGCCACCAGCTGTCCCTGCCGACGCTCGGCGGCAGCCTCCACGATCCGCTGCGCAGTCCTGTCGTAGATCCCCGAGGCCTTGGCACTAGCGTTGATCGACGCGCCAGCACGGCTCGCTGTCAGGACCGCGATCACCGTCACGACGGGCTGTGTGGTCACACCGGATGCGATCAGTTCCGACGCAAGGTCTGTATCGACCTGTGCAATTTCTGCATCGCCCCGTGCGCCCGCAGTCTGCGCTGAGGCCTGCACCGCTTGTGCCGGACGGGGGTGTATCGATGCATAGTCTGGTACCCGCCTGGCTTTTACTGGGTGTGCCCGGGCGCTGGTTGTTGTGGGTGCGACCTCACCTATTGCACGCCCTGTCAGAGTTCGCGCCAACCGTTGCAGTGCTTGAGGTTGTGTATTGGCGGGCGTGGTCACGGTGCGGGCCCGGCGTGCTGGTTTGTCCCCCAGCGCAACCAGCATCAGGGTGCTGACGGCCACCGCTATATCGATGATCGCCGGGAACATCCATGCAGTTGCGGAGCTGTACCCAATGGCTCGCATCAGATCGCGCACGTCCAACCTCATTTCGCTGCGGAAATTCGGTCTCCCGCTCGGCTTCGTCGGAGCGTTGCTGTTCGTCCTTGTCGAACGGGTCATATATCCGCATGGTCGGATCCGGCTCTTCCTCGGCTAGCAGCTGGTCCAAGCTTTCAGGCGTCGGCCCCAAGGAGCCACGACCGTATGGACGCTCGGGCGGCGAATATCCCTCGTCGAGTACGTCGTCGACGCCGCGGTCGATGAGGGTGTCCTC
>NZ_DATFZD010000255.1:0-2503 GCF_035314665.1 Mycobacterium sp. | reverse complement strand
CCAAACCGCCGACCCATTTTGGCGTCCAGGAAATCGAACTTCTCTCGCGAACGAACTGTTCCGATCCGCGATCCAGTGTCAGGCGTCTTCCAACAGGTCCGGGGTTACGGCGGATTCGGTGTCCGGGATGCCTTCGACCTTTGCCTTGCGGTCGGCCATCGACAGCAATCGCCGAATACGGCCGGCCACAGCATCTTTCGTCATCGGAGGGTCGGCCAGCCGGCCCAACTCCTCCAAGGAGGCCTGCCGGTGCTCGATGCGCAACTTGCCGGCCGCGGCAAGATGGTCGGGCACACCCTCACCGAGGATTTCCAGCGCACGCTCGACGCGGGCGGCAGCCGCCACCGCAGCGCGAGCCGAGCGCCGCAGATTGGCGTCGTCGAAATTCGCCAGCCGGTTGGCCGTTGCCCGGACCTCGCGGCGCATCCGTCGCTCCTCCCAGACCAACCGGGTGTCCTGAGCGCCCATCCGGGTCAGCAACGCCCCGATCGCCTCACCGTCACGCACCACCACCCGGTCGGCGCCGCGCACCTCACGCGCTTTGGCGCTGATCCCGAGCCGACGTGCGGCCCCTACCAGGGCCAACGCTGCTTCGGGACCCGGACAGCTGACCTCCAGCGCCGACGAGCGCCCGGGCTCGGTCAGCGACCCGTGCGCCAAGAAGGCTCCCCGCCAAGCCGCTTCGGCGTCGGCGATGCTGCCGCCGACGACCTGCGCGGGTAACCCCCGCACGGGCCGCCCGCGCAAGTCGAGCAGACCGGTCTGGCGAGCCAGCGCCTCGCCGTCGTTGGCGACCCGCAACACGTAGCGCGTCGACTTGCGGATTCCGCTGGCCGACAACACATGCACGACGGCGTTGTAGCCGTACAAGTCGAAGATGTCCTTGCGCAGCCGTCGCGCGATGTTACCCAAATCGACCTCGGCTTCGACGACCACGCGGCCGCTCACGATGTGCAGCCCTCCGGCGAATCGCAGCAGGGAGGTCACCTCGGCGCGCCTTGCGCTCACCGAACTCACCACCAGGCGGCTCAACTCGTCTTTGACTTCGGCCGTCATCGCCACGCGTCGTCACCCCTCGGTCCGTTACGACCCGGTCCATCAACGCCGGTCTGTTGACGTTCCTTTTCCACCGGCATCGCGTCAGTCGCCTTAGCCGAAGGCGGCGGCGGACCGATGTCGCGTACGCTCACCCCATCCAGCGCCGCGGCCAACTTGCCCGGGTCATGTAAAGGTGTACCAGACCTGGCGACATCTGCGAATTGAACTTGCGCATGAAGCAGGGTTGCGGTTCGTCGCAGCTGCTCGCGCTCCCGCTCACTGGGCACCCGTTCGGCGTCGATGATCACGTCGTGGACGGTGAACTCCGGCGCGTGCTGGGCGAGTACATGCAGGTGACGCTCCGCGGAGAAGCCAGCCGTCTCCCCCGGCTCGGCCACCAAGTTGAGCACCAGCGCCCGGCGGGCCGGGGTCGCCTGCAGCGCCGCGGCCAGTTCGGGCACCAGCACATGCGGGATCACGCTGGTGAACCACGATCCGGGTCCCAACACCACCAGATCGGCGGACATGATCGCGTCGACGGCTTGTCGGGTGGCCGGGGGGTTGCCGGGCAACAGCCGCACGCGGCGAACCTTTCCCGGCGTGGTCGCGATGGCCACCTGCCCGCGAATCAAGCGGAACATCCGCGGGTCGGCTTCCAAGCCGGAGACATCGGCCTCGATCTGCAGCGCGATCGGGCACATCGGCAGCACCCGGCCGCGCACACCGAGGACCCGGCCGATTTCGTCGAGCGCGGCGACCGGATCGGTCAGCAGTTCGTTGAGGCCGGCGAGCAACAAATTGCCGATTGGGTGTCCGGCCAGCGCGCCACTGCCGCCGAACCTGTGCTGCAGAATTGTGGCCCACAGTCGGCCGTGTGGACTGTCGGATGCCAACGCCGCCAACGCCATTCGCAGATCACCCGGTGGCACCACGTCAAGTTCGCTGCGCAGCCGGCCCGACGAGCCGCCGTCGTCTGAGACCGTGACGACGGCCGTTACGTGCGGGGTGAGGCGCCGGGCCGCCGACAGCGTCGCATATAAACCGTGTCCGCCGCCCAACGCGACAATGCTGCGGTTTTTTTCAAGGCTCATTCGCGATCCAGATCCCGGTGCAGTACCCGCACCGACAACTGGTTGTTCGGCTCCAGCAGCCGCGCCAACGCCTCGGCGATGGCCACGCTGCGGTGCTTGCCGCCGGTGCAGCCGATCGCGACGGTCATGTAGCGCTTCCCCTCCCTGCGGTAGCCGTCGACAATCAGGGTTAGCAGTCGATGGTATGTCTCCAGGAACTCCGCCGCGCCAGTCTGGCCGAGCACGTAGTCACGGACCGCCGGATGTTGGCCGGTGTGCGGTCGTAGCTCGTCGACCCAGTGCGGATTGGGCAGGAATCGCACGTCCATCACCATGTCGGCGTCCATCGGCAGACCGTACTTGAAGCCGAAGGACTCCACGGTGACGCTGGTGTT
>NZ_DATFZD010000254.1:0-14681 GCF_035314665.1 Mycobacterium sp. | reverse complement strand
GCCCACGTTCGGAAGAGGCCTACGCCCGCAACGGGTCACTAGAACGTGCCGATCTCGACGGGAGCAATCGCGTCACGATCGTGCCGCGCGGGACCTTCACGACCGGCAAACAGCTCGCCGCCGACTTCGAGGCCGGCGTGCTGTACTGGTGCGATCGCGAGGGCATGCAGGTGCTGTCGTGCAACCTTGACGGTAGTGAGCTGAGTCCACTGGTGGTGCCGGCGGTTGGTGACGAGGCCGCGCAGGCGGCCAGCAACCACTGTGTCGGCATCGCCGTGGATCTGGATCGGCGCCTGCTGTACTGGACGCAGAAGGGTGCACCAAAAGCGGGTGAGGGCAGGATCTTTCGTGCATCCCTCGATCTCCGGCCGGGCACCAGCGCCCAGCACCGCGACGACATCGAGCTGCTGTGGAAGGACCTGCCCGAGCCCATCGATCTCCACCTATTCGGCGGTGCGACGCTGGTGTGGACCGACCGGGGAGCCGAACCGGAGGGCAACACGCTCAACCGCGCGATGGTGCAGCCGGGCGTCGGCACACCCGAGATCCTCTCTCGCGGATACCATGAGGCGATCGGCGTCGCCGCCGTCTCCGAGTACGAGTTCTACGTCGGCGATCTCGGCGGCAGCATCCGCCACGTCAACCTCGACACGGGCCTTGACACCGAACTGGCGCACCTCGGCCCGGGCCTCACCGGCGTCGCGCTTGCCGACCTCTGAGCCAGCGGAAGTGCTTGATTCACAGCGGATCTGACGGCGAACGGCACTCGATGCAGCCGGTGCCACTCAATATGATTATGGGCCGACGGCCAAGGCGCTAGGCAGGTGAAGATGAGCGGGTGGAGCGACCTCTGGCACAACGTGACCCCCGGACAAGGCACACTCCTCGGCGGCGCATTTGTCCTGTTTGCGGGAATCATCGCGTTCAGCACCGGTTCGCTCGACCGCAGATCCGAGCAGAAGCGCTTCCACTACGAGGAGATGAAAACGCTCTACGCTCAAGCATTGAGAATAGGCAGGGACTTGGAGGTCCTCAAGGCGCTTCCTCCAGACGATCGCGATCCGATACTCACCGAAAAAGTCGACGCCATGCAACACGTGATTAGCGAGCTGGCGCTCACGGGTAGCTACCAAACTGCCGATCTCGCCATCGCCTACATGTACCAACAGTCTGTTCAATTAGCCGGGTGGTCAAGAGAAGTCGAAAGTGATGTCGGCTGGCCAGAGCAGTTTCAGAAGTGGGTCGAAAGTTTGACCGAAGAAGAACGCGACGGATTGAAGAAGTACGCGGACGTGAATATCAATCGTCGAGATGTGGTACAGGCGGTACGCCAGGAGTTGAGGTTGTATGTGCCGATGTGGTCACGGCATCGACGGGTCCTGCGGGAAACAATCGAAGCCAAGCGATTTGCTCTGAACTGACATAGTGCGCGACTAGACCGACATTCCGCAAAATGTCACCGCGCTGCTAATGGAATTCCGGGCCGCCGGCCATGCCGGCCTCGACGCCTACGCGGATGCACTACACCAGGTGGTCGACCGGTTTGAGCTCGTCGAGCCCGTTGCCTCCGCGACCAATACGTTCATCCGCGACGCCAAGACGATCAACATATGTACTGCAAGGCACGCGCAGCGTTCGTCACCACCGTCGGCAAGGACCTGCCCCCGCGGCACGACACGGATCACCGAGGACTTCGCCGTGCCGCCCGAACGGCTGGTCGACGCGCGCGCCGACCTGCTCGCACGCCCCGTTCTCATGCTGCCGCCAGCAATGTTCTGTTCCCGGAAATTTAAATCGCCGCTAAGCGGGCCGTGTCGCGTTAGTCGGCGGTGCGCGGCGACAACACCACGGTCAGGGTGGTGACGCCCTGCGCGGGATGCACCGTGACGCCACCGATGTCGGCGGAGCCGGATGGCCCCGACAACAGCACCGCGTAGGCGGCCAGCTCGAAGGCGTGGTGCCGATAGGCCATGTGGATGGTCTCCACGATGTCGCCGGGATCCAGCAGTACGACCAGATGCTGGGCCAGCACCGCAGCGGTGGTGACCGCAAGCTCGTTTTCGGTGAGCAGGATGGAACCGGTTTCGGCGACGCCCAGCGGTGTGCGCACGACCGTGACGTCGAGGTCGGCGGGTGCGGCCCAGTCAGAGAACCCTGACGGGTCGACGGTCCCGCTCACCTCGTTGGTTGCCGAACAGATCCTGTCGGCGTCCGGGAAAGCCCTCGCTAGCCAGGACTGGATCCCGGAAGGCGGCGCGGTGACCACCTTGCCGTCGAGTCGCCCGAGAGCAGCGGTGAAAAGTTCAACGAGATGATGTGTCCCACAGACGAAATCGGGAACGCGTGGTAGCTCCACTGCGGCAGGCAGGCGGTCGCGCACCGCGGTCAGAATGTCCTCACGCGCCGACATGGCCGGCCTCCTCCGATCCCGTGCTGTCCGCGGCGGAAGTCGCGGCGCCGTCGCGCCCGCGGGTGCGCGCGTACCACTGATGAAAGGTTTCCTTCGGCGGCTCGGGTACGTCGCGGTGGCGTCCCCAGGCGTTGAGCTGGCTGTAGAGCGCGAAGTGCGGCAACACCTTCAGCGCAAGCGCACCGCCCTCGGTCGCGGCGCGATAGGCACTCGGTCGGCTCAGCAGCTTGCCGGCAACCTTCATCGCGGCCTTCTTCACGGTGGAGAACTGGCCGTGGTCGTCCATCAGCGACCGCCATTCGTAGATCTGCTCATGGATGTTGATCTGCACCGGGCAAACGTTGGAGCAGCTGCCGTTGATCGTGGAGGCAAACGGCAGCTCACCGTAGCGGCGGATGTCGGCGGCCGGCATCGTGATGATGCCGATCGGGCCCATGTAGGTGCCCCCGTAGCTCAGCCCGCCGCTGCGCCGGTAGACCGGGCAGGTGTTCATGCACGCCCCGCAGCGGATGCACTTGAGCGAGGGCCGGAACCGCTCGTCGGCCAGCCGCGCCGAGCGACCGTTGTCCACCAGCACGATATGCATCTCGCCGCGCTCGCGGGGTTTGGCGAAGTGTGAGGTGTATTGAGTGATGCGCTCGCCGGTGGCGCTGCGGGTGAGCAGCCGGACGAACACGCCCAGTTCGGCTGGACCGGGAATGATTTTCTCGATGCCCACCGAGCAGATCCGCAGCTTGGGGATGTTGGCGGACAGCTCCGCATTGCCCTCATTGGTCACAGTCACGATCGCCCCGGTCTGCGCGAGCGCGAAGTTCGCGCCGGTCATGCCGGCGTCGGCCGACAGGAACAGCGGTCGGGTGTGCTCGCGCATGACCCCGGCGAGATACACGGGGTCGGCGTTGCTCGGGTCGGAGCCGTACACCCGGTGAAACAGCTCGGCCACCTGCTCGGGAGTCTTCTGGAACGCCGGCCCGACGATATGAGTCGGGGGCTGGTCGTCGAGCTGCTGGATACGTTCGCCCAGATCGGTTTCGGTGACCTGGATGCCGCGGCGCTCCAAAAACGGTCGCATCTCGCATTCCTCGGTGAGCATCGATTTCGACTTCACCAAGTGCTTCGCCCCGCGCGAGTTAAGGATGTCGTAAACGATCTGGTTGTGCTCATGGGCATCACGCGCCCAGTGCACTGTCGCGCCGTTGCGCACCGCGCTGGCCTCGAACATTTCCAGGTAATGCGCCAGGTGGGACAACGTGTGCTCTTTGATCTGCGACGCCAGGGTGCGCAGTTCTTCCCACTCGGGCACCTCGCGCGCCGCGGCGTCGCGGCGCACCCGCAGACCCCAGATCAGCGTGTCGAACGCACGCACGTGGGCCTCGTCCTCGAGGAACTCAAGGGCATTGCGGGCCTGATCGACCGGTTTCATTGCGCGTCTCCGTTCAAGATCTCGGCCAGGTGCACGAACTGGAAGTCCTCGCCATCGCGGCTCGCGCAGCCTTGCAGATGCATCAGGCACGACATGTCGGCCGATACGATGTAGCGGGCGCCGCTGGCGGCCATGTACTGCAGCTTGTCGTTACCCATCGCCGCCGAGACCGCTTCCTCGGTCACCGCGAAGGTGCCCCCGAAACCGCAACATTCGTCATGGCGGTCGAAATCGGCGATCGTTAGACCGTCGACCTTCTCCAACAGGCTGCGCGGTTTGGAAAACCACGGGTCGTTTGGCCGTTCACTCATCGCCTGCTCGCCAAGACCGCGGATGGCCGAGCAGCTCACGTGCAGCGCGACCGTGTGCGGAAAGTGGGCCCACGGAAATTCCTCGACTTTGAGGACATCGCAAAGGAATTCGGGCAGATCCCACACATGGGAACTGACGTGCCGGCGCTCAGGAGTGTCGTCGGCCGCGGTGAACTTGTGCCGGATATGGTGCACGCAGCTCCCCGACGAGGCCACGATGTAGTCGTACTCGGCGAAATTGCGCACAAAGAGCTCCTCGGTGGCCTTGGCCTCCCTATGCGCTCCGCTGTTGGCCATCGGCTGTCCGCAGCACGTCTGATCGAACGGGTAATCGACCTCCACGCCGAGTCGCTCCAGCAATCCCAGAGTGGACTTACCGACTTGGGGATAAAACATGTCGATGTAGCACGGAACCATCAATCCCACACGCATGGCTGCTGTTCCTTGGCAAATCGCTCGAAACGTTTCGGTTGACTCATCAATTCAGCATGCTATGGAGAAGTCATCCGCGCTACCGGCTAAGCGCTGCTACCGCTAGCGTCAATGTGGCTATTGGGTGCTAGCGGGTAATAGCCATCCAGCGCCGAGGCCAGCCGAGAGGGCGGGTTGCGGTGAATGGCTACGAATACGCCTAAGTAAGCGGCCCGGTGTAGTGAATCCCGTCGGCGCAACACCTTCTGCATCGCGATGCCATCTCGACATGCATCCGTCGGAGGACTGCGTTAGGTAACACTACGCTGATAGAGCAACGCCATCGTGCGACGGCGGCGTTAGAACGGCCTGCGTTAGTTGTTGCACCAGAACGGGTTTCACGAGCCGACACGTGGTGGCGACTGGCTGAAATTGGCGCTCTGGGGGCGGTCGGCAACTGGCCAATTGAAGGTGGCCGGAACCATGAACGGACGTCAGCATGGAGGACATTTCGACCATCGGCGGCGATGCTGACGTTATGGAAACCACTGCACCACCGGAACGACACCCCGAACCGCTAGCGGTCGGCGGGAGTTTTGGGGGTCGCGGTGCGGGTCGAATCGGTGTCACCGGCTCTGAGGGGTCACTTTCGATCATCGATCCCATCGATATGACGGCGAAAACCGTTGTTGTGCAGCGCGGTACCGCTGCTGCCGCCAGCCCAGACGGCGATACAACCAGGAAAGGCAGGTAGCGGCAATGTTAACCGCGCTCCTAGAGATAATCGTGTTGATCGCTGTCGGTTGGGCGGTGCACGACGGTCAGGCTGCACTCGAGCGGCACGCGCAGCAGAAGCACTGCAATGACTAGCACTCCAAGCCCACTGCTGGAACGCTTCATCCGCAACTACGGCGCCGTCGGCGTCCGTACGGGACATCCCCAAAGCGTGACAGCAGGCACGACGAGGAGTAGTTATGTCGGTATTGCTCGATACGCGTCCCAACCGCAGTGAAGTGAGGTCTTTTACCGCTGGGGCCAATCCGACACCCGGCCCGCTGCCGTCTTTGTAGTAGTCAAAACCGTTGACCGCTAGTCTTTCGTGCAACGTATCCGGTGGTTTTCAACCAAACCCCATGTATTCGTCG
Organism: Mycobacterium sp.; assembly: GCF_035314665.1. Taxonomy (GTDB): domain Bacteria; phylum Actinomycetota; class Actinomycetes; order Mycobacteriales; family Mycobacteriaceae; genus Mycobacterium. The sequence goes on along the minus strand of NZ_DATFZD010000254.1, from coordinate 8,981 downwards.
CCCTGGCGATCACTCAACTGGCTCCTTATTCAGCGACGCAAACCTGATCCGTCGCCTAGGCATGGAGTGCGTTGGGCTAAGGCATGCTTTCGGAAAGTGCAGCCGCGGAAGCGACTTCCGGTCCAAGGAAGCCGTTGCATTCGGGCGCGGCGGACACCCAACTGTGCTGCATGAACCCCGGACCGTCGGTTTCCGTAACGCGGTGGGGGATTGAACCGTTGTGAATCGGCACCATTGCTGGGTGCAGACCAGTAAGCACAGATTCCGGCTCGCGGGGGACATCACTAGGCGCCAGCCGGGACGACACGGATTGATTACAGCGGAACCCTTGAGGCGCAAGCCTTAAGGAGGAAATCCATGTCATTCGTGACCACACAGCCGGAGATGTTGACAGAAGCAGCGGCCAACTTGCAGGGTATCGGCTCGGCGATCAGCAACCAGAATGCAGCCGCGGCCGCCTCGACCACCGGGGTGGTTCCCGCGGCTGCCGATGAGGTGTCGGCGCTGACAGCGGCGCAGTTCGCCCTGCACGCGCAGGTGTATCAGGCGGTCAGCGCCCAGGCCGCGGCGATCCATCAGATGTTTGCGACCACCCTGGGCACCAGCGCCGGTTCGTATGCGGCCACCGAGGCCGCCAACGCGATCGCGGCCAGCTGAAGCAGCGGTGTAGCTATGGATTTCGGGATCTTGCCGCCGGAGGTCAACTCCGGGCGAATGTATGCCGGTCCCGGGTCGGGGTCGATGCTGGCCGCCGCCGCGGGCTGGGACGGGTTGGCTGCCGAACTGTACTCCGCGGCGACGGACTATGGATCGGTAATCGCGGGGCTGACCAGCGGGCCGTGGCTGGGCCCCGCGTCGGCGTCGATGGCGGCCGCCGCCGCATCCCACGTGGCGTGGCTGATGAGCACCGCGGCCCAGGCCGAGCAGGCCGGCACCCAGGCCAAGGCCGCGGCGGCCGCGCATGCGACGGCATTCGCGATGACAGTTCCGCCGCCGGTGATCGTGGCCAACCGCGCTCTGCTGATGGTGCTGGTCGCGACGAACATCCTCGGTCAGAACACCCCGGCGATCGCGGCCACTGAGGCGCACTACGGCGAAATGTGGGCCCAGGACGCCGTCGCCATGTATGGCTATGCCGCTTCCTCGGCGAGCGCCTCGACGTTGACGCCGTTCACCCCCCAGCAGCTGACCACCAACCCGGGCGGGCTCGCCGGACAGGCGGTAGCGGTCGGCCAGGCTGTCGGCACGTCGGCCGGACACGTGCAGGCGATCATGTCGACCGGCCAGCTGATGTCCGCCGCGCCACAAGCGCTCCAAGGACTCGCATCGCCGCTCGCGTCCACAGCACAAACAGGGCTGGGAGCGATCGAGAGCGCGACATCGAACGCCACACTTCCTTCGATTACCGACATCGCCACGGCGATTTCCGGCATCGCCACGGCGGTGGCGACGACGCTCGGCTTCGGTGCAGACGGGGGCATCATCGGCAGTACTTGGGGCTCTGGTGCTATGGGTGTAGGCGCCTCCTCGGCAGCCTCCGCGGCTGCGCCTGCGGCTGCCGCCCTGCCGGGTGCGCTAGCACTGTCATCGGCATCGGGACCGCTAGGCGGGCCGGCGCTTTCGGCGGGTATGGGCCAGGCCTCCACGGTCGGTGGGTTATCGGTGCCGCCGAGCTGGGCCACGACGGCCCCTGAGATACGCCTGGCCGCCGCGACGTTGCCGAGCACCAGCCTCAGTGCCGTACCGGCGAGTGGCCTATTCGGTCCGATGCCGCTATTCGGGGGTGCGCCGCTCATGGCCATGGGCGGCCGCGGCACGGTTGGCTCCCGACACCGGCCGGTTAACGGGAGAGGAAAAGGGAAAGGCGACAACTTCGATCAACCTCTAACGCAGGCATCAGTGCTTCCATCACATTGGACAATTTAAGTTAAGGAGCTATCCAGTGACTACACATTTCGTGACCGATCCGGATCAAATGCGTTCAATGGCAGGCCGATTCGATGTGCACGCCCAAACGGTGGAGGACGAGGCCCGCACGATGTGGGTGTCCTCGCAAAACATTGCCGGTGCCGGCTGGAGCGGGACCGCGCAAGCGACGTCGTATGACACCATGGGCCAGATGAATCAGGCGTTCCGCAACATCGTGAACATGCTGCACGGGGTGCGCGACGGGCTGATACGTGACGCCAACAACTACGAGCAGCAAGAAGCGGCCTCTCAGCAGATCCTCAGCAGCTAGCCCTAACTGGCCGCTGCACAAGCATTCACACGTTAGGAAAACATCGAAGATGACGATCAATTACCAGTTCGGCGACGTCGACGCCCACGGTGCCATGATTCGGGCGCAGGCGGTAGCGCTGGAGGCCGAGCACCAGTCCATCATCCGCGATGTTCTTGCAGCCGGCGACTTTTGGGGTGGCGCTGGCTCGACGGCGTGTCAGCAGTTCATCACCGAGTTGGGCCGCAACTTCCAGGTGATCTATGAGCAGGCCAACGCTCATGGCGCCAAGGTGCAGACCGCCGGCAGCAACATGGCCGACACCGACAGTGCCGTCGGCTCCAGCTGGGCTTAACACCCGCCAAGCGTTGCGGCACATCACCATTCGCGGTGTGCCGCGCCTGCTGGCCGGGTATATAGATTCGGGTTGGCGCTAACGACACACGTGTTTGAACGCGGCATCCCTTTAGGTAGCGCGGATATGACAACGCTTAACGAGTCGAAAAGGTTGCGCCCAACGTCGACTCAGTGCGATGGCATCGCGATGCGTATGACGCTGCCGAGGACTGGTTCAACGAGATCCGTTAGTAAGCAAGGCTTTCGACGGTTTGGCGAGATAACGGGTTGAAACCCACGAAATGGAAAGCTAGGACAGGACTCATGTCGGTTGACCACAGCGCCCTGGGCGGGCGCCTTCCGCTTTACGACCGCGAATCACTGGATCCAGCACAGAAAGAGCTCTTCGACTGGCTCATGAACGCGGCGGTCCCGTGGGCGGCGGATGCGGATTTCCAAGCCTGCACCGAGACAGGCCGACTCATTGGACCCTTCAATGCGGCCCTGCTGACCCCGGCCATCTCGTCGGCCTTCATCGAGCTTGCGGTCGCCGAGCAGAAAGACACGTCCCTGGGCAAACGTAGCAGGGAGGTCATCATTTTGACCGTCGGGGCGGTCTGGCAGGCCCCCTATGAGCTCTACGCGCATTGCGCCGTTGGCCGGCATGTCGGTCTATCCGACGACGCGGTGCGAACACTGGCCGACGGTGGGCTGCCAAAGGATCTCACGGACGCAGAGACGGTAGCCCACCGGGTCGCCCGTGCACTTTCGCTTGAGCGTCATCTCGACGAGGCGCTCTACCGCGAGGCAGAAGCGTTGCTCGGGCCCGACGGCGTCATGGAAACCGTCGTACTCACCGGCATCTATCACACGGTGTGCGCGATCCTCAACGCGTTCGAGATACCCGCGCCGTCCTGAAAGCTTGAGGCTTCTTCCAAAGCCATGGTCCGGCGGAATTATCGCGATTGCGCGCGAATAGGTGTTAGGTAAGAGGCGGGTTTCGGCCGTGTGTGAGGTAGTCGAAGATGGGCGAAGGCGCGGTTTTGCCTGATCGGGATCTACCCGTTCGGGCCGAGATAGTGCATGAGAACGAACGCATACGCGTGACGCGGGTTTTCTCATCTGGGCGCACGGTCATCCTTAAGGAGCCGCTGGGACCGGACGCCGCACGCCGGCTGCAGCATGAGGTGGCTATCCTTGAGCGGCTGCGCGGGGTGGTGGGCGTGGCGCAGGTGTTGGATGAGCCGCGCTACTCCGGGTCGATCACGCTGGCCGACGCCGGCCACGCGAGCCTGGCGCAGCCGGTCAGGCCTCTCGAGATCGACGAGCTGATCGGCTTGGCGGCGGGGTTGGCCAAAGCGGTGGCGGGCATGCATGGCCGTGGCGTGCTGCACCGCGACATCTGCCCGGCAAACATGCTGATTTCGTCCGGCGGAGCGCTCACCCTGGTGAGTTTCGGCTTGGCGACGTCGCTGGCCGAGATCCGTCCCGCGTTCACCCACCACAGCCAAATTGTCGGCACACTGGCGTATTTGGCGCCCGAGCAGACCGGGCGTACCGGGCGGCCGGTGGATCAGCGCGCTGACTTGTATGCGTTGGGCGCAACACTCTACGAGTGGGCCACCGGTGAGCCGCCGTTCGGCTCGCAGGACCCATTGCGGCTTACGCATGATCATTTGGCGCGGGTGCCCGTACCGCCGGACGAGATCAATGCGGCAGTACCGGAGATGCTGTCGGCGATCATCATGCATCTGTTGGAAAAGGAACCCGACGACCGCTACCAGTCGGCCGACGGCCTGGTCTATGACTTGCAGCAGTTGCGCGAACACGGTGTCTCGACGGCGGCTGCGCCGCCGGTCGGCGGGCGAGATTTTCCCGCGCGGCTGCTGCCACCCTCGCGGCTGATCGGGCGCGATGACGAGGTGGTGGCACTGAGTGCGGCGTTTGATGATGCGCTGACGGGTGGATGCCGCGGCGTGCTGGTCGGTGGGGAAGCCGGGGTAGGGAAAACGGCGTTGGTGGATCAGCTGCGTGCGGTGGTGACCGGTAACGATGGCTGGTTTGTGGCCGGCAAGTTCGACCAGTACCGGCGGGACCTGGAGTTCGACGGCATTTTTCAGGCGCTTCGCGCCTTGGGTCGGCTGTTGCTGGCCGAGCCCGACGATGAGCTGGTCGAGCTCCGGGAACGCATCGTGACGGCACTGGGGGCGAACGCGGGCGTGGCCGCTGCGGCGGTGCCGGAGTTCGCGGCGCTGCTGGGCGTGCCCGCGGAGGCGGGCGATCCGCTGACCGCCCAAGTGCGGGTGCAGCACAGCGCGGTGGACACGCTGCGGGCTGTGGCTTCGCGGAAACGGCCGGTGGTGGTGTTCGTCGACGACCTGCAATGGGCGGGACCCGCCTCCGTCGGCGTCATCGACCTAGCTTTAAGCGAACAAGTCGAGGGCCTGCTGCTGGTGGGTGCCTACCGCGACGAGGTGGACCCGACGCATCCGCTGGCGCCGTCACTGTCGCGGTGGCGGCAACAGCCCGGCGTGACCCACCTGCATCTGGTGAACTTGGCCAGGCCGAGCGTGGCGGCCTTGGTCGCCGAAACCCTGCGTGTCGACCAGGCTGCTGCCGGCGCGTTGGCCGAGCTCATCGAGCCGCATACGCGCGGTAACCCCTACGAGACGGTGGAGTTGCTCAACGCGCTGCGTCACGAGGGCATCCTGGCCCCGACCTCGACCGGGTGGCGTTGGGACGGGGCCGACGTGCGCTCTCTTTTGGCCCGCTCCGAGTTGGCCGAAATTCCGATGGCACGTTTGGCGGCCCTGCCGACGTCGTCGCGGGAAATGCTGGAGGTGATGGCTTGTCTGGGCGGGCGAGCCGAGCTGAGCGTGCTGACGGCCGCGACCGCCGAGTCGCTCGACGTGGTGGAACAGCTCTTAGCACCCGCCCTCGAACAGGGCGTTTTGGTAGCCGAGACTGGGGCCAATGACGCGGTTAGGTTCCATCACGACCGCATCCGCGAAGCCATCCTGGCCGAGGTTGGTCCCGAGCGGCGGCGCAGCGTGCAACTGGAACTCGCGCGGCGGTTGGCGGCCAAACCTCAGCTCTTCGCCGTCGCCGCCGAGCAGTACCTGCCGGTGGTTGAGGCGGTCGCCGACGCCGCGGAGCGGTCTCAGGTGGTCGCGCTGCTGCGGCGCGCCGCCGAGCAGGCCACGCTGATCGGCGAGTACAGCCAGGTCCAAACGCTCCTGTCCGGTGCACTGCGGGTTGCGAACCCGGGCGATACCGCCACGCTGATCGAGCTGCACACCGGGCGCCTCACCGCCCTGTTCTGTCTGGGTCGGCTGGAGGAGGCCGACGAGGACTACCGCATCCTCGAACGGCTGAGCACCACTGTGCTGCAGCGGGTGGACGCGACCTGCGTGCAGGTGCGCAGCCTGACCAATCGAAAGCTTTACACCGAGGCGATCGAGCTTGCCGTGGACGCGCTGCGCGAGCTGGGCTGGACCGTCCCGGCCCCTGACCAGCTCCCGGAGATGCTCGAGCGCTACTTCGAGTATCTGTACCGGTGGCTGGATCACACCGATGAGACCGATGATCTGGCCCGGCCCGAAATCACCGATGCGACCCTACTCGCCGTGACTTGTCTGTTCAGCGCGGTCTTCCCGACCGCGACCTTCGCCGGCGACACCTTCCTACAGGCGTGGCTGAGCCTGGAGGCGCTGCAGATTTGGCTCGACCACGGCACCGCCCGTGGAATTGTCGGGCCCGCAAGCTATTCGGCAGCCACCGCGATCGCGCTGCGCGACGACTACGGCGCCGCACACCGGGCGTCGCGTCGGATCATGACCGTTGCAGCAGCCCGCGGCTATGAGCCCGAGACCTCATTGGCGCGGTTCGTGTCGTCTTACTTCAGTTGCTGGTTCGAGTCGCTGGAAAGCAGCGTCCAACAAGCAAAGCGGGCCCGCGACGGTCTGATCAAAGGCGGCGACCTGGCCACCGCCGGCTATACCGTGGCCCACACCTACGGGGGGCGGCTGGATTTCGTGCCCACGCTCGATGTCTACGTCGCCGAGGCGGAGAAGGCATTGGCCTTCGTGCGGCGGGTCGGCATCGAACCGATGGGGCAGTGGGTGGAGGCCTACCGGGGGTTGGCAGATGCGCTGCGCGGCGAAACCGCCGTCGCATCAACTGGGTTGGTGCCGATCGACCGGGACGCCGACGACCCAGCAGTGCCCTTCTATGGATACCTCAGCCACGCGATCGCCGCCGCCATCTTCGACGATCCGGCGACCCTGAGACGACACACCGCCGCGGCGATGCAGGCGCTGCCTTTTGCCCTCGGCAACTACGTGACCGCGGTGGCCCGTCTGCTTCGCGGACTGGCCCTGGCCGCCGACGCCCGAGGCGCTGCAGCTGATGAACGACCCGGACTGCTGTCCGAGGTGGACGATCTGATCGGGTGGCTGAGCGCTCGCGCCGAAGAAGCGCCCATGAATTTCCTGCACCTGCTACGCCTGCTGGAGGCCGAGCGGGCCTGGGCCGCCGGTGATGTCGGGGCGGCTGCGCTGGCCTTCGAGGCGGCCCGCGATGAAGTGGCCGGCCGGCAGCGCCCGTGGCATCGGGCGCTGATCACCGAGCGCGCGGCGCGCTTCACCCTGGCACGTGGCTTAACACACGCCGGCTTTGACCTTCTCGCCCAGGCCCGCCAGGAATACCTGGCCTGGGGCGCAACGGCCAAAGTCGCCCAGCTTGACTCGGCGTATCCGGTACTGCGGCCGCCTGCCGACGCGCCGGGCGAATCCGGCGACCGAGCTGCAGCTCTGCGCCGGCAGGCTTCGATACTCACCACCGGAACCATCGACCTGCTCGGGATCGTTTCCGCGTCGCAGGCGCTGAGCTCCGAAACGACCATCGACGGGCTGCACGCCCGCGTCGTCGACGTGCTCGCCGCGATGACCGGCGCCACCGCAGTCCAGCTGATGCTGTGGAGCGAGGACCGCCAGGACTGGTTGCTGCCCGCACCAGCGGGCGACACCGTAGCCCTCAGCGGCAGCGGTCACGCTCGTGCCGTGCCGATGTCGGTGCTCCGCTACGTCGAGCGGATGCATGAAGCGCTGGTCGCCGCCGACGCCACCACTGATGACCGCTTCGCCCGCGACCCCTATTACGCCGACATCGACCGCTGCTCGCTGCTGGCGCTGCCGATCCTCAGCCGCGGCCGGCTGCGCGCGGTGGTGCTCCTGGAGAATCGCCTGATCCGCGGGGCGTTCACCGACGAGCGCCTCGACGCCGTGAAGCTGATCGCGGGCCAGCTCGCCGTCTCGCTCGACAACGCCCAACTTTATTCCCAGCTCGCCGCGTCACGTGCGCGGATCGTGGCCGCCGCCGACCACACCCGCCGTCAGATCGAACGAGACCTACACGACGGCGCCCAACAGCAGCTCGTGTCGCTGGCGATGCATCTTCGGATGGCGCAGTCCGACGTGCCGCCAGAGGCGGGCCAGCTTCGGGCGCAGCTTGACCGCGCCATTGCGCAGGCCACCAAGGCGATCGAGGAGCTGCGCGAGATTTCGCGCGGCATACACCCAGCGATCCTGACAAAAGGTGGCCTCGCCCCGGCGTTGCGCGCACTGACCAGCCGCTCGCCGATCCCAGTCCAGCTCGACGTGCGCGTCAACGGGCGGCTGCCCGATCATGTCGAGGTCAGCGCTTACTACATCGTCGCGGAGGCACTGACCAACGCGGCCAAGCACGCACGCGCCTCGGCCGTCACGGTGACCGTCGAAGCCGACGTCGCGGTCCTGCGGGCCGACATCTGTGACAACGGCGTCGGAGGGGCCGACTTCGCGGGTGGCACCGGCCTGCTCGGCCTCAAAGACCGCGTGGAGGCGCTTGGCGGCCACATCGATGTGCACAGCCCGCGCGGAGCCGGGACCAGCCTGCGCGTCGAGCTGCCGCTCGCCACCGCGAGTACCGGCTCCTGCGACTAGCCGACGGCCGAACTAGCGACTACGAGGAAAGGTCAGCACCGCACCGCAGGCAGCGTCAAACGGCCGGGATCACATTGTGATTTGCTGCACGTGGGATGGTGATGTCAAGCGCTGTCCCGCCTCCGGGAGGACTGGCGAACTGTATCCGGCCGCCGAGTACCTCGATACGGTCTTTGAGTCCGATGAGCCCGGAGCCCTTACGCGAATCGGCCCCGCCGACCCCGTCGTCCGAGATGAAAAGGTTGAGGCTTTCGTCGGTGGCGTGTGCCCGCACCTTAACCTGGGAGGCGTGAGCGTGCTTGGCGGCGTTGGTGAGCGCCTCGGCGACCACGTAGTAGGCGGCGACCTCAACGGAGTCGGGCAACCGTTGCTCGATCGCGACGTCGAGGTTGACGGGCACCGGTGAGCGGCGCGCCAGCGTCTTGAACGCCGCCCGCAGCCCACCT
>NZ_DATFZD010000253.1:0-3165 GCF_035314665.1 Mycobacterium sp. | reverse complement strand
TTGGAGGTGGAGACGGGAATCGAACCCGTGTGCACGGCTTTGCAGGCCGTTGCCTCACCACTCGGCCACTCCACCGCGGGGTTTGATGCCACTTGCACCCTCGAGCGGATGACGGGATTCGAACCCGCGACCCTCACCTTGGCAAGGTGATGCGCTACCAACTGCGCTACATCCGCGCGCAACGGACGAGATCATCGCCCGGTGCGAAGCACGACGATAGTCCACCTGACTAGGCCCGCACAAATTTCTTGGCACCGTCAGGCGCGCCGCCATCCGCGGCCCATGCAGCGCGTTCTGCCGAGACGCCCGCGCGTGCTAATCTTCGACGTCGTTCGCCTCTTGGCGCCGGTCCCGTGGCTCAGTGGGAGAGCGTCCGCTTCACACGCGGAAGGTCGCTGGTTCGATCCCAGCCGGGACCACAAGCACCAGCGCAGATAAAGAATGTTTCGAACGATCACCGCCCAAGATTTCAATCGCGAGGCAGTTCACGATTCACCTGGTGGCCATACGATCCATCCATGGCTATCGCGACGACTAGTCCTGTCACCGGTGAGATCCTCAAGAGCTTCGACGAACTCACCGACAAGGAACTCGAAGACAAACTCGCTCGAGCGGCCGCGGCCGCCGAGTCGTACCGACTGACCAGCGTCGAGCAACGCGCCGGGTGGCTCGTGAAGGCGGCCGACAACCTGGAAAACGAGGCCGACTCCGTCAGCGAGTTGATCACCACCGAGATGGGCAAGACCTTACGAGCCGCGCACGAGGAAGTCGCCAAGTGCGTTCGCGGGCTTCGTTTCTACGCAGCCGAGGGCCCCGGGTTCTTGCGGGCCCTGCCCGCAGACGGCGCGCGCGTCGGCGCCAAGCAGACCTACGTGACCTATCAGCCCCTGGGTGTTGTGCTCGCGGTGATGCCGTGGAATCTGCCGCTGTGGCAGGCGATGCGGTTCGCGGCACCCGCCCTGACGGCCGGGAACGTCGGGATCCTCAAGCACGCCTCCAACGTGCCGCAGACCGCCCTCTACATGGAGCAGCTCTTCCGCGACGCGGGTTTCCCGGACGACGTGTTCCAGACCCTGCTGATCTCCGCCAGGCGCGTAGAGCAGGTACTGCGAGATGACCGGGTGAAGGCCGCGACCCTGACCGGCAGTGAGCCCGCGGGACGGTCGGTGGCCACCATCGCCGGCTCAGAGATCAAGAAGGTAGTCCTCGAATTGGGCGGCTCGGACCCCTTCATCGTCATGCCCTCCACCAACCTGGAGCGGGCCACCGATGTCGCGGTCAAGGCCCGGACTCTGAACAACGGGCAGTCCTGCATCAATGGCAAGCGGTTCTTCGTCCACGACGACATCTACGACGCGTTCATCGAGAAGTTTGTCGCGAAGATGGGGGCGTTGGTGGTGGGCGACCCGATGGACGCGGCAACCGACGTCGGCCCGCTGGCAACCGAATCCGGCCGCGACGACGTCGAAGCGTACGTGGACGATGCGGTCGCCAAGGGCGCCGAGGTGCTGGTCGGCGGAAAACGACCGGACGGGCCCGGCTGGTTCTACCCGCCGACCGTCCTGACGAACATCACGCCTGACATGAACATGTACCACGAAGAAGTCTTCGGCCCGGTGGCTCAGGTGTGGTCGGTGCCCTCTTTGGAGGCGGCGCTGGAGTTGACCAACGGCCACCCGTACGGGCTGGGGTCGAATTTATGGAGCGAAGACGAGGCCGAGCGACAACTATTCGTCCGAGATGTCCAGTCGGGCATGGCATTCATCAACGGAAACACGACCAGTTATCCGGAGATCCCTTTCGGGGGAGTGAAACTCAGCGGCTATGGGCGCGAACTGTCCGACCTCGGCATGCGTGAGTTCATGAACGCGAAAACCGTCTGGATCGGCGAGGACGCAGGTGCCTAGCGATGCCTAACGAAAAGCGCGGGACGGCTGCCCTTTTCGATGCTCTGACCACTAAGGGCACGGCCTTCACCGAAGACGAACGTCGCCGGCTCGGCCTCAGGGGCCTGCTACCAGCGACGGTGAAAACGCTGGAAGAGCAAGCTGCGCATTGCTGGCATGAATTCTGCACTCGACGTGAGGGTCTCGACCAACACATCTATCTGCGTGCGCTGCAGGACCGCAACGAGACGCTGTTCTACCACGTGATGCGCGACCACATCCCCGAGACCCTCCCGATCATCTACACCCCGACCGTGGGTGAGGCCTGCGAGCGTTTCAGCGAAATCTACCGGCGGCCAAGGGGATTGTTCGTTTCTTATGCCGACCGCGACTGTCTTGACGAGGTGCTGGGCAACCGGCCCCAACCCGAGGTAGACGTGATAGTGGTGACCGACGGACAGCGGATCCTTGGGCTGGGCGACCAGGGCATCGGCGGGATGGGCATTCCGATCGGCAAGCTGTCGCTCTACACCCTCATCGGCGGAATCGACCCCGCGCGCACACTGCCGATCGTGCTCGACGTCGGAACCGACAACGTCGAACTGCTCGACGACCCGCAGTACCTTGGCTCGCGCCACCGACGCCTCGACGACGATGAGTACCACGCGTTCATCGACAAGTTCGTCGCCGCCGTTCGCAAGGCGCTACCAAATGTCCTGTTGCAGTGGGAAGACTTCGCCACCGTGCACGCACTGCCAATCCTTTCCCGCTACCGCGACAAGCTCCTAACCTTCAACGACGACATTCAGGGCACCGCGGCTGTCACCCTCGGCGCACTGCACGGCGCCGCCAAAGTGGCCGGACGCCCGCTGTCGCAACAGCAGGTCGTCATGCTGGGCGCCGGCTCCGCCGGCATCGGAGTGCTCGACATGGTCCGTCGGCAGATGGTGATCGAGGGATTATCCGAACAGGCTGCCTCCGAACGAATCTGGGTGGTCGACGTGGTGGGTCTGCTCACCGATGACCGTACAGATCTGTCTGACGCACAGCGGGGATTCGCTCAGCCCGCCAGCCGCGTCGCGAGCTGGGGCCTGTCGGGGCCTGCGCAGCTCGCCGATGTCGTCCACCATGTCGACGTCGGTGTCCTGCTCGGCCTGTCCACCGCCGCCGGTGCCTTCACCGAAGAGATCGTGCGCGAGATGGCCGGCAAGACCAAGCGGCCGATCATCTTCCCGCTTTCCAACCCGACCAGCCGGGCCGAGGCGCACCCGGCCGAACT
>NZ_DATFZD010000252.1:0-18710 GCF_035314665.1 Mycobacterium sp. | reverse complement strand
AAGTATCAACGCGTCTCGCTGAGCCTGACGCGGCAGCCCGCCGGCACTGGCACCTTGAATTGTCATGAACAGCTGTACGACCGCGAGAGGATTGAGCTGGTTCGCGGCGTCCTGAAAGCTCGCCAGAATTTTCGGGACATCCTCGCCGTCCTGTGCCACCAACGTCATGATCTGCCGGACACGCTCGGTTATCTCGGCTTCAGCTGTCAGCGAACATACAGCCCGGCCGTGCGACTCGATCCGTTGGTACATGTCCAGCAACCCTTGCCCGTATGCCCTCTTGAGGTCACCGACGTAGCGCCGAAGGTCTTCGGGGTCCTGCGGGTTCGGTTGTTCGATTTCTGCTAGGCGCATCGGCATCAGTTCCTCTGGGCGCTCTCCGACCGCTGCCAGGAACCCATTGATGTGGGTCTCTAGGTCGGCGTCGTCCACGTCGGTCCTGCCTACCAGCGCAGCTTCAGGCGGCGCAGGTGCGTCACGCTAGTTGGCTTTTGCACGATGGTCGGGGTGAAACCCGGTTTGAGTTCGAAATCCGGGATTCGGTTCAACCACTCGGTCACAAACGCATCCATTTCAAGACGAGCCAGGTGCATGCCCAGGCATCTATGCATGCCGCCGCCGAATGCCCAGTGGCGCTGGCGCCGGACCTCGCCGTTGCTGCCCCTCGATATCTCATCGCCGCCGTTTGTTCTGCCCGCGGCTTCCAGAGCCAGCCACACCGAACTGAGCGGCGGGATTGCGACACCACCGACCTCGACTGTTCTCGTGGTTATGCGCGGAATGGCCGGCCCAGGCGGCTCCAAACGGAAGATCTCCTCGGCGAACGCGGGGATCTGCGCTGGGTCCTCGCGCAGCTGGGCCCGCAGTTGCGGGTCGCGCGCGAGATATAGAAGGGCGAAAGTGATTGCCGAGGCTACCATTTCAATGCCTGCAACCGAGAACAATAAAAGGATGACCGACGCCACTTCGACCTGGGTGAGCGGAAAATCTTTATCACCGACGAGTTGTTCCAGTAGCGGCCACAGAATACCGGGCGGCCGCTCGGGATCTCTCAGCCCGGCGTCGAAGCTGGTGTTCAGCCACTTGAAGAGTTCGATTTGGGCGCTTCCGGTGGTGTCGCCGATTACTGCGGCCGAAGCCATCTCGGCCGCCCGGGTGTCGTCGGGCGGTAGCCCGCAGACCATGAACAGCGCTTGGCTGGCATAGGTGTCGGCGACGCTGACCGCATCACACTGCCTTCTGCCGGCGACTTTGTCGACCAGTTTCGCGGCCCGGGCCCGCAATTCCGGAGCGAAGGGGGTCAACGCTCTAGGGCTGAAGAGCGGATGCAAGACGCTGCCGAAACGGGCATGCTCCTCTCGCGTGCCGCAAGACAGCGGCACCTGAGGAAGCGGTGCGCCGAACAAGTGAATCGCAAAGGTTTTCGGCGGCGACGCAAATGTTTGCGGGTCGAGCAACGCGCCACGCACGTCGTCACGGCGGGTCAGATAGTAACCGTGCAGCATCGGGTCGCCGGCGTCTATTTTCACTACCGGGCCTAGGTCGCGAAGGTGGCGCCAGTAGGCGGCGCGGTCTGCTGCGAAGAACGGACTCTCCTTGTGGTGCAGCGGGGACGCGGTCTCGTCTACGTCACTGTCGTTCATGGCCGTTTGAATCTACAGCCAGGTTGCTGGGATATCTCGGTGAGCCTTTCCCGCCGATCAGTCGATGCGGGTGGCATGCATCTCCCACACCGGGGCGTGTGCCCGACCATTGGTCAGCGTTGGCTCGATCAATTTGAACCGCAGTGCGGCGAGCTTGATCTCCTCGGCCTTATCGGGATTGCGCGCCAGCATCGTTTCAAAAGCCGTGATGCTCATGTTGACCTGATACGTGCTTGGCTCCAGATATGAGATCTCCCAACCGGCGTCGGGGAAGACGTGCCGGAAGTTGTCCTCGGACAGCGACCGCGGTGCACCGATGCCGTTGACACCACCGGGTGCGAACTCGAACATGTACAGCCGCGCACCGGGCCTGGTCGCCCGGTGCAAAGCCCGGGCATACGACCTGCTCACCTCGGGCACATCGGAAAAGACGTGATAAAACGCGCAGTCGACGACGGTGTCAAAACGGTTCTCCAGACCCTCGAGCCTCGATGCGTCGCCCACATAGAAGTTCACCGACACACCGGCTCTCCGGGCATTCTCCTTCGCGCGTTCGATTGCGGCGGCTGAGGAGTCGATGCCCGTCGCCGGGTAGCCCTTCGACGCGAAGTAAATGGCATGGTGGCCCGGCCCGGTACCGGGGTCGAGAACCTCGCCCTGGACCGCCCCCAGTGCGACGAGTTGCTTCACGACCTGCTGTGGACCGCCGATGTCCCACGGTGTCGCTGCGGGCAAGCCCTGCGCCACCTGCTGATCGAGGTACATCTTTTCGTAGCGGTTCGGGTCAACCTGTGCTGACTCGCTCATCCTGCAACGATAAAACGTTGGTCGACGTAACGCCCGGTCAAACGATGACGCTGAACGTCGAGGACCATCGCAACAAACTCGATACGCCACAGCGACTGAAGTAACCTGCGGTCAAGGTCCTCCAAGTCTGCCGCGCGTGCCGAAATTAGCGGTTAGCCCAAGCCGGCAAGCAGTCCGACGTCGCCGGCGAGAGTGCCTCTTCACATAAATGTGATTTGGACCTCATTTCCGTTCCCAAACGTTAAGAAACGCTTATTAATTGATAGTGGAACGATATCCATCTCGCCGTTAGCGGACGTGGCGAACCACCTGGTGAGACGGAGTATCCCGTTTGCTGGTTGAAATTGGAACGAAGCCACAAGAAATAACGCCTAAGCGCACTCTGAGTTACCGAAGTGACATAGGTGACAATCGGTCGTGTCGCACTATTCCGGCGCAAATTCGGCCGCTAGACTCGGCCGGAAGCGGCGCTCGACGCGCCTATGCGAGGGATCTGGGCGGTCTGCGGAAGCATTAGACCGCGCGAAGCGTTTAACCGCCCAGATGCCGAACGTCCGCCCACCACGGACCACGAGTAGAGGCTGGTACCACTGTGAGCGATGTAAGCCGTATGAACGAATTTCGCGAGATCGAAGCGGCCCCGGGCTTCACGGTGGAAGGCGAAATCGCCATGCAGCAAGGCGCCGTGAGCGGGATCGCCGTCAGCCCCGACGGCACCCGGCTGATGGTGACGCATTACGGCGACGACAGCGTGTCGCTGATCGACACCGGTCGTCGCGCGGTCGACCTAACGGTCGGCGACATCGACGAACCGTTCGCCGTTGCCGTGTCAGACGCGCCGGAAGGCCGTGCCTACGTCAGCACTACATCGCCGGCATATGACTCGATTCTGGTCTTCGACATCGATGCCAATCAGGTCGTCGCGGAGCACCGGGTGGCGCACAGCGTGACCGATTTGGCCCTCAGCCCGGACGGAAAGCGCCTTTACGCCAGCCGGACTGCGGCCAACGGCGCCGATGTCGCGATCCTCGACACCACGACCGGCAACGAAGACGCCATCGGCATCGCGGCGACGGCCGGCACCACCGTGGAGTGCGTGCGCGTCAGCCCGGACGGGCGCCGGCTGTATGTCGCGGCCAACGGACCATTCGCGGCGGAACTCGTCGTCATCGACACGCAGTCCAACCGCGTGGTGAACACCATCGAGATCGGTTCGCCGATCCGGGATATCGCGCTCAGCGCTGATGGCGCCACCGCGTATGTCGGCAGTTGCGGTCCCGACTTTGGTGCGGTGCTCGACGTGGTCGACACCCGGACCGACACCGTCGCCAACACCTACAAGATCGGCGAGACCGCCGGCTGGCTGACGCAATTGGCGTTGAGCCGCGACGGCCAGCGCGCATATCTCGTCGGCGCCCACAGCGTCACGGTGTTGTCCACCTCAACGCACGACGTGATCGGCAGCATCGTGGTCGGTGCGCAGCCGTCGTGCGTGACCGAGAGCCCGGATGGGAAGCGCTTGTACATCGCCGACTACGCCGGCGAGATCACCGTGCTGACGACCGCATCGGCCGGCGCGCCGACGCCCGACGAGGTGCCTACCGCCCCGCACCAGTGGGCGCTGTCGAACCCGCTGGACCTCGAGCCGACGCCGGTCTAGCAGGCGCCCCGACCAGATCGCCGCCACGGCGATTGTTCGGTCGTGCGATGATCGCCACCAGGGCGGGCAGCAGGTGGGCCCGGCCCTGGGCAGCAAGCGGGCGAACCATGAGGCGGTCCATCGATGCGCAGTACCATGCAGAGCTTTCCGTTGACGATTACTGCCATCCTGCGACACGCCGCGGGCGTCCACGGCGCACGCAAGGTCACCACCGCGACCGACAGCGGTTACCGCGAAACCAGCTACGCCGACCTCGGGCGTCAGACGTCGCAGCTGGCGCACGCGTTGCGCCGCGTGGGTATCGACGGCGACCAGCGGGTCGGCACGTTCATGTGGAACAACACCGAACACCTGACGGCGTATCTGGCGATACCGGCGATGGGCGCCGTCCTGCACACGCTCAACATCCGGCTCTTTCCCGAGCAGATCGTCTACGTCGCAAACGAGGCCGAAGACCAGGTGGTATTAGTCGATCTTTCGCTGGCCAAACTGCTCACGCCGATACTCGCCGAGCTTGACACCGTGCACACCGTGATCGCGGTCGGCGAGGGCGACACCGCGGCACTGGAGGAGTCGGGCAAGACGGTGCTGCGCTACGCCGATGTGATCGCCGACGAGCCAATCGAATTCGACTGGCCCGACATCGACGAGGACTCCGCGGCCGCGATGTGTTACACCAGCGGCACCACCGGCAACCCGAAAGGCGTCGTCTACAGCCATCGTTCGACCTATCTGCACACCATGGCGACCTGCACCAGCAACGGCATTGGCGTCAGTTCCAGCGATTGCGTGCTGCCCATCGTGCCGATGTTCCACGCCAACGGCTGGGGTCTGCCGTATGCGGCGCTGATGGCGGGCGCCGACCTGGTGCTGCCCGATTGCCATCTTGACGCCAAGTCGCTGATCGACATGGTCGAAAAGCTGCGGCCCACCGTCGCCGGCGCGGTACCGACCATCTGGAACGACGTCATGCACTACCTGGACAAGAACCCTGGCCACGATATCTCTTCGCTGCGAATCGTCCCTTGCGGCGGCTCGGCCGTGCCGGTCTCGATGATGCGCGCCTTCGAGGACAAACACGGCGTCCAGATCCGCCAGCTGTGGGGGATGACCGAAACCTCGCCAATGGCAACCATGGCCTGGCCACCGCCGGACACCGACGAGGAGGAGCACTGGACGTTCCGTGCGAGCCAGGGGCAGCCGATATGCGGCGTGGAAGCCCGGATCGTCGATGACCACGGCCGGGTGCTACCCAACGACAACGAAGCTGTCGGCGAGGTGGAAGTCCGCGGTCCGTGGATCACCAGTTCCTACTACCGGGGGCACGACGAGTCGAAATTCGACTCCGGCTGGCTGCGGACCGGCGATGTGGGCCGCATCCATGAACGGGGCTTCATCACGCTGACCGATCGGGCCAAAGACGTGATCAAGTCTGGCGGAGAATGGATTTCGTCGGTCGAACTGGAGAACTGCCTGGTCGCACACCCGGACGTGGTCGAGGCCGCCGTGGTCGGGGTACCCGACGAACGGTGGCAGGAACGACCGCTGGCCGTCGTCGTCGCCAACGAAGGCTCAGACGTCAGCGCCGATGAACTGCGAACCTTCCTGGCCGACAAGGTCGTTCGATGGTGGTTGCCGGAACGCTGGACCTTTGTCGACGAAATTCCGCGGACCAGTGTCGGCAAGTACGACAAGAAGACCATCCGGTCCCGGTACGCCGACGGCGTCTATCAGGTGAGCGAAGCGCGGGACTGACGGGAAGAGGACGGTCATGAGCCTGCGGGTGATTCAATGGGCAACGGGGTCGGTCGGTGTGGCCGCGATCAGAGGCGTGCTCGAGCACCCCGAACTCGAACTCGCCGGTTGTTGGGTGTATTCAGAGGCCAAGAGCGGCAAGGACGTCGGCGAGATCATCGGCACACCGGCGCTCGGCGTGACCGCGACCAACAGCCTCGACGACATCCTCGCGCTCGACGCCGATGCCGTCATCTACGCGCCGCTGCTGCCCAATGCCGACGAAGTCGCGGCACTGCTGCGCTCCGGCAAGAATGTCGTCACCCCCGTGGGCTGGTTCTATCCGAGCGAGCGGGAGGCCGCACCGCTGGAGGTTGCCGCGCAGGCCGGCAACGCGACCCTGCACGGCGCCGGCATCGGTCCGGGCGCGGCGACCGAGCTGTTCCCGTTGCTGCTCTCGGTGATGTCCACCGGCGTCACTTTCGTTCGCTCCGAGGAGTTTTCCGATCTGCGGACCTACGGTGCACCGGATGTGCTGCGCTATGTGATGGGCTTCGGTGGCATGCCGGACAAGGCGTTGACCGGGCCGATGCAGAAGATTCTCGACGGCGGATTCATCCAATCAGTGCGGCTGTGCGTCGACCGGTTGGGTTTCGCCGCCGAACCCGAGTTCCGCACATCGCAGGAGATCGCGGTGGCCAGCGCGCCGATCGACTCACCGATCGGGGTGATCGAGCCGGGGCAGGTCGCCGGGCGCCGCTTCCACTGGGAGGCGCTGGTCGGCGATACGGTGGTCGTCCGGATCACGGTGAACTGGCTGATGGGCGAGGAAAACCTCGATCCGCCTTGGTCGTTCGGCCCGGCCGGGGAACGCTACGAAATCGAAGTCCGCGGCAACCCGGACGCCTTCATCACGGTCAAGGGCTGGCAGCCGGAAAGCGTGGAGGCCGGGCTGAAGAGCAACCCCGGCATCCTCGCGACCGCGGCGCACTGCGTCAACGCCGTCCCGGCGACGTGCGCGGCCCCGGCCGGCATCCAGAGCTTCTTCGACCTGCCGCTGATCACCGCGCGGGCCGCGCCCGGGCTGTCGCGGTAGCCTGCGGTCATGACAAGCTCATTGGCCGTCGAGCAGTCCCGCGTCATCCCTGTCGATGTCGAGAAGGCCTTCGACGGCACGTTGCCGCTGCCGCTGCCGAAGATTTTCAGCCACTGGTACGGCCCCATCGGGCCGATCAAAGAAGTCCGCGATCAGACCGGCGAGTGGGATACCGCGGGGCAGACCCGCGTGGTGATGCTGACCCCCAGCGGCAGCTTCCACGAAGAGCTGACCAGCCTGGACCCGCCGCATTCGTTCGGCTACGCCTTGACCGGAATCAGCGGCCCGCTGGGATTGCTGGTGGGGCGGGCAGACGGCCAGTGGCGCTTCACCCCGAGCGGAAGCGCGACCGAGGTCACCTGGCGCTGGAACATTCACGCCCGCTCGGCGCTCACCGCGCCGCTGCTGCCGGTGTTGGGCATGCTGTGGAAGGGCTACGCGCGCAAATCGCTGGAAACATTGTCAGCGCTGCTGACGGGCTGACCATGTGCCGACTTTTCGGGCTGCACGCCGGGACCAACGTTGTCACCGCGACGTTTTGGCTGCTGGACGCTCCGGACAACCTGGCTGCCCAGAGCAGGAAAAACCCCGACGGCACCGGGCTCGGTGTTTTCGACGGCCAAGGCCACCCGGAGATACACAAGCAGCCGATGGCGGCCTGGCAGGACGCCGACTTCGCGACCGAAGCCCACGACATGACCGGCACCACCTTCATTGCGCACGTCCGCTACGCGACTACCGGAGCGCACGAGGTGATCAACACTCATCCCTTCCTGCAGGACAATCGGATCTTCGCGCACAACGGCGTAGTGGAAGGCCTGGATGCGCTCGACGAGCGGCTCCGCGAAGTGGGCACCGCTGATCTGGTGTTGGGGCAGACCGATTCCGAGCGGGTGTTCGCGTTTATCACCGCCTCGATCCGGGCGCGCGGCGGCGATGTGCGGGGGGGCTTGATTGACGCCTTGGGCTGGCTGGCCGCAAACGTCCCGATCTATGCCGTCAACGTGTTGCTGAGCACCGCCACCGATCTGTGGGCACTGCGTTACCCGGATCCCAACAAGCTCTACATATTGGACCGTCGTGAAACCCCGTCGGATCGCCGGTTCCATCTGCGCACCAATCGCATTCGCGCGGACAGCGACCATCTGCAGTCGCGGCCGTCCGTGGTGTTCGCCAGCGAGCGGATGGACGAAGATCCGCGATGGCGGCTAGTGGCGCCGGGCGAGCTGGTCCATGTCGACTCCGCGCTCCAGATCACCAGTGAAGTGGTGTTGCCCGATCCGCCTCGACACCAGCTGCGCCCTGCTGATCTCAACGCTACGGCGCAAGCGGCGCAGCACACTGCGGCGACGTGACGACCAGACAGGCGCTGGTGCTCGGTGGCGGTGGGGTGGCGGGAATCGCCTGGGAGACAGGTTTTCTGCGCGGCATCGCCGATCAGTCGCCGACCGCGGCTCGGGCGCTGCTGGATTCCGACGTGCTGGTGGGCACCTCGGCCGGTTCGGCGGTTGCGGCGCAGATCGGCAGCGGCTTGAGCCTCGAGGACCTGTTCGCGCGGCAAGTCCGGGAACAGTCGGCGGAGATCGATCCGGGCGTCGGGGTGGACGCCGTCACCGACCTCTTCCTGGCCGCCTTGTCGCAACCCGACGCCACGGTCCCGCAGAAGCGACAGCGGATCGGGGCAGTCGCGCTGGCAACCGAAACCGCCGCCGAGTCGGTCCGGCGCGACGTGATCGCTCAGCGGCTGCCGGCGCACGCCTGGCCGGACCGGGTGTTGCGGATCACGGCCATCAACATTGCAACGGGCGAACTTGTTGTGTTCGACCGTGATTCGGGTGTCGATCTGGTCGACGCGGTGGCGGCCAGTTGCGCGGTACCGGGAGCATGGCCGCCCGTGACAATCGGCGACCGGCGCTATATGGACGGCGGGATCGGCAGCACGATTAACCTGGACGTCGCCGACGACTGTCACGTGGCCGTGGTGCTGGCGCCCGCGGGCGTGTCGGCGCCGTCGCCGTTCGGCGCCGGACCGGTTGCCGAGATCGCGGCGTTTGGTGGTACTGCGTTAGGGGTGTTCGCCGATCAGACGTCGCTGGCGGCCTTCGGGCCCAACCCGCTGGATCCGCGCTGCCGCATCGGCTCGGCGGAGGCGGGGCGTGCACAGGGCCGGCGCGAGGCGGCCGGTGTAGCGGCCTTCCTCGGCGTCACCTGAGTACCGTGTCGTCAGCTCACGTTGCCGACGCCGTGAAAGTTGCTGCCGCGATGAGTGACTCGAGTTCGGCTATCACGTCGTTGAGCGGAGCGGTGGATCGTTCGACGCGGCACAGAATGATCGCACCTTCGATGGCGGCAACGGCCATCGTCGCCAACCGGCGAGCGCGCTGCGTGTCGACGCCGTCAGCGATCATCGCTTCGACCAGCGCCTGATCCCAACGCTGGAAGATCTCCGCCACGGCCGGCTGCAGGTGTTGATCGTCGGCCGAGCCGCCGACGGCCACGGAGACCACGGGGCAGCCCGCGTTGAAGTCGGATTCGAGCAGCAGCCTGTTCCACAGCTTCCCGATGCGGCGCAACGCCCCGCGCGAGCCCAAAGCAGTCGGCTGTTCGATGATGCCGCTGATGATCTCCCCGGCGAGCCTTAGTGCCTCGGAAATGATTTCCGCTCGACCGCCGGGGAAGTGGTGGTACACCGAGCCCCGTGGCGACTGGCTCCTCGAGAGCACGGCATCGACCGTCACCCCGGCCGCACCTCGCTCGTGCAGCAGCTCGACCGAACTGAGCAGCATCTTCTGCCTGGTGTCGGAACGGGCTCCCATCAGACCTCCGCAACCTACTATGCTATGGTGCATAGCATAGCATCAGCTCGCTGAAAATCGCTGAAAAGGATCGCCGCCATGACAGCTGAATGGCAGCAGATCGCATGCATACTGTGCGAATGCAACTGCGGCATCGTGGTGCAGCTGGACGACCGCAGGCTGGCCAAAATCCGTGGAGACAAGGAACATCCGGCATCTCAGGGCTACACCTGCAACAAGGCTCTGCGGCTGGATCACTACCAGAACAACCGCGCCAGGTTGACGTCGCCGATGCGCCGACGCCCCGATGGCAGCTTTGAAGAAATCGATTGGGACACCGCGATCGATGAAGTTGCTGCCGCTGTCAAAGGGATTCGCGACACCTACGGTGGGGACAAGATCTTTTACTACGGTGGCGGCGGACAAGGTAACCATCTCGGCGGGGCCTACAGCGGCGCATTTCTCAAGGCGGTCGGTTCCAGGTACCGCTCGAATGCGTTGGCGCAGGAGAAGACCGGTGAGGCCTGGGTCGATGCGCACCTGACCGGCGGCCACACTCGCGGTGAGTTCGAGCATGCCGAGGTGTCGGTATTCGTCGGCAAGAACCCATGGATGTCGCAGAGCTTCCCCCGTGCCCGCACGGTCCTCAACGAGATCGCCAAAGATCCGCATCGCTCGATGATCGTCATTGATCCGGTGTTGACCGATACGGCCAAGATGGCTGATTTCCACCTGCGCGTTCGGCCCGGCACGGACGCCTGGTGTCTGGCCGCGATGGCCGCGGTCCTGGTCCAAGAAGAGCTGTGCGACGAGGGGTTCCTTGCTCACCATGTCAGCGGCGCCGACGCCGTTCGGCGGATGCTGCGGGACGTCCAAGTCGAGGAGTACGCGGCGCGGTGCGGTGTCGATGCAGAGCTGCTGCGTGCTGCGACGCGGCGCATCGCGGCCGCGGACAGCGTCGCGGTGTTCGAAGATCTCGGCATACAGCAAGCGCCCAACAGCACGCTTTGCTCGTACTTGAACAAACTGTTGTGGATCCTGACCGGCAACTTCGCCAAACGCGGCGGCCAGCATCTGCATTCCAGCTTCGGTCCGCTCATGCGCCATGGCACCGAAGTCGGGCGTACTCCGGTGACGGGTGCTCCGGTGCTCGGTGGACTGATTCCTTCCAACGTTGTGCCGCAAGAGATCTTGTCAGATCATCCAGACCGGTTCCGCGCGATGATCGTGGAGAGCAGCAACCCGGCCCATTCCCTGGCCAATTCGGCAGGCTGCCGGGAAGCGTTCGAATCCCTGGAACTGATGGTCGTGATCGACGTCGCCATGACCGAAACGGCCCGGCTCGCCGATTACGTTCTTCCGGCCGCCAGCCAGTTCGAGAAACCCGAGGCGACATTCTTTAATCTCGAGTTCCCCCGCAACACGTTTCACCTCCGCCGGCCGCTGCTGGAGCCGCTGCCCGGCACCCTGCCCGAGCCGGAGATCTGGGCCCGCCTGGTGCGTGCCCTCAACGTTGTCGACGATGCCGAGTTGCAACCGCTGCGGGACGCCGCCGACGAGGGTCGGACCGCGTTCGCGGAGGCGCTGATCGCGGCCGTCAGCACGAATCCGCTACTCGGAAAAGTGCTTCCGTTTGTGCTGTATGAAACCCTCGGGCCTACCTTGCCTGACGGGCTGGCCGGTGCGGCGGCGGTGTGGGGTCTGGCCCAGAATGTCACGCTGGCTTACCCGGATGCGGTTCGTCGCGCCGGACATGCCGATGGCAACGCGTTGTTCGACGCGATCCTGGAAAATCGCTCCGGAGTGACGTTCACCGTGCACGAGTACGAGGACGACTTCACGCTGATCCGTCATGCGGACCACAAGATCCATCTCGACATGCCGCAACTGCTCGAGGAAATCCGTCGGCTGCCCGATGCCCCGACGCAATACACCACGCCCGAGTTCCCGATCGTGCTGTCGGCCGGTGAGCGACGACCCTTCACCGCGAACGACATCTTTCGGGATCCATCGTGGCGCAAGCGGGACGCCCAGGGAGCGCTGCGCGTCAGCGTCGAAGACGCCGAACACCTCGGGTTGGTCGACGGCGGCCGAGCCCGGATCACGACAGCGGCTGGCAGCGTCGAGGCGAGTGTCGAGATCAATGAGGCCATGCTTCCCGGCCACGCGTCACTGCCCAACGGCTACGGCCTGGACTTCGTCGACGACGACGGCGCAACCCAAGTCCCCGGTGTCGCCCCCAACGCGCTGACCTCGACCGAATGGCGTGACGTGTATGCCGGTACGCCGTGGCACAAGCACGTGCCTGCGCGACTCGAGGCTGTCCCGACCGCTTCGTAGGGTCAGCCGATCACCGGAACAAGCAGTCGGGCAGCGTGATCCGGTCCCCAGTGCAGGGTGCATTTGCAGTGTGGGCCGGGTTCGTACGCCGACGGGAACTGGCCGGTAAGTGGGTTGCGGGGCCACAGCCACCGGCCCGCGACGACAAGCCGAAGCTGCTCGCCGGCCCGGAACAGCGTCGCCGACGGCCCGAGTGGGATGTCGACCTGCACGATCTGCCCCGCTTGCACCGGGAGACGTCGATCCAAGGCCGGCACCGGTTCGAACGGCCGCGAGCGGGCCTCGTCGAGTGCCCGCATCGATGCCTTAAGCCAACCCGACGTGATTCGGTCTCGGCCGAAGCCGTAGGAGCCCTCGAACGGCACATACGCACGGCCACGCCACTTCTCGACACCGACGAAAAGGTCGACGTCGTCGCTGCCCCGCACATCGACGAAGAGTCGTACCGCCATCGGTCCGGTGACCTCGGTGTCGGCATCCAACGTCCAGCCGAATCGTGCTCCGCCGGAACGAGTATCGAACGCGATGCAGCCGCCTTGTTTGGGCGCGCGACTGGCGAGTCCGCCGCCGCCGAGGTGCAGCGCTGTCCAGCTCGTCGACTGCAGCGGCCAGTCGGTTTCTTCGCGGACCTCGACGATACGGTCGCGGTCCTCACGAACCTCCAGGCGGACCCTCGGCTGCGGTGTGCCCGTCCCACCGCGGAGATGCCGGTCGAGGAACGCCAACTGCGTGTCCAGCGCCGCCTGAGAGTAGAACGTTGACCACTTGCCGCCGCGGTGGGTGTAGAGATGGCGTTGCGGCGAACTGGTCTGCTCGAAGGCGCGCACCGACCCGCAGCTGTGCAGGTTGTTGTCGGAAAAGCTGCCGCAAATCAGCGCCGGCACTTCGATTTTCGGTAAGTCGGGCACCAGTGCCTGCCACCACTCGTCGCGCAACGGTCTTTTGGTGGTTTCCTCGTTCAGAGTGTATTTCAGCCGCGCGGCCCTCAGGCCGCGGCTCCATATCTTGAGGAAGCCGGTCTCTCTGATGCCGCCCCTGCGGGCGAAGTCGCGGTAGGCGTCGGTGAATCCTTCCCACGGGACGATCGCCTTGAGGTGGGGTGGTCGCAGTGCGGCCGCTTTCCACTGCGAGATAGCCAGATACGAGACGCCGATCATGCCCACCCCGCCGGTGCTCCAAGGTTGCGTTGCAGCCCACTCGATCAGGTCATAGACATCCTCGGCTTCCTGATCGGAAAGCAGTGAGCAGACTCCCTCGGATCGACCGGCACCGCGCAGATCGCAGTTGACTACCGCGAACCCGTGCGCCGTCCACCACACCGGGTCAGGCGCCTCCCAGCCGGTCAGATCCGAAAACCGCGGTCGCGTCGGTTGGCGCAGCACCCGGTACTGGATGGACACCGAATAACCGCGGCCACGCTTCTTTTTGGTGGGTAGTTCGTCTTTGCCGTAGGGATGCGCGCACAGCAGGACCGGGAACGGGCCGCCGTCGGGTGGCCGATACACGTTGACGCGCAACACTGTTCCGTCACGGCTACGGACCGCCACGTTGTTGTCGGTCGCCAGCGCGGAAGCCTGCGCCGGGTAGACGTCGGCCGGCGGTCGCGTGAGACCGCGCAGCCGCGTGAGCGCATAGCGGGCGGCACCGGGCCGTCGCCACGGCCGGTCCGGTGCGGGGGCGTCCGGTGAAGCCTGACGTGTCATGGCTGATCCCTCCGGGGGGCGTCGAGGTCGGGCGATTCGATGACGTCGAGCGCGTGGGCGGCCAGTGCGCGGCCGGTGTCGATCACCTCGGCCGCACGGTGGAATTCCAAGCCGCGGCAGGCCGATCGCGGCACCTCGATCAGCAAGTCGGGCGGGTAGGCGGCCAGGGTGTGGCGCGCCAGCGCGGCCTGGGCGATGTCGATGGTGCGGTTCATCACCTCGAAACCGCCGAGCTTCGGTACACCGGGTTCCTCGTCGACGTCCGCCTGTCCGGCCTCGATGTCGGAATCGGGGTCCCCGGCTCCGAACCGGCTGAGCACCGCCCGTGCGGTGGGCCGGTCGAGCAGCGAACGCGCGGCAGCGGTGTCGAACAGCGCGGATGTGCTGCTCAGCATGCGGTTGAGCCACTCGGTCGTGGGTCGGGGTTCAGGCTCGGGGTCGCCACCGGAATCGCTGCCGGACAGGCTGACCGCGATGGTCAGATCGGCTTTGACGGCCGCGATCGGCGCCATCGGCAGCGGATCGAGGATCCCGCCGTCGGCGAGCAGCCGACCGTCGACGACATGCGGCGCGATCACTCCCGGGATGGCGATCGACGCCCGGATGGCCTCGTCGAGCGGCCCGCGCTGCAACCACACCGACTTGCCGGCCAACAGATCGGTCGCCACCGCGGTGTAGGGGATCGACAGCTGCTCGATGGTGGCCGCACCGACGATGTCGCGCACCGCGTCGAGAATTTTTTCGGCTCGCAGCACACCGGCCGCGCTGATCGACGGATCCAGCAGCCGCAGGATGGCGCGCTGCGTCAACGACCGCGCCCAGTCGGCGAACTCGTCGAGCCGCCCCGCCGCCTGCAATCCGCCGACCAGTGCGCCCATCGACGAACCGGCGATCCCGACGATCTGGTATCCGCGGTCGCGCAGTTCGTGGATCACCCCGACGTGGGCGTATCCGCGCGCGCCGCCGCTGCCGAGCGCCAACGCGACCCGGGGCCGCGACGAATCCCCGGCGCCGCGGAGATCGATGTCGGCCATGTCTTCATTTTCCGGTGCGGACGGGTTTTGTCAGCCGTGATCCGAATTGCGATCGCCAGCCGGCTCGGCGTCAGCCGCACTCGTCGTTGGCGGCCGCTTCGGCCGCGGCGATCACCCCAGCCTGGCGCGCCAGCGGCAGTGCGGCCCACGGGGTGTTCCAGGTGCCCGTGCCGCTGACCCCTGGCGCCTGGACCGCCGCCAAGTAGGCCTCGATCAACGCCTGGCGTTCGCCTCGTTTGCCCTGCATCCATATCTTCGCGGCATGGCAGGCCTGGAAATACTCCTCTTCGGTTGATTTCGCCGGCACGTTGATCTTGGTCGTGACGCCCGCGGGTGAGAGAGCGACGACGCCGGGCGGCACCGTCGCCGCGGCCTCCTTGGTGGCGGGCCCGCCGGATGGGGTTGCCGACGTCGGCGTCGCCGTCTTGTTGCCTGCCGCGCAGCCCGCCGCCGCCGGCACGACGGCCACGACGGCGGCCGCGCTCCACACCAGGGGGCGACATGGGCGCCAGCGCACCCCGTCAATCTATGCAACACTGAGCGCCGTGACCCAGCGAACTCGATTTTGGGAGTGTTGTCGGCGCTGATTTGCCGCCGCCCCCTGATCCGCTCGTTCGTTCTGGAGTTCTTTCATGGTTTCTTCAAACCTTGTTGCCGACCGCGTCCTGTCCCGCCCCTCGGCCGTCCGGTCGGTTTCCGGACCCACCCGGCTGCGGCTGGCCGACCTGTTGCACATCACCGACCAAACCACCGACGAGGTGCTTCGCGGGCGCTACGACCATCTGGTCCCGCCGGCCGGCGTGCCCGCCGACGACCGCTGGTTTGCCCGGCTGCACGGTGACGACGAAGTCGACATCTGGCTGATCAGCTGGGCGCCGGGGCATCGCACCGAGTTGCACGACCACGGTGGATCACTGGGCGCGCTGACGTTGTTGTCCGGGTCGCTCGATGAATTCCGTTGGGACGGTGAGCGATTGCGGCGTCGGGGTCTCGAGGCCGGCGACCAGGCCGGGTTCCCGTTGGGCTGGGTGCATGACGTGGTGTGGGCCCCGACCGTCGCCGCGGTGACGCCGGCTATCGAAATTCAGGGGCCCACGCTGAGCGTGCACGCGTATTCGCCGCCGCTGACCGTGATGTCGTATTACGACGTCACCGAGCAGAACACGTTGCGCCGCAAGCGGACCGAGTTGACCGACCAACCGGAGAATCTATGAGTCGCATCGACCAGGTCTTGGATACCGCCCGCGCCCGGTTGCGCCGGCTTGCCGCCGACGAGGTGCCCGCCGCGCTGCACCGCGGCGCTTTGTTAATCGACATCCGGCCCCAGGCTCAGCGCACGCGTGAGGGAGAGGTGCCCGAGGCGCTCAAACCCTTGGTCATCGAGCGCAACGTGCTGGAGTGGCGATGCGACCCCACCAGCGATGCCAGGTTGCCGCAGGCCATCGGCGACGACGTGGAGTGGGTGATCCTCTGTTCAGAGGGTTACGCGTCCAGCCTCGCGGCGGCCGCGCTGCAGGATCTAGGCCTGCGGCGCGCTACCGACGTCATTGGCGGCTATCACGCGCTGGGCGCTGCTGGGGTGCTGGCCGGGCGTTAGCCCGGCTTAGCCGCCTCCGCCACCACCGCCGGGGTCGCCCATGCCATAACCCCACCAGTCATCGGTGTAGGACGACTGCGCGGGGGCCGGTGGCGGCGGAGGCGGCGCCGGCGTGTTGGTGGGTGGATCCGCCGGCAGCGGCGCCGGAAGCACAGTCGTCGCGCCCGCAGGCGCCGCGTACGCCGGGATGGCGAGAGCGGTCGCGGGTATGGCAATCAACATCCCCGCCACCGCGATTTTCGTGATGCTGCTGCGGACGCCGGATGACCGTGTCCAAGTCATAGCTCACTCCCTTTCACCGAGTGCCGAATCTCACGCTATTCATCCGACCCCGGACCGCTGATGTTTCCACTTAATGGGTCGCTGCAACAGATCTTCATCAAGGCTTAACGACTTTGAGACACTCGAAACCCCCGCACACCCAGCGACGAGTCCCGCGACGTCAGTCGCTGCCGCGCAGCAGCGGACGCAGTTTGGCGGTTTTCTCCGGCGTCCAACCCGGCGGTCGCAGCACTGCCGCCCAGCCGTTGGCCACGTCCGCGACGTAGACATGACCGTGTCCCTGCGGCACGTCGACCGCCACCGCCATGTCGGCCGATACCTGCAAGAACGTCACCACCGGGATCCACTCGGTCTCGGGCAGCACGTCGTAGCCGCGTTTCTCGTGCAGCCAGTCGGGTTTGCGGAACAGCAGGTCGGGATTCCACCAGGCGATGGGATCGGATGCGTGCTGCAGGTACATCACCCGCGGGTGGTCCCAGGCGGCGTTCGGGCGATCCAGGTCGCCCGGACGGGCCACGAACCGAACATGGTGTCCGTCGTCGTAAATCGGCAGCCATTCCGGTGAGCCGCGATCGCGGGTCGCGGTGAGATCGGTCCAGATGGTGTTCTGAAACGTCGGCCCGGAAAACAGCGCGCCGTCGGTGCGGGCCAGGACATTGTTGAGGGTCATGAACGGCGCCTCGCCGCCGAATGAGCCCAGGCTTTCGCCGAAAACCACGAGCTTGGGGCGTTGGGCTTCCGGCAGCCGGCGCACCAGCCTGTCAACCGCCTCGAACAACGCCTGGCCGGCGTGACGGGCGTTGTTCTTGTCCACCAGGAACGACAGCCAGCTGGGCAAGAACGAGTACTGCATGCTGACGATCGCGGTGTTGCCGTTGTACATGTACTCCAACGCGTCGGCTTCCGCCTCGTTGATCCAGCCGGTGCCCGTGGTGGTTCCGACCGCGACAACGGCGCGGCGCAGCCCGCCGGTGCGTTCCAACTCCCGTGCGGCCAACTCTGCGGTGGCGGTGATGCCGTCGGCGGATTCCAGTCCGGCGTAGGCGCGGATCGGTTCGGTCGCCGGGGCGCCGTTGAATGCGGTGAGCTGGGCGACGGTGGGCCCGCCCTCGACGAAGATGCGGCCCTGATGTCCCAGCGATTCCCAGGACACCAGCGACTGCGGCCCGCCGGAACGCAGCGGTGTCTTCGGCGCGGCGGTGTCGGGAGTCATTTCGTTGTTGACCGTCTCGAACGTGTTGTTCATGGTCCGCATCGCGAATTTCACCACCACGCCGTTGAGCAACGCGATCGTCAGCGCCAGCAGCAAGAACACCACGATGACCGCCGAAACCCGCGGCGGCGCAAAGCGATCCAGCCGCAGATCCAGGAAGCGGAACAATCGGCGGATCAATTGGCCGAGCTCGACGACGGCGAACAGCACGATCAACGACAGCGCGGTGGCCAGCGGATAGTCGATCCACTTCAGGTGCGTGACGCCCATCAAATCGCGCACCCGGTCCTGCCAGACGTGAAACCAGATGATCATGGCGAGCATGCCGATCGCGCCGGCGACGATCAGGATCAACCACGCCCGGCGCGGTGCCGGCGGGCTGGAATCCTTGGACCGCATGTAGCGAACCAGCCACACTGCGAAAACCCCGATGCCATAACCGATCGCGCCGGACAGGCCGCTGACCAAACCCTGAAACAGCGGCCCGCGTGGCAACAGCGACGGCGTCATCGAAAACCACAGGAACACCAGGCCGACGGCGGCGCCGGTGAAGGTGTAACGCCGAACCCACCACGGTTTCTTGCGCGGCGGCGCGACGGCTGGCGTGGGTTCGGCAATCGCGGGCTCGCTCACCTGGGGCTCCTTAGCGGTGGGTGAAGTTCGGATCTCGTTTTTCGATGAACGCTGCCATTCCTTCGGTCTGGTCGTCGGTGGCGAAAGCCGAATGGAACAGCCGTCGTTCGTAGAGCAGCCCTTCGGCCAAGGTGGATTCGAACGCGCGGTTGACCGCCTCCTTGGCCATCCGG
>NZ_DATFZD010000251.1:0-2989 GCF_035314665.1 Mycobacterium sp. | reverse complement strand
GGTGCCGACGTTCTTCTCCGAGCTGCGGACCGCGAACTGGTGGTGGGCATTGCTCGGGCTCGCGGTGTCGGCGCTGACGTACGTCGGAGCGGCCACCGCACTGTGGGCCTGCGCCGACGGGTTGGTGCGCTTCAAGAATCTGGTAATCATGCAGGTGGCCAACACCTTCGCCGCGACCACGACGCCGGCCGGCGTTGGCGGCCTGGCGCTGAGCACACGTTTCCTGCACAAGGCCGGTCTGGGTACCCTGCGCGCCACCGCAGCCGTGGCGCTTCAGCAGACGGTGCAGGTGATCACCCACGTCGCACTCCTGATCCTCTTCACTTTCGCCGCCGGCGCGTCGGCCGACCTGTCGCACTTCGTGCCCTCTGCCACGGTGCTGTACCTGATCGCCGGGCTGGCCCTCGGGCTGGTCGGCGCGTTCCTGTTCGTACCCAGGCTGCGGTTGTGGCTCGGGACGGCGGTGCGGCCCCGGCTCAAGGAGGTCATCGGCGACCTCGCCGAACTCGCCCGCGAACCCAAGCGGCTGGCGTTGATCGTACTCGGCTGCGCCGGAACGACTCTCGGTGCAGCGTTGGCCCTGTGGGCGAGCGTCGAAGCCTTCGGCGGTCACACCTCGTTCGTCACCGTTACCGTCGTGACGATGGTCGGCGGAACCCTCGCCTCCGCCGCACCCACGCCCGGAGGCGTCGGCGCGGTCGAAGCGGCGCTGATCGGTGGTCTGGCGGCGTTCGGACTGCCCGCGGCCATCGCCGTGCCGTCCGTACTGCTGTACCGGGTGCTGACCTGCTGGCTGCCGGTGTTCATCGGGTGGCCGATAATGCGCTGGCTGACGAAAAACGAGATGATCTAGCGCCATGGCCGTCACCGAATCCCGGGAAATCGTCATCGCGGCGACGCCCGACGAGATCATGGACGTGTTGTTCGACCTCGAGTCGCTGACCGAATGGTCCCCGGCCCACCAAAGGATTGAAGTCCTCGAGCGGGACGACCGGGGCCGCCCGAGCAAGTCCCGGCAGGTCGTCAGGATCGTCGGCATCAGCGACGAGCAGGTGCTGGCTTACACCGTTCATGACGACGGCGTGAGCTGGACACTGGTCAGCGCCAAACAACAACGCGCGCAGGACGCCCGCTACACGCTGACGTCCGAGGGCGACTGCACCCGGGTCCGCTTCGAACTCACCGTCGACCCACTCGTGCCCCTCCCCGGATTCTTGATCAAGAAGGGAACCAAAGGTCTGATGGATACGGCCACACAGGGCTTGCGCGAGCGGGTGCTCGAGGTCAAGAAGGGCCACTAATCGGCCGGGGCCAGCCTGCTTGGCGTCATAGTTGTGGGTGTCAAACCCCGTTGCACCGCCCGAATTATCCGTGATGCGAATTATGGGTGGTGTACAGCGGCGGCGTCGCCTGCACCGGGGGCGCCGGCACCGACATGCTGATCTACGGCCCGTATTGTCGCTCTTGAGTAGCAGTTCAGTGGCATGTCGCTATGCCTCAGCTGAGCATCGTGCGCGCGGATTCGCGTGAGGAAGCCGAAACGATCGCTGCCGACGAGCCCTACCGGGAGGCCGGGTGGCGAACCAACACTGTGCGGGCATGGCAGCTCAACGAAGGAGTGCTTGTGGCCGCGGCACGCGATGTTGCGACCAGCACGCAAACACCGGCTGTGCTACGGCCTCGCCAACATGGCGAACCTCGGTGACCGCCCGAATCACGTTGCGCGCCTAGCGGGAAGTAGCGGACACCGCCTGTCCCAGAGCCGGCTGCCGCGTTCGGAATCGGACGCGCAATCGCATATTGCATATTGCCGCCTCTCTCGAGAGGCGTTTGTCCATAGTGACTTCTCCGAGGGCCAGTCCAGCCCGGAGGATGTAGCGTGCGGCATGTTCGTCGGACTGAGCGGTGTGACCGCGGCGTTGGCAGGCGAATTCTGCTTGGGTGACGCGATTCTCCGCTGCTGCGTGGCCACACTGTTCGCAGATGGTGGCCGGGGATACAACTCGTGACTCCACTGCGTTGCACTCTCGGCCACGACCACGGGGAGTTTTAGGACAGCCCCTGTCCTAAGTAGTGTCTAGCGTCGTCGTTATGACCACCACACGCGGGGACGTGCACTCGTTCCGAATTGACATTGCCCAGACGGAGATCGATTGGCTGCATCGTCGGCTCGACGAAACACGATGGCCGGCGCCGCTTCCCTGCGACGGGTGGGATACCGGGGTTCCGGTGTCCTGGTTGCGCGAGCTCGTCGAGTATTGGCGCCGTGATTACGACTGGCGGGCCGCCGAATACGAACTGAATCAAATCCCGCAGTTCACAACGGTCATTGACGGTCAACAGACCTACTTCATGCACGTCCGCTCACCCGAGGACGATGCATTGCCGTTGATCCTGACCCACGGCTGGCCGGGCTCGGTGGTGGAGTTCCTCGATGTCATCGGCCCGTTGACCGATCCCGCAGCCCACGGCGGTGACCGCTCCGACGCCTTCGACGTGGTGATTCCGGCGCTGCCCGGGTTCGGGTTTTCCGGTCCGATAGCCGAATCGGGTTGGACGACCGCGAAGATCGCCGCAGCATGGGACGCGTTGATGACACGGTTGGGCTATGCGCGCTACGGCACCCAGGGCGGCGATATCGGCGCGGCCGTGGCCCCGGAGATCGCCCGGGTAGCCCCGACACGCGTTGTCGGGGTCCACACCAACGGCGGCCCGGGCGGATTCCCCCAGGTACCGCTGCCCGACGAGGTCATGGCCACCCTGTCACCGATGGAACGCGACCGGATCGCCCGCGTGGAGGCCTTCATGCGCGAAGAGTTCGGCTACATCGCCATCCAGGCGACCCGTCCCCAGACCCTGGGGTACGGGCTCACTGATTCGCCGGTAGGGCAGTTGGCCTGGATCATGGACAAGTTCCGCGAATGGACCCACCCGCGCGACGTGCCACCCGACCGCATCATCAGCCGAGACCGGCTGTTGACCAACGTGA
>NZ_DATFZD010000250.1:0-22616 GCF_035314665.1 Mycobacterium sp. | reverse complement strand
TTGGCCAGGGCCGACGGCAGTTTGCCGCCCAGCTCGGTCGCGTCGGCCTGCGCGCCGATCTGGTTGATCATCGGGTGTTCGAGGGCCGGCAGCTGACGTCGGAAGGTCTCGCAGCATTGCAGCAACGCCAACCGCTCCGGGGTGGTCAGCGCGTCGAACGACAGGTCCAAGGCGCGTTTGAAGTCGGCCTTGAGCGCGTCGAAGACTTCGACGATCTCCTTCCGACTACTCGAATGCATGTTCGAATAATAGCGTTGTCGGCCGACAAAAATCGCAGCGGTGGAACCACTGAAACCAAAGTGGCAAAAGAGATTTCAGTGACCTAGCCGCGAGAGCACCTCGTCCCGCCAAACCGCAGCGCTCCGCGGCACCACCGAGAAGGAACGGAACGTGATTGGCGACCTGAACTTTGCACTAATTGACTGGCGCGAAGCGTTCATTGGACTTCAGCGGACACTACAATCGTCACGAATTGTTAAGCCTGCTCATCGGCTACAGGCCTAGCGCGCGTGTAGCAGGTTCCCCGGAATGCCGGGAATAACAGATGCTGAGGAGAGCGACCGTGTCATCCCTTGATCCTCGGGAAACCCGATTCGACGGCGTTCGGATACACATCGACAGTGACAATACGTATGAACAGGCCGTCGCCGCATTGCTCGCGGAGATCGGCGAAAATCCGGAGTCGATAACCGATCTCCCCGCAGCTTTCTTCCGGGACTGGGAATCGTTCGCCACGGAGATCACCCACCATCTGGGTTCCAGCGGGTTCATGCTGATGCATCTCATCGATCACGGCGAGTGGCTAGCGACGGCCGGAATCAACCGCAAAGCGTTGCGTGCCATCCTCGGCAATCCACTGATCGCGATCACGATGCTGCGGCACGACTTAACGGCCGGGTTGTTCGCACCCGTGGAGCTACTGATTCTGGAAGAAGACCACAACCGAAGCAGCCTGACCTACATCAAACCGTCGTCGCTCATGGTCGTCGACGACAATCCGCCGCTGCGAGCGGCCGCGCTGGCACTGGACGAGAAGCTCGCCGCGCTAGCCGCGAAAGTCGTGGCCAGCAACTCCACAACAGTTGAGTCGGCCTAGCTTAAAGAGCACTCAGCCTCGAAAGCACCTCACCGACAACGGAATCCGTCGGCACATCGACCTGCTCGCCCGTCGAAAGGTCCTTCACGCCAACGGTTCCGGCGTCGATGTCGCGATCACCGGCGACCAAAGCCAGGCGCGCACCGGACCGGTCGGCCGCGCGCATCGCGCTCTTCATGCCACGATCGCCGTAAGCCAGATCCACGCGCACACCGGCGGCCCGCAGCTGCCCGGCCAGCTCCGCCAGCCGCAGCTTGGCCTGCTCGCCCAGCGGCACTCCGAACACGTCGCACCGCGCGGTCTGTCCGACGTCTCTGCCCTCGGCCCGCAACGCCAACAGGGTCCGGTCCACGCCAATACCGAACCCGATACCCGACAGGTCCTGGCCACCGAGCTGACGCATCAAGCCGTCGTAGCGGCCACCGCCGCCGATGCCGGATTGCGCGCCCAGCCCGTCATGCACGAACTCGAAAGTGGTCTTGGTGTAGTAGTCCAACCCGCGGACCATCCGCGGGTTGATGACGTAGGGCACCCCCAGGGCGTCGAGGTGCGCGAGCACGGTCTCGAAATGCTGCTTGGCCACATCGGAGAGGTGGTCGAGCATCACCGGGGCATCGGCCGTCATCGCCTTGACTTCCGGACGCTTGTCGTCGAGCACCCGCAGCGGGTTAATCTCGGCGCGCTTGCGGGTTTCCTCGTCGAGGTCAAGCTGAAATAGGAAGTCCTGCAACAATTCCCGATACTGCGGACGGCAGGTGTTGTCGCCGAGCGAGGTGATTTCCAGCCGGAACCCGTCAAGGCCCAACGAGCGGAATCCCGCGTCGGCCACCGCGATCACTTCGGCGTCCAACGCGGGGTCGTCGACACCGATCGCCTCGACACCGACCTGCTGCATCTGCCGGTAGCGGCCGGCCTGGGGCCGCTCGTAACGGAAGAACGGGCCCGCGTAGCACAGCTTGACCGGCAGCGCGCCGCGGTCCAGGCCGTTCTCGATCACCGCGCGCACCACACAGGCGGTGCCCTCCGGCCGCAGCGTCATCGAGCGGTTGCCACGATCGGTGAAGGTGTACATCTCCTTCGTCACCACGTCGGTGGACTCTCCCACCCCACGGGCGAACAGCGCGGTGTCCTCGAAGATCGGCAGCTCGATGTCGCTGTAACCGGCCCGGCGGGCGGCGTCGATCAGGCCCGAACGCACCGCAACGAACGCCGCGGAATCCGGCGGGACGTAGTCCGGCACACCTTTGGGCCGTGAAAACGGCGTGAATTCAGTCACAAGCGCCGCTCCTCAGCATCGCTGCGCTCTGCATCGTCGCCGGCGCGGTCACGGACTCAGTCCCTCGAGGAACGGATTGAACCGCCGTTCGGCGCCGATGGTCGTGGAATTGCCGTGTCCGGGCAGGACCACCGTTTTGTCATCGAGCACCAACAACTTGTCGACGATCGAGCGGATCAGGTCACGGCCGCTGCCGCCGAACAGGTCGGTCCGGCCGACCGAACGCTCGAACAGGGTGTCGCCGGTGAACACCAGATCTTTGGCGTCCTGAGCGTCCCTCACTCGGAAAACCACCGATCCCCGGGTGTGACCGGGGGTGTGGTCGACGGTGACGCTGATACCGCCGAGGTCGATCTTGTCGCCGTCTCGGTCCAGCTCGACGACCTGTTTGGGCTCGCGGAACATCGCCGCGAGCAGCAGCTGGCCCAGCTTTGGCCCGAAGTCCTTGATCGGGTCGGTCAGCATGAATCGGTCCTCGGGGTGAATGTATGCGGGGCAGCCGAAGGTGTCGGACACCTTCTGCGCGGACCAGATGTGGTCGATATGGCCGTGGGTGAGCAGCACCGCCGCCGGAGTCAGCCGATTCTCGTCCAGGATGCGCCCAAGCTGGCCCATCGCCCGCTGGCCCGGGTCGACGACAATGGCGTCCGCTCCGGGGTGCGGCGCCAGCACATAGCAGTTGCACTGCAGCAACCCGGCGGGAAATCCGGTGATGAACACGATCTCCAGTTTCCCATGCGCCGCCTGACGACGATGCGGCCCATGTAATGGGCCGAGGAGGAGTCGGGCCATCAGATACCGCCCGACGACGATGCGGGCCACGAAGTGGGCCGAGGAGAAGTTGGGCCATCGTTTCAGCCGGGCATGGGTCGCGCCACCCTTTCCAGCATCAACTGGCACACTCTCCCTTGGTCAGAGGAACCCCTGACTCAGCACACAACCACGGAGGGATCTCGGCGGTGCCGACCAACGAACAGCGACGTGCGACAGCCAAGCGCAAACTCGAGCGGCAGCTGGAGCGCCGCGCACAGCAGGCTCGTCGTCGTCGGATGCTGGCCATCGTCGGAGGATCGGTCGCTGCAGCGCTTGTAGTCGTCGCGGTGGTCGCCACGATCGTCCTGACCAATCGGGAGCACACGGAGAAGCAGGCTTCGGCAACCGGGGGTTCGTCCACCAGCGCCGCGCCCGGCACATCGTCAGGGATACCGCCGCTGCCCGCGTTCAAGCCGGCCGCCGACCTGGGCGCCAACTGCCAA
Source organism: Mycobacterium sp. (assembly GCF_035314665.1). Lineage (GTDB taxonomy): Bacteria > Actinomycetota > Actinomycetes > Mycobacteriales > Mycobacteriaceae > Mycobacterium. The sequence goes on along the minus strand of NZ_DATFZD010000250.1, from coordinate 18,988 downwards.
TACGAGCCTTCGGCAGAACAAGCCAGCAAGCCAGCGAACCTGCCGAGGCAGGGCAAGGTTCCTACCGACCCGGCGCAGGTCAGTGCCAGCATGGTTACTAATCAGGGCAATATCGGCCTGTTGCTGGCGAACAACGAATCACCCTGCACCGTGAACAGTTTCGCCAGCCTGGCGCAGCAAAAATTCTTCGACAACACCAAATGCCACCGGCTCACCGCTTCGCCGACATCAGCTGTGTTGCAATGTGGCGACCCGACCGCCGACGGCACCGGCGGACCGGGCTATCAGTTCCCCAACGAGTACCCGACCGACCAGTACAAGCCCGACGATCCCGCGGTGCACGAGCCGGTGGTCTACCCACGCGGCACCCTGGCAATGGCCAACGCCGGACCGAACACCAACGGCAGCCAGTTCTTCATGGTGTACAAGGACACTCAATTGCCGCCGGAATACACGGTGTTTGGCAAGATTCAACAGGACGGTCTGGCCACCCTGGACAAGATCGCCAAGGGCGGCGTTGCCGGAGGCGGTCAGGATGGCCAACCAGCCACCGAAGTCACGATCAAGTCGGTGCGGCTGGACTGATCGAGCCGAGCGCCTTCGGCCGCCTATCGGCGGTTGAATCGCGGCTGGCCGCAAGCTAACAGGAGAATTCTTTGTGCAGGTGACGACATTCGGGCGCTACCAGCTTGCTGATTTAATCGGCCGTGACACAACGGGGAAGGTTTACCGAGCCGTTGACACTCAGTCCACCGTCACCAACCAGGTAGTCGCCGTCAAGGTGCTGAGGGCGGACCTGACCGAAGATCCACAGTTTCTCGAACAGTTCCGCCGCGAGATGCCTATTGCGGCCGGCCTCAACAACCCGCACGTGGTGCCGATCGACACCTACGGCCAGATCGGCGGCCAACTGTATGTGGAGATGCGGCTGATCGACGGCAGCACCCTCGGTCGCCTGATCAGAAACGAAGGCGGTCGCTTGCTTCCCGCACGCGCGGTGGCGATCATCGCGCAAGTCGCAGCGGCCCTCGACAGCGCCCACCGAGAGGGGCTGGTCCATCGCGATGTCACGCCGTCGAACATCTTGGTCGCACCGCCGGACGATTTCACCTACCTGACCGACTTCGCAATGGCCCGCAGCGCCGAGGAAACCGCGGTGGGTAGTCTAGGCCATGTGCCCGGCGCTTACATGGCGCCCGAAAGGTTCAGCGGCGCAGGCGATTCCCGTGCTGACGTCTACTCACTCGCCTGCGTGCTGCACAAATGCTTGACTGGCCAACAGCCGTTTCCGGGAGAAAGCCTCGAAGAACAACGCGCCGCACATCTGACCGCACCACCGCCGCGACCCTCGACGTTCTCCCCCGGTATACCGCCGGCACTCAACGCCGTGATCGCCGCGGGTATGGCGAAAAGCCCGGAGGCTCGCTACCAGACGGCCCCGCAGTTGGCTGCGGCCGCAGGAGCAGCGTTGGGCGGTCGTTTCAACCCACCACCCAGCCCGGCGTCGCCGCCAGGATCGCAGGCCACCGCGCCACCGCCGCGCGAGCAGCCGGGTGCAGCTGCAGAATCCGACAATGGAGCGAGCCCCCTGGCTGTCGTCGCCGGATTGACCGTGGCGGGGTTGGCGCTGTTCGGGCTGATCGGGTTGGTGATCGTCACGACCACAACTTCGAATAACGGCGTCACCGCCACGTCGTCGGCCGCCCCAACCACCACGGCGACGACCACGAGCAGCACCACCACGACCAGCTCGGCGCCGGTCGCAGGGCCGGCCCTCTCGCAGCTGCCGCCGTTCGTCCCCTCTGCCGGTCTGGGCGCCGACTGCGAGTACCCGCCGTCAGCCGATGTCGCCACCAAATCGGTGACCTCGCCGCGGACCGGCGAAGTGCCGACTCAGCCTGCTTCGATCGACCTGGATATCGTCACCAACCGGGGCAAAATCGGCCTGAAGCTCGCGAACAACGAATCACCTTGTACCGTGCGCAGTTTCATCAGCTTGGCGCAGCAGAAGTTCTTCGACGGCACCCAATGCCACCGGCTGACCACCTCGCCGGGGTTGGCGGTCTTGCAGTGTGGTGATCCGACCGGTGACGGTACCGGCGGCCCGGGTTATCAGTTCGCCGACGAATACCCGGCCGATCAATACCCGCCCGGCGATCCGGCACTGAAGAGGCCGGTCAGATACCCGCGCGGCACACTGGCGATGGCCAACGCCGGACCGAACACGAACGGCAGCCAGTTCTTCCTGGTCTACCGGGATTCGCAGCTGCCGCCGGCATACACCGTGTTCGGCACGATCGACGCCACCGGCCTGGCGACGTTGGACAAGATCGCCACAGGCGGCGTCGCCGGCGGGGGCGAGGACGGTCCGCCGGGCACCCAAGTGACGATCACCTCGACGCGGCTGAGCTGATCGCCCGGCGCCTGTCTACATAGGTCTGGGCTGCACGCTGAATGAAGTGTTCGGTGGGCCTCGGATACCAGCCGAGCTCACGTGTGGCTTTGTCATGACTGGCTGGCGAGGTCAACTCAATCAGCCGCGCGCTCTGGTGGCTGATCATGATGTTACGGTGAAGCAGCGATCCCACCGCGTCGGACACCCGTGCTAACCCGTATACCACCGACATCGGGATACCCAGTCGCGGCGGCCGCGCGCCAACCGCAGCCGCGGCGACGGTCACCAGTTCGCGCTGCGTCATGTAACGCTCAGAAATGATGTAGCGCTGGCCGATTCGCCCGCGTTGGGCCGCCAGCAGCAGCGCGTCGGCGACGTCGTCGATACCGACCACCTCAGCGCCGACACCGCGGATGTAGAACGGCAACTTGCCGAGCGCGGCGAGCTGGACGAACATTCCCTGGCGCGGCTGCCAATCGGGCGGCCCGTAAGGATTCGACACGTTGGCCACCACGGCGGGCAACCCATGGTCCGCGACGTAGGAGAACACTAACTGCTCGGCCTGGCGGCGCGAATCGATGTAACTGCCGGCTTGGTCAGACCAGTTGAAGGGCGTGTCCTCATCGACGGTTTCGCCGTTCCGGCCGATGGCGATGGCGCCGATCGTGCTCACAAAAACGAAGCGCCGCAGATTCGCGTTCACCGCCACGTCGAGAACCTTGCCAAGGCCGTTGACGTTGGTCTCGAACAGCGGGGTGGGATCTCTCAGCTCCGCCCTGGTGTCGACGACGCAGTAGTAGACAACGTCGCGATCCGACATGGCCGCGGCGACATCTGCCGTATCGGAGATGCCGCCGTAATACCGTTCGACGTCGAGACCTTCGATTCCCTTCGTGGAACTCGACTTTCGTAACAGAACCCGGACGTCGGCACCGCTAGATACCAGGTGCCGGGTGACGCAGGCACCCACATTGCCGCTCGCTCCCATCACGAGAGCCCGTTGTCCGGCCGCGGTTATCTGGTCACTGTCCGGCGCCATAGGCATTTACTGTAATCCCGACAGTAAGGAGTCGATCAGCTAGGCGGCCGATGTCACCCGGTAGACGTCGTAGACACCTTCGACATTGCGGACAACGTCCAGCAGATGCCCCAGATGCTTGGGGTCGCCCATCTCGAAAGTGAACCGGCTGATCGCCACCCGATCACCCGACGTGGTCACCGACGCCGATAGGATGTTCACCTTCTCGTCGGCCAGCACCCGCGTGATGTCCGACAGCAACCGGTGCCGGTCGAGCGCCTCGACCTGAATGGCCACCAAAAACACCGACGACGCCGACGGCGCCCAGTGCACCTCGATGATGCGCTCGGCCTGCTGCTGCAGCGACGCGGCGTTGGTGCAGTCGGTGCGGTGCACACTGACTCCGCCACCGCGGGTGACGAATCCCATGATCTGGTCGCCGGGCACCGGCGTGCAGCATTTGGCGAGCTTGGACATGACGCCCGGCGCGCCGGGCACCGACACCCCGACATCGTCGGTGCTGCGCGAGCGCCCCAGCATAGTCGCCGGGGTGGACCGCTCGGCGAGATCCTCTTCGGCCTGGTCGATACCGCCCAGCTCGGCCAGCAGCCGCTGCACCACATGCTTGGCCGACACATGGCCCTCGCCGACTGCGGTGTAGAGCGCTGACACGTCGGCGTAGTGCAGCTCGTTGGCCACCGCGGCCATCGACCCGCCACTGACCAAGCGCTGTAACGGAAGTCCGCCGCGGCGAACTTCGCGGGCCATCGCCTCCTTGCCGCTCTCCAGTGCCTCCTCCCGGCGCTCCTTGGCGAACCACTGGCGGATCTTGGTCTTGGCGCGCGGCGACACCACGAACTGCTGCCAATCCCGCGACGGCCCGGCGTTGGGCGCTTTGGACGTAAAAACCTCGACGACCTCGCCATTTTCCAGCTTGCGCTCCAGCGCCACCAGCCGGCCGTTCACCCGGGCGCCGATGCAGCGGTGGCCCACCTCGGTGTGCACGGCGTAGGCGAAGTCCACCGGCGTCGACCCGGTCGGCAGCGTGATCACATCACCTTTCGGGGTGAACACGAAAAGCTCTTGCACCGCAAGGTCGTAACGCAGTGACTCCAGGAACTCGCCGGGGTCGGCCGCCTCTCGCTGCCAGTCGAGCAGCTGACGCATCCAGGCCATGTCGTCGATTTCGGCTGCGGCGAGGGGATGCGGAACTCCGTTGCGGCCCTTGGCTTCTTTGTAGCGCCAGTGCGCGGCGATGCCGTATTCGGCGGTGCGGTGCATGTCGCGGGTGCGGATCTGGATCTCCAGCGGCTTGCCTTCCGGACCGACGACCGTGGTGTGCAGCGACTGGTACACGCTGTAACGCGGCTGGGCGATGTAGTCCTTGAACCGCCCCGCCATCGGCTGCCACAGCGAATGCACCACCCCCACAGCGGCGTAACAGTCCCGGATCTCGTCGCAAAGGATGCGAACGCCGACCAGGTCGTGGATGTCATCGAAGTCGCGGCCCTTGACGATCATCTTCTGATAGATCGACCAGTAGTGCTTGGGCCGTCCTTCGACCACCGCGTTGATCTTCGATGCGTTGAGGGTCGCGATGATCTCAGCGCGTACCTTGGCCAGGTAGGTGTCGCGCGACGGGGCCCGTCCGGCGACCAACCGCACGATCTCCTCGTACTTCTTCGGATGCAGGATCGCGAACGACAGATCCTCCAGCTCCCATTTGACCGTGGCCATACCCAGCCGATGTGCCAGCGGCGCAATGACTTCCAGCGTTTCGCGGGCCTTGCGGGCCTGCTTCTCCGGCGGCAGGAAGCGCATGGTTCGCATGTTGTGCAACCGGTCGGCGACCTTGATCACCAGCACCCGCGGGTCGCGCGCCATGGCGGTGATCATCTTGCGGATCGTCTCGCCCTCGGCGGCGCTGCCCAGCACCACCCGGTCCAGCTTGGTCACCCCGTCGACGAGATGGCCGACCTCTTCGCCGAAATCGTTGGACAGCGCGTCCAGCGCGTAACCGGTGTCCTCGACGGTGTCATGCAGGAGGGCGGCCACCAGCGTCGTGGTGTCCATGCCCAACTCGGCCAGGATGTTCGCCACCGCCAGCGGGTGGGTGATGTAGGGATCGCCCGAATGCCGTAGCTGGCTGGCGTGCCGCTGCTCGGCGACCTCGTAGGCTCGCTGCAGCAACGACAGATCGGCCTTCGGATGGATCTCGCGGTGCACCGCCACCAGCGGTTCGAGCACCGGGCTGAGTGCGCTGCGCTGCGCGGTCATCCGCCGGGCCAACCGGGCCCGAACCCGACGCGAGGCGCTGCTCGACGTTTTGAGGCTTATCGCCGGCGCGGCCGCCGTAGGCTCGGCGGCCGAAGGCTCGGCGAGCGAAGAAACGTCGGCGACCTGCAGCGGTTCGGTGGGCGGCTGGACCGCCGTGCCCTTATCGTCCGCCAAGTTCGTCACCTCCGCCGTTCAAGGATATAGCCGCTGATGCCTGATTTGCCCGACTCCTCCTCATCGCGCTCCGCGCTCTGCATCGTCGCCGGGCTAAAGGGCGCGCAAGCTGTGCACCGGCAGCGGCACCAGCACGTCCCGACCCCCGAGCGCCGTGAGTTCTAGGATCACCGCGGCCATGGTCACCACTGCGCCGGCGTGCTCGAGCAGCTTGTGCGCCGCAGCAACAGTGCCTCCGGTGGCCAGCACGTCGTCTACCAGCACAACGTTGCGACCGGCCAATTCGATCCCCTCGGCGGGAATCTCCAAGCAGGCGGTCCCGTATTCGAGTTGGTACTGCTCAGTGCGCACCGGCGGCGGCAACTTGCCGCCCTTGCGGATCGCGAGCACGCCGGTGCCCAGCCGGGCGGCCAGCGCCCCGCCGATCAGGAATCCGCGGGCGTCGATACCGGCGATCAGGTCGGCCCCGGAGGCCACGCCGGCCAGCGCGTCGGTGACCGCGGCCAGCCCCCGGCGATCGGCGAACAGCGGGGTCAAGTCCTTGAACTCGACGCCGGCCGTTGGGAAATCTGCGACCTCCCGGGTCAGCGATGCGATGAGGTCCGCCACCGAATCGCCGCCTCCGGCGGTCACCGCACCAAGACCCATCGGTCCATGTTCCAGCCGGCGCCCCATCGGCTGGGGTTGCTGCTGACGGCATACATCTTCTTCGACGCCAGCAACGTCCGCTGCTGGCGGTACAGCGGCAACGTCGGCATATCACCCCACAGCACCGGCGCACTTTGAGCCAGCAGCCGGACCAGCTCGGCGGGGTCGGCCGACACCGCGATCGCGCTGATGATCCCATCGACCTGACCGTTGGTATACCCGGACAGGTTGTTGCCGTTGGCGGTGTGCAAGTCGTAGGCATCCATCGCCGACGACCCCGTCGAACCGCTGCCGGTTGCGCCGCCAGTGCTGGCTAACAGGACGTCGATCTTCCCGTCTCGCAACGTCTGTGGGCCGGTGGAGTCGGACGTGACGTCGGAGACCGTGATGCCGGCCAGGCCGCAGGCCTTGGCGATCGCGCCGACGATCGCGGCCAGCCGCGCGTTGGGCGCCCGATAGCCGATCCGCACGGTCAGCGGCTTCCCGGCCAAGGCGGCGCGCGCAGCATCGGGATTCGACTTCACGTACTGGCCCGCCTCGGGGACGTTTTCCGCCCGTCCGATGGCGTCTTCGGAAGCCGTGTGCAGCCGCGCGTTGGCGATCGGGGTCCGCGCGTCGCGCGCGATGGCATCACGCGGTGTACAGGAGGCCAGCGCTCGGCGCGCGGCGACATCGGCGAGCGGGCCGCGCGGGGCGAAGATCAGCTGCTGGATACCATTCGACGGCGAATCGGTGCGTGTGTAGTTGTCCGGGGTGACCAACGTGCCCGACGAACCGTCCGCGACGTCGACGACGTCGGCGCTCCTGTCGTTGAGGCGGTCCTGGATGTCGACTTTCTCCGGCCACACCGTGACCCGCTTGGTCATCGGCTTGGCGCCCCACCAGCGGTCATTCGCGACAAGCACCACCGCGCCGCCGTCCAACACCGATTCGATCTTGTAGGGGCCCGACGACGGGAAGTGTTTGGCGATGGTGCCCGGCTCAATGCCGGGTTTGAGGTCCCACGTGGTGTTCCACAGCTGCGCGATGCGCCCGATGGCCGCCAAGTCGTGGCTCATCACGGCCGCGGTCACGTCTATCCCCAGCTCTTCGGCAATGACATGCGACGGCATCATCGCGGTCGCTGCGAACAACTGGTTGTAGTCGACGATGTTGCGGTCGGGATCAAACGACACTCGGGCTTTCTTCTGTCCCGGTTGACAGTCGATCGCGTTGACGTCGACATATCCGGCCTGGCTGGCGGCGTCGAAGCCCGGGAACCGACCGGATTGGGCCGCCCACGCCAGTACCAGGTCGTCGCAGGTGACCGGCTTACCGTCGGAATAGACCGCGTTGTCAGCGATCTGGTAGTCGAGCACCAGCGGCGAACCGCCGACCATCGAAATCGTGCCGAAGTCCCGGTCGGCGACGACCTGACCGTCGGGTCCGTGGTAGCCGAATCCGGTGAGTGTGCGAGCGAAAGCCTGCGCGCCCGCCGACGCGGCCCCGGTGACGGTGTTGCTGTTGTAGGTGACCAGCGTGCCGTCGACGATGTAGTCGATCTGCCCGGCGGCGCTGCCGGAGCACGCCGTCAGCGTGCCCGACGCGGCTGCCACCAGCGCGGCCGCCAGCGAGCTGGCGGCCACACGCCAACGCCGGGCAGCCACCATGGCTACCGCTTGTTTCGCTTACCGGTCGGACGGTGACGACCGCCGCCCGACCGGGCCGGACGCGCACCCGGAGCCGGCTTGCTACCGACTGCGCCAGCACTGGCTGCGACGGCCGAGGTGTTCTGTTCGTCTGGCTCCTCATCGGCCGACTCAGCGCGCGCCAGATCCTTTTCCGGACCGGGGCCGCGGCGCCTGCCCACCCGGCGGTTGTGCGTTCGTACCAAAGCGGTGCGTTCACGCAGGCTGACCAGCAGCGGTGTGGCGAAGAAGATCGACGAGTAGGTGCCGACGATGATGCCGACCAGCTGCACCAACGCCAGGTCCTTGAGCGTGCCCACACCCAGCAGCCATACCGCCACCACCATCAGGGCCAGGACCGGCAGCACGGAGATCAGGCTGGTGTTGATCGAGCGCATAAACGTCTGATTGATCGCCAGGTTGGCCTGCTCGGCGAAGGTGCGCCGGGTGGTGTGCTGGAAGCCGTGGGTGTTCTCCTCGACTTTGTCGAACACGATGACGGTGTCGTAGAGGGAGAAACCGAGGATGGTCAGCAGGCCGATGACGGTGGCCGGGGTGACTTCGAAGCCCACCAACGAGTACACCCCGGCGGTAACGGTCAGGTCGAAAACCATTGTCGTCAAAGCAGAGATCGCCATGTAACGCTCGTAGCGCACCATGATGTAGAGGCTGACCAGCACCAGGAACACCGCCAGCGCGATCACCGCCTTCTTGGTGATCTGACCCCCCCAGGTCGAGGACACCGCCGAGTCGGAGATGGCTTGCAGGCTGGGCTTGCCGTCGGAACCCTTGGGCTGGAATTTGTCGAACAAGGCGTTGCGCAGCTTGGTCGTCTGGTCGTTGGACAGCGTGTCGGAACGGATCTGCACGGTGGCCGAGGAGCCGTTGCCGACGATCACGACCGACTCTGCGTCGGTGCCCAGCGTCTGGCGGAAAACTTGCTCCACCTGGGTTACTTGAACTGGGCCTGTCCCGCCTGCGGCGGGCACTGACATCGTGGTGCCGCCCTTGAAGTCGATGCCAAAAGTGAACCCGCGCAACACGATGCTGGCGATCGCGATCGCCACGATTGCCCCGCTGACCCCGTACCACAGCCGGCGCCGGCCGATTACCTCGAACGCGCCGGTGCCGGTGTAGAGGCGCGATAAGAAACTGTGGTGGGGCAGGTCGGCGCCGGCCTCGTGACCGGTTGCGCGGACGGCGGTTGTGGTGTCGTCGCTGAGTTCGACGGCAGTGGTCTCGTCGGCCATCTCGCTACCCCCGTCCCGTCAGTTGGGCTGCCCGCCGTTCGCGTGCGACCTGCTGTACGGCTCCCAGGCCGTTGTATGCCGGCTTGGCCAGCATCGTCGACTTGGATGCCAGGTACACCAGCGGCCAGGTCACCAGGAACACCACGACGGTGTCGAGGATCACGGTGAGGCCCAGGGTGAACGCGAACCCCTTCACCTGGCCGATCGCCAGGACGTACAGGACGGCGGCGGCCAGGAAGGTCACCGCGTTACCGGACAGGATCGTCCTGCGAGCTCGCACCCAGCCGCGCGGAACCGCCGACCGGAACGAACGGCCTTCGCGTATCTCGTCTTTGATGCGTTCGAAGAACACCACGAACGAATCGGCCGTCGTCCCGATACCAATGATCAGACCCGCGATACCGGCCAAGTCGAGGGTGTAGTTGATATACCGACCGAGTAGCACAAGGATCGCGAAAACCATTGCGCCGGAAGCGACTAGCGACAAGGCCGTCAGCAATCCCAGCACCCGGTAGTACATCAGTGAGTACAGCAGCACCAGCGCCAGTCCGATCGCACCCGCGATCAGGCCGGCCTGTAGCGATTCCAATCCCAGTGTTGCCGAGACGGTTTGGGCTTCTGATGACTCGAACGACAGCGGCAGCGAGCCGTATTTGAGGACGTTGGCGAGCTGGCGTGCCTGGTCTGAGGTGAACTCGCCGTGGATCTGGGTCCGGCCGCCGGGGATCGCTTCCTCGATGCGGGGTGCGCTAACGACCTGTGAATCCAACGTAAACGCGGTCTGGGTACCGATGTGGGACGCGGTGAAATCCCCCCAGGTATTTGCCGCATCACTCTTGAACTGCAAGTCGACGACGTAGTTGGCGTTGTTCTGGTTGAACCCGTAGCTGGCGTTGGCGATCTGATCGCCGCTGATGATCGACGGGGCTAGCAGGTACGCCTCCTTGTGGTCCCTGTCGCAGGTCACCAGTGGGAGGTTGGGGTCGTCGTTGCCCGCCAAAAGGTCTTCCTGGTTGCACTGGGTGGCCATGACTTGTAGCGCCACGAACTGCACACCCTTGTTGGTGCTCTGGCGCCATTCCTTTTGCTTTGCGATGCGCTCGGCGAGAGCCATCCGCGGATCAGGTTTGCCGGGCGGCGCCGGGACGGGCGCAGGAGCTGCTGGCGGAGCCGGTGCCGGCGCGGGCTGTCCCGGCGTAGGCGGTGGATCCAGCGGATAAGGGCGCGGCTGGGCCGCAGGCGCCGGCTCACCCGGAAATGGCAGTTCACCCGGCATGGGCAGGCCCCCGGCGTCACCGCTCGACGGGGCCTCGGCGGCGTGACCACCGGGCGAGGCGGGCCCATGGCCCGGCGCTGGCGCAGCGCCCGGCTTCGGCGCGCCGCCAGGGACCCCACCGGGTGCAGGTCCACCGGGCAGAGGACCGCCAGGCAGAGGACCTCCGGGCAGAGGACCACCGGGCGCCGGTCCGCCGGGGTGTCGTCCAAGGGGCAGCCTCGGTCGTGGATGCGGCCCAGGCATCCCCTGCGGGTTCGGCAGCGGACCGTTCTCTGCGGGAAGCGCATTGATGACCGGACGGATGTACAGTCGCGCGGTCTGGCCCAGGTTTCGGGCCTCGCTGCCGTCATTGCCCGGCACCGTGATGACCAGGTTGTCTCCGTCGACGATGACTTCAGAGCCCGAGACACCCAGACCGTTGACCCGGTCGCTGATGATCTGCTGCGCCTGAGACAACGCCTCGCGTGACGGCCGCGAGCCGTCCGGGGTTCGTGCGGTCAACGTGACCCTGGTGCCGCCTTGCAGGTCGATGCCGAGCTTCGGATCGGCCCGCTTGTTTCCGGTCAGGAACACCAGCAGATAGACGCCGATGAGCAGGATCAGGAATACCGTCAGATAGCGGGAAGGGTGCACCGGCGTCGATGGCGATGCCACGTGTTGAGTCTCCTCATCCGGTCCTCGCGGGTCATCACGGGCCCGCGCTCGCTTTTCGCGCGTCGATCACTTCGACTGCACCCGCAAAGGGTACGTGGCGGGTCGCCAACCTCAGTCCTTGGGCAGTCGCTCTGGGTCGTCGGCTAAATCGTCGGCCTCCTCGGCCTCGGTGTCCAGCAGTTCCGGCTCGATGCGGTCCCTGACCGCGAGCTTCATCCAGGTGGTGACCACGCCCGGCGCGATCTCGAGGTCCACCGTGTCGTCGGTGATGTGGGTGATGGTGCCCTGCAAACCGGAGGTGGTGTGCACCCGGTCGCCGACGAGCAGTGACTCGTGCAGGTCGATGGTGGCTTGCATCGCGCGCTTCTGTCGCCGCGAGGCGAAAAACATGAACGCCCCCATCACGACAAGCAGCGGTAGGAAGACAACCATTTGGTTCATGACAGCAACGATCTTTCCTGTTGGTCGGTGAGTCGGCATCGGACCCGAACGGGCCACAACCCGCGTCAGCCACCAGTGTGCCACTACGCGGTCGCCAGCTGACCAGGCACGGTGGCTTGACGCGTGGGCAAGAGAGTGGAAGAACACGTAGGCGATGGAACTCGGGCCTAATCGACCGACGCCTCCTCGGGCCGCTGCGCGGCCCGCATCGTTGTCGCTCAACGAGGCGTTGCGGACCACTGGGGCGGTTCGCGACTTCATCGATCAGGCCGTCGACGACGCTGTGCTGGCCAGGGTGCTCGACACGGCCCGTTTCGCGCCCAGCGGCGCCAACGCGCAGGCGTGGCGGATCGTGGTCGTCAAGGACGCCGACAAGCGCCGCCGGCTGCGCGATTCCTACCTGCGGGGCTCCCGGGATTATCTGGCCTTGACCGCCGCCGGCCTGCGACCGTGGGCGCCGACCAACGACCGCGACGCCGAAGCCCGGGCCTTAGCCACCGAAAATGCCGCGGCGCCAGGTGGTTTGGCAGAGCACTTCGACGAAGCCCCGGTGTTGCTCGCGCTGTTCGCCGACCTGTCGATGTTGGCGGCTGTGGACCGCGACGCGGACCGGTACACGTTCGCCGCCGGCGCCTCGATCTATCCCTTCGCGTGGAGCATTCTGCTGGCGGCCCATGACGAGGGCCTGGGCGGTGTCATCACCACGATCGCGATCCGGGAGGAGGAGCAGGTGAAGGCGGTGCTCGGAGCGCCCGACCCACTGGCCCTGGCCGCGGTGATCGCCCTGGGGTATCCGGTCCGACGGCCGCGGCGACTTCGCCGCCAGCCGGTCGCCTCCTTTGCTTCCGTTGATTCGATCGACGGACCACTCTTTGGCCCTCACTAGACGTACCCTGTAAGGGAGGCCGGCACATGAGAAAGTACGTTTGCCTCCTGGCACCAGTCGCCGCGATGGCCCTGATGCCAATCGGGGCCATAACGCCGCCGACGGCGAGCGCGGCGCCATGTGACGACGGCCAATGGTGGAGCCCACATTCGAATGCGTGCCGGCCGCTGCCGTGTCCTTCCGGTGCTTTCTTCGAACCCGATGCCGATGTGTGCCACTGCAACCCCGGCTGGCGACTGAACGCGTTGTTGGATATCTGCGAGTCGCCGGCCATATACGGTCCCCCGATCTGGGGTCACTGAAGCACCTCGACTGAGCGCGAGCCGGTCAGTTCCTTTGCTACCGTCGACTCGATCGACGGCCCAGCTTTGGAGGACCCTGAATGAGGAAGTTCATTCGCCGGCTGGCGCCGATCGCGGTGATGGCGTTGACGCCGACGGCAACCGTGACGATCGCGACGCCGGCAGTGAGCTCGGCGCAATGCGACGCCGGACAATACTGGGAGCCGTTCAGCAAGGCCTGCTTGCCGCTGGGCGTTGGGCCGACACCGCTGAACTGCCCGCCCGGGCAGTGGTGGGACCCGAGCGGAAACGTCTGCCGGCCGTTGGGCGAAGGGCCGACACCCCTGGGCTGCGACCCCGGCCAGTGGTGGGACCCGACGACCAACGCGTGCCGGCCGCTGGGAGAAGGGCCGCCGGGGCCGCCGGGCGGGTAATTTCCCCTCGTCGCCGGGACGCGGCACCGATAGGCTGCTGACGTGTCTGCTGTCGAACAGAGTCGCCACCTTGTCACCGAAATCCCCGGTCCGGCATCGCTGGAGCTGACCAAGCGCCGAGCCGCGGCGGTATCGCACGGCGTCGGGAACACCATGCCGGTGTTCGCGGCACGCGCCGCCGGCGGCATCGTCGAGGACGTCGACGGCAACCGGTTCATCGACTTGGGCTCGGGTATCGCCGTGACGACCATCGGCAACTCCGCGCCCCGCGTCGTCGACGCGGTACGCGCACAGGTCGCCGACTTCACCCACACCTGCTTCATGGTGACGCCCTACGAGGGGTACGTCGCCGTCGCCGAACATCTGAACCGGCTCGCGCCCGGCTCGGGCGAGAAGCGCTCGGTGCTGTTCAACTCCGGCGCCGAGGCGGTCGAGAACGCCGTCAAGATCGCCCGCTCGTACACCCGCAAAGACGCGGTGGTGGCGTTCGACCACGCCTACCACGGCCGCACCAATATGACGATGGCGCTGACTGCGAAGTCGATGCCATACAAGAGCGGCTTCGGCCCTTTCGCGCCGGAAATCTACCGGGCGCCGCTGTCGTACCCGTTCCGTGACGGGCTGATCGATAAGGAAATGGCCACCGACGGAGAGCTGGCCGCCCAGCGTGCCATCGACGTGATGGCCAAGCAGGTGGGCGCCGACAACCTGGCCGCCGTCGTCATCGAGCCCATCCAGGGCGAAGGCGGCTTCATCGTCCCGGCAGAGGGATTCCTGCCCGCGTTGCTGGACTGGTGTCGCAACAACAACGTGGTCTTCGTCGCCGACGAGGTGCAGACCGGCATCGCGCGGACCGGGGCGTGGTTCGCCAGCGAACACGAGGGCATCGAACCCGACCTGATCTGCATCGCCAAGGGCATCGCCGACGGGCTGCCGCTGTCGGCGGTGACCGGCCGGGCCGAGATCATGGACGCCCCGCACACCAGCGGCATCGGCGGCACGTTCGGCGGCAACCCGGTCGTCTGTGCGGCGGCGCTGGCCACGATCGAGACCATCGAGGCCGACGGGCTACTCGAGCGGGCCCGCCAGATCGAGCGGCTGATGAAGGACCGGCTGCTTGCGCTGCAAACCGCGGACGATCGGATCGGTGATGTGCGCGGTCGCGGCGCGATGATCGCTGTCGAGTTCGTGAAACCCGACACCGCCGAGCCCGACGCCGCGCTGACCAACGCGTTGGCCACCGCAGCTATCGCCGCGGGCGTCATCGTGTTGACGGCGGGCACATTCGGCAACGTGGTGCGCTTCTTGCCGCCGCTGACAATCAGCGACGACCTACTCTCCGAGGGCCTCGACGTGTTGGCGGGACTATTGGCTGAGCTTTAGCGGCAGCTCACTGCTCAGCCGGCTGGCTGATGCCAAACATCATCAGCGAACCGTCTGGGTACTCCTGGAGAGCTTGTCGCACCGGCACGAGCGTGACTTCGCCGCCCTCTGCCGACACCACCAGAACTGAGGCATTCTGATAGCGACGGACAGCATCGCGAAGCGTGACCAAACCGATTGGCGTCGAAAGCTGTGGGTCAGCCTTGTCGGCGGTGAATGGCATGCGAACCGTGCCCGGCTGCGGGTCCAGCCACCCGAACTCGACCAGCAGACTGACCCACCCGTTGTCGCCCAACTTGTAGTACTCGGCGACCTGCCGGAGTTCTTCTGAGTTTGGGAAGTTGTCGGCAAAGCCGCGCCCGGTGCCGCTGGGCTCTCCGTAGTAGCTTGCTCGGGTCAGACCGCATGCCCTGCGCACCTCTTCGATGGTGATGTCGGTCCCCACGATTTCGGCCTGCAAGAACGCCTTCAACCGCCTGCCACGCCTGTCGAGCCGAGTCATTTCAGACAACCGAACGTCAGCCGTATCGGCATGGAAGCGCCCCCAATCGCATTTATCCGTGCCACGTATGTGACCGGATCCGCGTCGTTGGGTACCCCACACGCTGGGATCTCACTCGGATGCACCGAGAACGTCGTGCAGAACATCACACAGTGCTGACCCGACACGCCCTCCCAGGAATACCGTTAGTTTTGCTAACGTAGTACTCATTAGGCGCAACGGAGCGCCCCACAAATTTCCCGATTCACAAGTTGCGAGGTTTCCTTATGTCGATTGATGTCCAAGAACACCAAGACCGCGAAGAACTCCGCACCGAAGAGTTGGCCGCCAACGACCCGCAGTTCGCCGCCGCGCGCCCCGATGACGCCGTCAACGCGGCCATTCAGGACGCCGAGCCGCACCTACCGCAGGTCGTCAAGGCCGTGCTGGACGGCTACTCCGACCGTCCGGCGCTGGCTCAACGCGCCATCGAGCTGGTCAAAGACCCGCAGACCGGCCGCACGTCGGCCAAGCTGCTCCCCTGGTTTGACACCGTCACTTACGGCGAGTTGGCCACCCGCGTCGACGCACTGTCCCGCGCTCTGACCGACGGAGTCGTGGCAGCCGGTGACCGTGTCTGTGTGCTCGGCTTCACCAGCATTGACTACGCCAACATCGACATCGCGCTGGGCGTTATCGGCGCGGTGTCCGTGCCTCTGCAGACCAACGCGGCGATCGCGCAGTTGCTGCCGATCATCACTGAGACCGAACCGACAGTTGTCGCCGCGAGCATCGACTACCTGTCCGATGGGGTCGATCTGATCCTGGCTGCCACTGACGCGGGCCACACGCCCAGCCGGCTGGTCATCTTCGACTATCGCACCGAGGTCGACGACCACCGCGAGGCGCTGCAGACTGCCCAGGAGCGGTTGGACGACACAGGCGTTTACATCGAGACGCTGCAGGAGCTTCGGGACCACGGCGCGGCACTGCCGGCGGTACCCGCCGTCGAGTCTGGCGCAGATGACCCGTTGGCGTTGTTGATCTACACCTCGGGCAGCACCGGCGCCCCCAAGGGCGCGATGTACCCGCAGAGCAACGTCGCCAAGATGTGGAACAGGTCGACCAAGAACTGGTTTGGGCCCACCGCAGCATCGATCAGCCTGAACTTCATGCCGATGAGCCACGTCATGGGCCGCGGCACCCTGTACGGCACGCTCGGCAACGGCGGCACCGCCTACTTCGCCGCCAAGAGCGATCTGTCGACGCTGCTGCAGGACCTCCGCCTGGTGCGGCCCACCGAGTTCAACTTCGTCCCGCGCATCTGGGAGATGTTGTACGGCGAATATCAGAGCGAAGTCGGCCGACGGACATCCGAAGGCGCCGACCGTCAGGCCGTCGAGGCCCAAGTCCTGAACGAGCAGCGTCACGAGCTCCTCGGCGGGCGCTACATCTTCGCGATGACGGGCTCGGCACCCACCTCTCCTGAATTGAGGACCTGGGTCGAGTCGCTGCTCGAGATGCATCTGACGGACGGCTACGGCTCCACCGAGGCCGGCATGGTCCTGCTCGACGGCGAAATCCAGCGTCCGCCGGTCATCGACTACAAGCTGGTCGACGTTCCTGATCTGGGCTACTTCGCCACCGACCGGCCGTATCCGCGTGGCGAGCTGCTACTCAAGACCCCGAACATGTTCCCCGGCTACTACAAGCGGGCCGAAACGACCGCCAACGTTTTCGACGCCGACGGGTACTACCGGACCGGCGACGTCTTCGCGGAGGTCGGTCCCGATCGGCTGGTCTACGTCGACCGCCGCAACAATGTCTTGAAGCTGGCCCAGGGCGAATTCGTCACTTTGGCGAAGCTGGAGGCGGTGTTCGGTAACAGCCCGCTGATCCGCCAGATCTACGTTTACGGCAACAGCGCGCAGCCCTACCTGCTCGCGGTTGTGGTGCCGACCGAGGATGCGTTGGCCGGCAACGATATTCAGGCCCTCAAGCCGCGGATCGCCGAGTCGCTGCAGAACGTCGCGAAAGAGACCGGCCTGCAGTCCTACGAGGTGCCGCGCGACTTCATCATCGAGACAACACCTTTCACGCTGGAGAACGGTCTGCTGACCGGTATCCGCAAGCTGGCGTGGCCGAAGCTCAAGCAGCACTATGGCGAGCGCCTAGAGCAGCTCTATGCCGATCTGGCGCAAGGCCAGGCCAATGAGTTGTCCGAACTGCGTGGCGGCGGCGCCGACGCGCCCGTGCTGCAGACCGTCAGCCGGGCCGCGGCCGCCATGCTGGGTGCCGCGAAGTCCGATCTGACGCCCGACGCCCACTTCACCGACTTAGGCGGAGACTCGTTGTCCGCGTTGACATTCGGTAGCCTGCTGCACGAGATCTTCGACGTCGACGTTCCGGTGGGCGTGATCGTCAGCCCGGCCAACGACCTGCAGGCCATCGCCGACTACATCGAGGGCGAGCGACAGGGCACCAAGCGGCCTTCGTTTGCGAGGGTGCACGGCCGCGACGCGGTCGAGGTGCACGCCGCTGACCTCACGCTGGACAAATTCCTCGACGAGGCCACGCTGGCTGGCGCCGCTAACCTCGCGCAGCCCAGCCCCGAGGTGCGGACGGTGTTGTTGACCGGTGCCACCGGCTTCCTCGGTCGCTACCTGGCGCTCGAGTGGCTCGAGCGGATGGACTTCGTCGACGGCAAGGTGATCGCCCTGGTGCGGGCCAAGACAGATGAAGAGGCGAGGGCTCGCCTCGACAAGACCTTCGACAGCGGCGACCCGAAACTGCTTGCGCATTACCAGCAGCTGGCCGCCAACCACCTCGAGGTCATTGCCGGCGACAAGGGCGAGGCCAACCTCGGCCTGGACCAGCAGACCTGGCAGCGGCTGGCCGACACCGTCGACCTGATCGTCGACCCGGCGGCCCTGGTCAACCACGTGCTGCCCTACAGCGAGCTGTTCGGCCCCAACGCGCTGGGCACCGCCGAGCTGATCAAGATTGCGCTGACCACCAAGATCAAGCCGTACACCTACGTGTCGACGATCGGTGTGGGCGATCAGATCAAGCCGTCGAGGTTCGTCGAGGACGCCGACATCCGCGAGATCAGCGCCACCCGTCAGATCAACGACAGCTATGCCAACGGTTACGGCAACAGCAAGTGGGCCGGCGAGGTGCTACTGCGCGAGGCCAATGACCTGTGCGGGCTGCCGGTCGCGGTGTTCCGCTGCGACATGATCCTGGCCGACACCAGCTATGCGGGCCAGCTGAACCTGCCGGACATGTTCACCCGGCTGATGCTCAGCCTGGCGGCCACCGGCATCGCACCCGGCTCGTTCTACGAGCTGGACGGCGACGGCGACCGGCAGCCCGCGCACTATGACGGCCTTCCGGTGGAGTTCATCGCCGAGGCGATCTCGATCTTGGGCACGGAGGTGCTGGAGGACGAGGCTGGGTTCCAGACCTATCACGTGATGAACCCGTATGACGACGGGATCGGCCTCGACGAATTCGTCGACTGGCTGGTCGACGCCGGGTACTCGATCCAGCGGGTCGGCGACTACGCCACCTGGTTGGAGCGGTTCGAGACCACGCTGCGGGCCCTGCCGGAGCGCCAGCGTCAGTACTCGCTGCTGCCGCTGCTGCACAACTACCAGCGGCCGGACAAGCCGATCAACGGGTCGATGGCTCCGACCGACCAGTTCCGTGCGGCGGTGCAGG
>NZ_DATFZD010000249.1:0-2000 GCF_035314665.1 Mycobacterium sp. | reverse complement strand
CGCCGAGATCTTCGCGAAACTTCACCGCGACCACGGGGTCGATCTGCGCCTGAACGCGACCGTCGGGGAGATCGTCGCCGATCGGGACGCCGCGACCGGGCTGCGGCTCGGTGACGGCTCGGCGGTGGCGGCCGACGCGGTGCTCGTCGCGGTCGGTGCGTCGCCCAACATCGAACTTGCCGAACAGGCGGGTCTTGTCACGGGCGGCGGCGGTGTGCTCGTCGACTCGTCGCTGTGCAGTAGCGATCGCGACATCTTTGCGGTGGGTGACATCGCGGCGCCCGAGCACCCGTTCTTTCACACCAGGATCCGCACCGAGCACTGGGCCAACGCGCTGAAGCAGCCTGTCGTTGCCGCCGCCGCCATGCTGGGTGAGCCCGCCGCCTACGACGAGCTGCCCTACTTCTTCACCGACCAATACGACCTCGGCATGGAATACGTCGGCTACGCGCCCAGCTACGAGCGGGTGGTGTTCCGCGGCGACGTCGACCGGCGTGAGTTCGTCGAATTCTGGCTCGATGCCGAAGACCGGGTGCTGGCCGGCATGAACGTCAATATCGGGGATGTGCTCGACGACGTGAAGAGCCTGATCCGGTCGCGTTCGCCGGTTGATCCCGCCCGGTTGGCCGACCCTGATGTGTCGTTGGGCGAATTGGCCGGTTGAACCTTGACCCCCTCGTCTCCGTGATTCGTACTGAGGAGGAGGTGAGCCTTAAACTCACATTTAGCGTTGAGGAGGGTACGGCCCGTTGCGCTGAGCGAAAGGGCTTGACGTGCTGCAACGCATAGCCGGGATGGCCATCGCCGCACCGCGGCGGATCCTTGCCGTCGCGGCGCTGGTGATCGTTGCTGCGGGCGTTTTCGGCGTCCCGGTCGCCAGGAGCCTGTCGGCTGGCGGATTTCAGGACCCCAACGCCGAGTCGTCCAAAGCGATGCAGCTCCTCACCGACAAGTTCGGCCAGGGCGACATGCAGCTGCTGATCGTCGTCTCCGCGCCCGACGGAGTCGCCGGCGAACGCGCCCACGCCGTGGGCACCCAGATCGTCGATCACCTGGAACAGTCGCCGCACGTCGCCGGTGTCACCTCGGCATGGACCGCACCGCCGCCCGTCGCAGCCGGCCTCGTGAGCAGGGACGGCAAGTCCGGACTCATCGTCGCGGGCATCACCGGAGGCGACAAGCACGCCCAAAATTACGCCAACGCGCTGGCCGGCGAAGTGGCCCATGACCGCGAGGGCGTGACCGTCCGCTCCGGCGGGATCGCAATGGTCAATGCACAGATCACTGACCAGTCCCAGCGGGACCTGCTCTTGATGGAGTCGATCGCGATTCCGCTGAGCTTCCTCGTGCTGGTCTGGGTGTTCGGCGGGCTGCTGGCCGCGGCCCTGCCGATCGTGGTCGGCGCGATGGCAATTTTGGGCTCGCTCGCGGTCCTGCGCATCATCACGTTTTTCACCGACGTGTCGATCTTCGCGCTCAACCTGAGCACCGCCCTGGGTCTGGCGCTGGCGATCGACTACACGTTGCTGATCATCAGCCGGTATCGCGACGAGTTGTCCGACGGCGCGAGCCGAGACGAGGCGCTCGAACGAACCATGGCCACGGCCGGACGCACGGTCTTGTTCTCCGCCACCACGGTCGCGCTCTCGATGGCGGTGATGATCCTGTTCCCGATGTACTTCCTGCAGTCTTTCGCGTACGCCGGCATTGCCACCGTCGCTTTCACCGCGGTCGCAGCGGTGGTGGTCACTCCCGCGGCCATCGTCGTGCTCGGGGAGCGACTGGATTCCCTGGACGTCCGCAGGCTCGCTCGGCGCTTGACCGGCCGTCCCGAACCGGTGCGGCGTCCCGTCAAGGACCAATTCTGGTACCGCTCAGCAAAATTCGTGATGCATCGCGCGATTCCCATTGGCCTGGCGGGGATTGCGCTGCTGCTGATTCTTGGCGTGCCGTTCATCGGGGTGAAGTGGGGCTTCCCCGACGATCGCGTGCTGCCGACG
>NZ_DATFZD010000248.1:0-6935 GCF_035314665.1 Mycobacterium sp. | reverse complement strand
GACGCCATGAGGCTGGGCGACCGCAATCATGGTCCGTCGACGACGCGCCGCCACAGTTCATCGAGGGTCTACTACGCGCCATTGTGGGAGTGGAATTGCTGATCACCCGCATCGAGGCCAAGTTCAAGCTCAGCCAGAATCAACCAGCCGCTGACGTCGATGGCATGATCTCAGGACTAATCACCAACGGACACGAAGACGCTGCCCAAGCGGTGCAGCGAGCGCGAACAGCATGAGATCGAATTTCGCTTCTTAATGATGGCCCGCACGCAAACTCCCCAACCTCGCGTTGCCGCGGTTACCTGAGGACGGGTTTTGTCAAAGGCCGAGCCGGAACACTTCGCGGCGGGCACGCGTGCGGTAGAAATCGCCGGTGCGGGTCACCAACGCAACGCGAAGCTGCAGAGACGGTGTTGCTGGCTCCGCCGGAAGCAGTGCCCGGGCTGTATCTGCATCCTGATCACCGTCGCCCGCGCTTGCGCCCAGCCGTCCGAAGCGAGCTCGATGTCTAGTATTTACCGCCGCATATCCTAGGATTAATTGCCGCATTTTTCACGGTATTAGTGGCATCACAGTTTATTTGGTGCTGATATTGGGAAGAAGACCTAGACACGCGGCAGTAAATAATCGACACATATGGCTCCTGCCCCGGCGCTACCGGAATTCGCGTCGCGGGAAACCATAAGTCGCATTGCGCCAGCTGACCCGGCTGGTAAGACACTCGGTCGACGGGGTCGACTCCGAGATACTCCGGGCTGGCGCACCCGATCGTTGAGCGTGGTCATCGAATACCGCCAGTCCCGGATGGTCCACATGCTCAATCGCTGTCCTCTTGATTTCGGCGGCCGCGGTCGGGATAGGGGATGTCGACCTCGCTGCTGCCGCAAGCAGCACGTGCCCAAGTACATGGTGCCCCGCTTGGGCGTGATCATTGACGCCATGCCCCTGAACGCCAACGGCAATTGCCAAACCAACGCTGCTACAAACTCATGGTCATCCACGGACCGCCAAATGGAACCTATGGTATTCTCTGAGCTAGATGCTGTGCCCAGGGGTTTGCGACGAGGAGGTGGCGGAGCGTGTTGGCCCCAACCCGATGGAGGTTCCGTCGCTCCGTAGTCGCAGTTGTCGCCGTGGTCGCGCTCGTTCTGGCCGTGGCCGTAGTGATGGCTGACCGTTGGAGCAAGGAGAAGTCGATACCGATCCAGGGCACCGTGGCGTCCGCGATCACGACGGCGGACTTGACCGCTGTGGCCCGTACAAGGGTGTTCTTCGGTCACCAGTCCATAGGATGGAACGTGCTGAACGCCGTCCCCGGCGTGTACGCAGACAACGGTGTCTCGGCCCCGCCGGTTGAGCGGGGGCGCGCCGAGCCCGGCCCCAACGGCGGATTCATCGCCCACCAATTCATCGGCGAAAACCTCAAACCGCTGCTCAAACTTGAGGACTTCGACCGCATCATGCGCGATGGGATGGGCCGGCAGGTGGACGTCGCTTTGATGAAGTTCTGTTCTGTTGACATCACAAGCAGCACGGATGTTGAAGCCCTCTTCGCGAGGTACCGCGACACCATGGCCGCTATGGAGCGGGACTTCCCCAACGTCACCTTCATCCACGTGACGGTGCCCCTGGTCACAGATCGGCAGGACCTCTTCTCGAAGCTGAAGACACGGCTGAAGACAGTTCTCGGCCGGAGCGACGTAAACCACCAGCCAGCGAACGTCGCGCGGGAGCGGTTGAACGCGCTGATCCGCAGCGAGTACGCCGGCCGTCACCTCTTCGACCTGGCCGCGATCGAGTCCACGAGGCCCGACGGCACGAGGGTCTCCGGCCGTTACGACAACCGGGGATACTTCGCGTTGTACGACGGGTACGCCTCCGACGACATCCACCTCAACGCGGTCGGTTCCAAGATCGCGGCGACAGCCTTTCTCGAGGCGATCGCGCAGGCATCGCGGAAGTAGACACCGCTGCGCGTTGACATAAACGGTCATTTGGCCAGGAATGGATCGGAGCGCGGTGCCTCGGCTACGATCCCTCGCGTGCAAGCGAGGGCAACTGGCGCAACGTCGAGGGAACTTTACGCGCGGCTGGTCCGGCGCCAGCGTGCCGAATTGCAAGATGCGTACTTGAAGGGGGTGCGCCGGCTGCGATGGGACGCAGGGCGTCTCGCCGCAGAACGCGAACGGCGTCTTCGCGAGCTGCTGATGTGGGCTGCCGATCGTTCGCCGTTCTGGCGGGAACGACTGGCAGGCCGCGATCTAGCGAGTTTCACCGAGTCCGACCTCCCCTCTCTGCCGGTCCTTACCAGGGCCGAGATGATGGCGGAGTTCGACCGGGTTGTCACGGTCCCCCGGTTAACACTTGCCCGGGTCCAGCAATACCTCGATCAGTCGACCGGAGACGGGTACCTGGACGACGAGTACCGGGCAATCGTCACGTCTGGCTATACCGGAACCGAAGCAGTCCATGTCTACGGCTGGGACGCGTTCATCACCTTCGTGATGCAGGGCTCGCGCTGGACCGGGCGACGCGGTGAAGCCCCGGACGCGGTGCTGGCGCAGGCCTTCGCTTGCAGCACCAAGCATGAATCGGGGATATTCCACAGCTTTAGCACCTTCGAAAGCGGAGGGCCGGCATCGCACTGCTTCGCCGGAACGGACCCCCTGGACCAGATTGTCGACGGTCTCAACAACGCGCGTCCTGCGGTGCAGGCTCTCCAAGCGTGGCCGACCCTCATCTGGCAGCTGGCTTTAGAGGCGATGCAAGGACGGCTCACCGTCAAACCTTCCTGGGTCAGCGTCGCGGGAGAGGTCTGCACCCCGCCCGTGCGAGAGGCAGTTCGGTCCGCGTGGGGGGTCGAGGCCTCGGAGTTCTGGGGCTGCTCGGAGGGCACCTATGCCTTTCCATGCGGCGTCGGCGAAGGCTTCCACGTCGCCGACGATCTGGTGATTCTCGAGCCGGCGGACGCCGATGGCAACGTCGTCCCGTATGGGAAACCTGCGGAACGGCTGCTGTTGACCAACCTGTACAACCTGGCGCAGCCGCTGATCCGCTATGACCTCGTAGACGCGGTGACGATGACCGACGAGCCGTGTCCGTGCGGTTGTGCTCATCGCCGCATCCTCGCGGTCAACGGTCGGATCGACGGATCCTTCGAGTACGAAGGCGGTGCTCTGGTGCCCCGGAAGGCCTTCGAGCAGGCTGTCCTTGCCGCCCCCGGCGTCGTCGACTTCTTCGTGGGCAGGACGCAACATGGTGTCGACGTGTCCGTGGTGACCGACGGTTCATCCGACCTCCAGCATCTGCGGGCGGACCTGATCGACGTGCTCCGCCGACACGGCGGGCCGGAGTCGGATGTCGGTGTGCAAGAGGTCGGTTCTCTAGACCGACTGTGGTCGGGAAAGTCGAAGCAGTTCGACGCCCGGTGATCTAGCGGGGTGCTCGCGGGGACGTCCACCGACTGGGCGTGGTACCCCGGGGGCGATGAGTGGAGATGGGGCATCCGTCGACGTGATTCGCCGTGTGCTCGCAGAACACGCTCGTTTAGCGATGGATCCGAATACCCTTGCCGGTACAGACGATCCCTCACCTGCCGGGAATGGTTCGTGGTGGGCGAACAAGCGCATGATGACTTGAACTGGTGGTAGACGGCCGCCTTCGTCACGCCGCTGGCGTCAGCGATCATCTGTAGCGATGTACAGCCGACACCTCTGAAAGTCGACGGCGCCTCGATATTCGGTCGTGCGGGGCGCCTGTCGAGGTGTCAGGGAAGAAGCGTGCGACGGGTTATCGGGCTGTTTCGAGTGCGGCGGGTCCGCCGCCGAGTCAGTCCCTTCGATGATGGGGGTAACTCGCCGGGTGTGCTGACCCGCCCAGGGGCGGCGCTGTGTCCGTCGAAGTCTTCCGTGGGTCTGCGGTCTCGTCTACACCTAATATCCTGAGTTTACTTCACACTTCTGGGCTCTTGAAAGACTCGAAGTGTGGTAATTAGCCTTTATCATGTCCTGTAGTATGTATTTTGGAGGCATCATCGGTGTCTGCATACCGTCGCACCCGGCCCCGGTAACCTGGCCCGCCCGCGGGTCGGCTTGCTTCCGTAAGGAGGAGCCCATGTCCGTAGTGACCACACAACCGGAGATGGTGACGTCTGTGCTGTCCACGTCGAATGCGGGGTTGCTTGACGGGGGTTTGGCCGACTACCCGCGCGACGGCGCTGGTATGGACGGCAGTGGGCGGATTGAGCGGCGGCGTAATGGGGGGTCCGGGGATTCACCGATGGACGTCCTGACGCGGTTGCCCGCGGTGGTGGTGTTGGAGCGGCCTCCGGTTCCTTCGCTCGCCATGGTGCGCGACGGCATCATCTTGTTTGCCAATACGGCGCTTGCCGAGATGGTGGGTCACACACAGGACGGGTTAGCGAGGCTGGCGTTCCCCGAGACCTTTCATACGGTGCCCCGACGCCGCCCGCAATCCCACTCCGTCGAAACCAGCGACGTCAAAACCAGCGACCGCATCAGCCAGCCAGCATGACCACGACGCTTCGCAGCCGGAACAGCCATGCGCCTGGCGGGACAATTAAATTCTCCCCGAGTATTCAGTATCTCCGCGCTGTTGCGGCGCTATCGGTCTTGGTGTATCACGTCTTGCACCACTGGCTGCCCCACGACCCCCACATCGGCGTCCTGCAGGGCGGGGTGGATATATTCTTCGTCATTAGCGGCTTTGTCATGTGGGGCGTCACTGCCGGGCGCGAGGGCGGTTCGTGGTTGTTCTTCAGCAACAGACTGAAGCGGATCGTGCCGCTCTACTGGATCGTGACCACGGTGATGTTAGCAATGCTGCTGGCGAAGCCGGCGCTGGTGAATTCCCGCTTCGATGTTGTCCATGTGGTGACGTCCTACCTGTTTATCCCATGGCGTCATCCAGTGAAGGGAGAGTTCCAGCCGCTGCTGATCCCGGGCTGGACGCTCAATTACGAAATGATTTTCTATGTAATCTTCGCGCTGATCCTGTTCGCACCCATGCGTTTCCGCCTGCGCGCGGTCCTGGGGGCGCTCGTGGGGCTCGTCGTCTTGGGCTTCGTTCCCCACGCGGGAATCAGCCAGTTCGACTTCTATACGGACCCGATCATCCTCGAGTTCGCCATGGGCGTCTGCCTCGGCGCGGCGGTGACGGCGCAGCGCCGCGCGCCGGCCCCGATCGCGGCGGCGGCGGTGATCGCCGGCTTCGGCCTCTTTATCGCTACGGCGTTGACCGGCGCCGTTGGTGACCGAGTGCTGATGTTTGGGATTCCCGCGGCGCTCGTGGTGTCCGGGTGTGTCTTTCTGGAACGTGAGATCGGCCCGTGGTTGGCGCCCCTGCCGCTGCTATTAGGCGACGCCTCCTACTCCATCTACCTCGTGCACATGGGTACTGCGTTGGCGGCCTTCCACGCCTGGCGCACTGTGGATGCGCTGCACAACCCGGTCGGCATAGCCGCGACCATGATCGTCACGGCGCTAGCTTCGGTGGGGGCGGGTGTCCTCGTCTATTGGTTCGTCGAGCGGCCAATAATTAGGCATTTCAAAGTGCCAACGCCGAAGTCTAGACCTCCGGTCGCCGGTAGTTCGTTGTACAAGGCCGCCGCGGCCATCCCGATCCCGACGAGTTGATCGCCGCACTGCGCCGCACTTGATTAACGAACTGCCGCGCCCGACAAGCGGGCCGGCGGCAGACCGAAAGGATCCCACACACACACAAGACGCGCTGACCTGGCCTGCGCGCGATCTTCGCCGGGATCTGCGCCTCCCTACTGTTTGGCCACCTTGGCCGCGATCTGGTCGACGATGTTGAACACGGCGGCGTGGGCGGGGTTGTGGGCGCACACCGTGACGTCGATGGCCACGTTGTTGCTCACGGTCAACGCACGCTGACAGGCAAGCCCGTTACCGCCCACTAGAGTGTCGGTGGTGCTCAAGGTGCCGTTGGTGATGGCGATAGGCCCCAGCGTCCAAACCTTGTCGGGCTGGCCGGGGTCGATGTAGTGGAATTGGCGCATCGAGCACGCCTGCCAACGCTGGGCCAACGAGCTGAAGAAGCGCGCCGCATCGTTGGCATAGGGAAACGACACGACCGCCTGCCAGACTTGATGAGAAATCTCGCTGTCGCTGAGGTCCTGTCTGCGCATGGCGATCCATCCGCTGCCGTCATAGACCGAGAGCTACGCTGGGAGGTTGAATCGGCAATCCTTGTCCGGAATATTGGCACTGTTGTCAGACATAGCGGCGTGTGTTCCGTTGACCACTATCCCGGTGGTACCGATCGCGGTGTTGATCTCGGCGGGGCTAAGCAGCAGTCGGTCGAGGACGTCCGTCGCAACCGGTGGGTGCGCACCCCTGCTACAGGAAGCAACGAAAATGCACGCCCTCGCCAGTGCCAGTACCACTGTCAGCTGTCGGATGTTCGTTCCCCCCGCTCTCCCGACTCGGTAAATCAGAGATATAGCAGGCGGCCCCCGCCGGCGCCAAAGACAACGACGGTCCGTGTCGGCTCAGCCGGCTCAGCCGGCCGTGGCCGTGGCCTTGGCCAAGGCCTGGTCGATGTCGGCGATGATGTCGTCGATGTGCTCGATCCCGATGGACAGGCGAATCGTCTCCGGCCGGATGCCGGCCTTCACCAGCTCCTCGTCGGACAGTTGGCGGTGGGTGGTGGAGGCCGGATGGATGGCCAGGGTCTTGGCGTCTCCCAGATTGAGCAGCCGCTTGACGAGCTGGAGTGCATCGAAGAAGGCCAGGCCCGCCTCGTAGCCTCCTTCGGCCCCGAAGGTGACGATGGACGGCACGCGCCCGTGGAGGTAGCGCTCGACCAGGTGGTGGTAGGGATGGTCGGGGAAGCCGGCGAAGCTCACCCAGGCCACCCGGGGGTCGGCGGCCAGGTAGTCGGCCACGGCCCGG
>NZ_DATFZD010000247.1:0-10820 GCF_035314665.1 Mycobacterium sp. | reverse complement strand
TGGTCGGCGCTGCCCCAATGGGTCAGCGCGGCGGCGACGCCTGCCGGGGCCAGGATCGGCAGGGCCAGCCCCATATCGCCGTAGGCCAGCGCCTCGGCGACCAGCACGTTGGTCACGCTGGAGCGGTGTTCGGCGATGCCGTCGAAATCCTCGGGAACGTTGACCGCGGTGATCCCCAACTCCGCCGCCTTGGCGACCAGGTCTGGGGGATAGGTCGTTGCTTCGTCGGCGTCATGGGCTGCCGGACGCAAGATTTCTTCGGCGAATTCCTCGACGGTCTCGACGATGAGCTTCTGGTCGTCGTCCGGCGTCAGGTCGTAGTAATCCTTGCCGCTGGTCTTCAGCCGGGTCGGTCCGCCGCGAAGGCTCTGGACCCGCTTGAACTGACGGGTGGTGGCCCCGGCGGTGGAGAACATCGTCTGGACGCCGTAGCGCAGCGTGCGGTTGAGCGGGTCGCGCAGATGGTACTTGTCCAGGAATTCCTGACCGACTATAGGCGTAAGCAGGCCCATTGCGATATCAATGCCGGTCCTCTTGTGCTTGTACTCGCCGACGGCGGTTTTGCGACCAGCGCGTTTCTTGCGGTGCTTGGAGCCGTTTGTCGAAGCGACAGTATTTGTCATGATCAGCAGCCTCGGTCGTTGGGGCAGTGCGGATAACTGTATCTTACTCCGGAGTAAGGTAGGTTGTTAAGTACTTCACACCGGCTATCCGGCGGCGAGGCGGCCCAATACCTCGTCGTGCAGCAGCCCGTTAGTCGCCACGGCGCTGCCGCCGTGCGGCCCGCTGGTGCCATCGAGGCTGGTGAACGTCCCGCCGGCCTCACATACCAGGATGTCCAGCGGCGCCAGGTCCCACACCGACACCTCGGGCTCGGCGGCGACGTCGACGGCCCCCTCGGCCACCAGGCAGTACGACAGGAAGTCGCCGTAGGCGCGCACCCGCCACACCGCATCGGTCAGCTCCACGAAGCGTTCTCGCAGGCCGAGCTGAGCCCACCCGGACAGGCTGGAGAATGACAAGCT
The DNA here is from genome assembly GCF_035314665.1 of Mycobacterium sp. Classification (GTDB taxonomy): domain Bacteria; phylum Actinomycetota; class Actinomycetes; order Mycobacteriales; family Mycobacteriaceae; genus Mycobacterium. The sequence goes on along the minus strand of NZ_DATFZD010000247.1, from coordinate 9,795 downwards.
GGCCGAATTCAGCTGTGCCACTGAGGAAACCGACAGCCGGCGAGCGGGGGCATCGCCGACCGCTGCGAACGCGCCGGCGCCGGCGGCGGCCCACCATCGGCGCTGCAGTGCCGGCGCGCTGACCACCCCGACACATGGCACGCCGTCGTCCAGTAACGCGATCAGGCTGGCCCACACCGGCACGCCCCGCACGAAGTTCTTGGTGCCGTCGATCGGGTCGATGATCCACTGCCGGCCCGCCAAAGTGGTTGACCCGCCGAACTCTTCGCCAAGGATGCTGTCGCCGGGCCGGACTCGCCCGAGCGTCTCGCGCAAACCGGTTTCGACCGCGCGATCCGCGTCGCTCACCGGCGTCAGGTCCGGTTTGGTGTCGACCTGCAGATCCAGCGCCCCGAAGCGTGCCAGCGTCACCTCATCGGCCTGGTCGGCCAGCGCCAACGCCACCGCGAGATCGTCATCGATGCGGTTCATGGCTGAAGTCCTACCATGACGTTGTGTGGGAAATCGGAGCGATGCTGGTGCTCGTCACCGTCCTGGTGCTGATCCTTGCTCCGCGGTTCATCCGCCGCGGCCCGCGCGCGGACGCGCTCAACGGCACGCTGCTGATCACCGGAGTCAGCCCGCGCCCGGACGCCACCGGCGAGCAGTACGTGACGATCAGCGGTGTCATCGACGGACCGACCGTCAACGAGCACACCGTCTACCAACGGATGGCCGTCAACGTCGACAAGTGGCCGACCGTGGGCGAACTCAAGCCGGTCGTGTACTCGCAGCGAAATCCCGACAACTGGACGTTCGCCGCTCCCGACTAGGCCGCATTCAGCCGTGGCTGATATGCAGCATTTTGGCCAGACTCGGCAGTTTGACGCGAGGCCGCCCGTGCGGCTCGCCGGCCGATCGCTCGTGCTCGTCGATCAGCTTCCAGTGCGCGGAGGTGACCAGCTTCGGCTGGCGGGATTCGAGCCAGTCGGCGAGTCTGTCGCGGTGGTCGTCGGGGAAGTCCGCCAGCTCTTTCGCGTCGGCGAGATCCGCGATCAGAGTGTCGACCGTCTCCTGGGAGTCCTTTTTGTTGGTGCCGATCACGCCGGACGGCCCGCGCTTGATCCAGCCGACGACATACTCGTTGCGCCGCCCGTCCACCCGCCCGCCAGTGTGGGGGATGGTCGCGCTCTTGTCGTCGAACGGTAGGCCCGGAGTCGGCAGGCCGCGATACCCCACCGACCGCACGACCAGCTGAACTGGCAGCTCCTCGCGTTCGCCGGTGTCCTTGGCCGCGACCCGTCCTTTCTCGTCGGTGACCAGCTCATTTCGGCCCAGGACGATGCTCTCGACTCTCTCCTCGCCCTTGATCTCGATCGGCGAAGTCATGAATCGGAACACCATCCGCCGGTGTCCCGGACGCGGCTCGTGGCCGGCGTAGCCGCGCAACGCCTTGATGTTCTGCTTGGTCGTCTTGTCCGCGGCCTCGAGATCCTCGTCGGTGATGCCTTCCAGCTGAGCCGGGTCGACGATCACGTCGAGGCCTTCGAGGTCTGCCAGTTCACGCAGCTCGAGCGTGGTGAAAGCGGATTGCAGCGGGCCGCGACGACCGATGATCACCACTTCTTCTACGCCGCGGGGGCGCAGCGATTCCAAGGCGTGGTTGGCGATGTCGGTTTCTGCCAGCACATCGGGGTCGGTCACGAGGATGCGCGCGACGTCGAGTGCGACGTTGCCGTTGCCGACGACGACGGCCCGGGCGCCCGACAGGTCAGGAGTTGTGTGCTCAAAGTGTGGGTGGGCGTTGTACCAGCCCACGAAGTCGACCGCGGCGACGCTGCCGCGCAGCTCTTCGCCGGGGATGTTCAACGACCGATCCGACTGGGTCCCGATCGCATAGATCACCGCGTCGTAGCGTTCGGCCAGTTCAGCGGGTTCGACGTGTTCGCCAACGGCGACATTTCCGAAGAAACGGAACCGCGGGTCCTCGGCCGTCTTCTCGAACTGCCTGCTGATCGACTTGATTTTCGGGTGGTCCGGCGCGACGCCGGAACGCACCAGGCCCCACGGTGTGGGCAGCATTTCCAGCATGTCGACGGCGACGGCAAAGTCTCCAGCGTCCGTCGACGCATCGGCCGCTTTGAGCAGTGACGCCGCCGCGAAGAACCCGGATGGACCAGAACCGACGATTGCGACGTGGTAAGGACGCATAATTCCCGATGCTAAACGTCTGCCGCGCTGAGTCGCCGCGCATATCAATTGCCCGCCTCCCCCTCACCCCGCTTCACGGGCCGCATCGTCGGCGGGCGTCGCGCGCTTATCAGGCGCGCCGGTAACGTGATCAGCTGTGGACCCCGACCGGCAGGCTGATATCGCCGCACTTGACTCCACCCTGACCACGGTGGAGCGGGTGCTCGATGTCGACGGTCTGCGCAGCCGCATCGAGAAGCTCGAGCACGAGGCGGCCGATCCCAACCTGTGGGATGACCAGGCCCGGGCGCAACGGGTGACCAGCGAGTTGTCGCACACCCAGGGCGAGTTGCGCCGCGTCGAAGACCTGCGCCGTCGTCTCGACGATTTGCCCGTGCTCTACGAAATGGCTGCCGAAGAGGACGGCGCCGCCGCGGCCGAGGCAGAGGCCGAGGCGGATGCGGAACTCAAGGCGCTGAGTGCCGACGTCGAGGCGATGGAGGTCCGCACCCTGCTGTCGGGCGAATACGACGAGCGCGAGGCGCTGGTCACGATCCGCTCCGGCGCCGGTGGCGTGGACGCCGCGGACTGGGCCGAGATGCTGATGCGGATGTATATCCGGTGGGCCGAACAGCACAAGTACCCCGTGGAAGTGTTCGACACGTCTTATGCCGAGGAAGCCGGGATCAAAAGCGCGACCTTCGCCGTGCACGCCCCGTTCGCCTACGGCACCCTGTCCGTCGAACAGGGCACTCACCGGCTGGTGCGGATCAGTCCGTTCGACAACCAGAGCCGACGGCAGACGTCGTTCGCCGAAGTTGAGGTGTTGCCGGTGGTGGAAACCACTGACCACATCGACATTCCCGAGGGCGATTTACGCGTCGACGTCTACCGCTCCAGCGGCCCAGGCGGTCAGTCGGTGAACACCACCGACTCCGCGGTTCGACTCACCCACATCCCGACCGGTATCGTCGTCACCTGTCAGAACGAAAAGTCGCAGCTCCAGAACAAGGTGGCGGCGATGCGCGTTCTGCAAGCAAAGTTGTTGGAACGCAAGCGCTTAGAAGAACGCGCTGAACTTGACGCATTGAAGGGGGACGGCGGCAGCTCCTGGGGGAACCAGATGCGGTCTTATGTACTGCACCCGTATCAAATGGTCAAAGACCTGCGTACGGAGTATGAGGTGGGTAACCCGGCTGCCGTTCTCGACGGGGACATCGATGGGTTCCTCGAAGCAGGAATCCGGTGGCGCAACAGAAAAGATGACGACTGATACACGCATTCTCTCGTTAGCAACTGCCCAACCTTGGTGGGATGTCTGGCGCGGTAATCTCCGCGACTGGATGCTGACCAGCGGCTTGCACATCGTCCTGCTGCTCATCGGGGCAGTGCTGGCGGCAAGATTCATCAACTGGGTTGCACAGAAGGTGACCCAGCGACTCGACGAGGGGTTCACCGAGAGCGACGCGTTAGTGCGCTCGGAAGCGAACAAACATCGCCAGACCCTCTTGTCGCTGATCTCGTGGATCTCCATAGTGCTGATCGCCATTGCGGTAGCCGTACAGCTGGCCGACATCCTGAACATCTCGGTGAGCGGGTTTGTGGCGCCGGCGGCGGTGGTCGGGGCTGCGTTGGGTTTCGGCGCTCAACAGATGGTGCGAGACCTGCTGGCCGGGTTGTTCATCATCCTCGAGAAGCAATACGGCTTCGGCGATCTAGTCACGCTCACCGTCGTCTCGGCGACTGACGCCACCGGCACCGTCGAAAATGTGACGCTACGAGTCACTCGGCTGCGCGCCGCGGATGGCGAGTTGTTAACGATCCCCAACGGTCAGATCGTCAAAACGGTTAACCTGTCCAAAGATTGGGCGCGCACCGTCGTCGACATCCCGGTGCCGACCAGCGCTGACCTCAGCATGATCAACGACGTGCTGCGCCAGGCGTGCGAGCATGCCCGCGACGACAAGCTGTTGGGGGAATTGCTGCTGGATGCGCCCACCCTGATGGGAGTGGAAAGCATCGAAGTCGACGCCGTCACGTTGCGCTTGGTTGCGCGCACGCTGCCCGGCAAGCAATTCGAGGCCGGTCGGCGCCTGCGGGCGCTGGTGGTTCGCGCTCTGGCCCGCGTCGGCGTTGACACCCCGAGTGGGCAACCGGTGGCGGTGGGCGCCATCGTGCATCCCGCGACGGCCGCGGGCGCCGAGGACGAAACGCAGGGTCCCAGCCATTGACGAATTTCATGGTGAAACGCCTGCGAAGGCACGATGACGCGCGACGCCGCTGGCCGGAGTACCTGTTCGGCGGTCATATTCGTACGTCCACCTTCGTGCTGATCGTGGCATTCGCCGCGGTGTGGTTCGTCTACAACGACCACCAGCAGTCCCTCAAGTCCACCCCCAAGACCACCCAGGTACCTGCCACCCAGATAGTGCCGCCCGGCTTCGTGCCGGACCCGAACTACACCTGGGTGCCGCGCACTCGCGTCCAAGAGCCGACACCTACCGTGACCGAGACGCCGACAACTACGCCGCCGCCACCGCCGACAACCACGACGGCGCCGCCGCCTTTCCAACTGCCGACGATTGTCTTGCCCCCGCCGTTCGGTCCGCCCGTCACCACCACCGCGCCGCCGCCCGGCCAGTCGCCCACACCCGCACCGGCGCCAGCGCCCCCGCCACTGCCCATACCCGGCTTGCCCTGATGGCCCGGCTTCTCCTCGGGCCGCCCCGCGGCCCGCGTCGTCGCCGCCCGGACGGCCTGGCTGGCGAACGTTAGCGAAACTCACCGTTACACTGGCGGACCGTGATGATCACCCTCGACCACGTCACCAAGCAGTACAAGTCCTCGGCGCGCCCTGCCCTGGACAACATCAATGTGAAGATCGACAAGGGTGAATTCGTCTTCCTGATCGGCCCGTCCGGCTCCGGCAAGTCGACGTTCATGCGGCTGCTGCTGGGCGCCGAGACGCCCACCACAGGCGATGTCCGGGTCTCGAAGTTTCACGTCAACACGCTGCCCGGACGCCACATCCCGAAACTGCGTCAGGTACTCGGCTGCGTGTTCCAGGATTTCCGGCTTTTGCAGCAGAAGACGGTGTTCGAGAATGTCGCGTTCGCACTCGAGGTCATCGGCAAGAAGCCGGAGGTGATCAACCGGGTGGTGCCCGACGTGCTGGAGATGGTCGGCCTGTCCGGCAAGGCGAGCCGGCTGCCGCACGAGCTGTCCGGCGGCGAGCAGCAGCGGGTGGCCATCGCCCGGGCTTTCGTCAACCGGCCGCTGGTATTGCTGGCCGACGAGCCCACCGGCAACCTCGACCCGGAGACCAGTAACGACATCATGGATTTGTTGGAGCGGATCAACCGCACCGGCACGACGGTGCTGATGGCCACGCACGACAACCACATCGTCGACTCGATGCGCCAGAGGGTGGTGGAGCTGTCGCTGGGCCGGCTGGTCAGAGACGAGCAGCGCGGTGTCTACGGGATGGACCGCTAAGTGCGTTTCAGCTTCCTGTTCAACGAGGTCCTGACCGGTCTTCGTCGCAATGTCACGATGACCGTGGCGATGATTCTGACCACCGCAATTTCGATCGGCCTGTTTGGTGGCGGCCTGCTGGTGGTCCGATTGGCCGACCACTCCCGCAGCATCTACCTGGACCGGGTCGAGACGCAGGTCTTCCTCAACGACGACATTTCGGCCAACGATGCGACCTGCGCGAGTCCGCCGTGCAAGGCGTTGCGCGAGAAGATCGAGTCGCGTAACGACGTGAAGTCGGTCCGGTTCCTCAACCGTCAGGACGCCTACGAAGACGCGATTCGCAAGATCCCACAGTTCAAGGACTTGGCGAGCAAGGATGCCTTCCCGGCGTCGTTCATCGTCAAGCTGGACAACCCCGAGCAGCACACCGATTTCGACGCTGCGATGCAAGGGCAGCCCGGGGTGGACCATGTGCTCAACCAGAAGGAGCTGATCGACCGGCTGTTTGCCGTGTTGGACGGTCTGAGCAACGCTGCCTTCGCCGTCGCGTTGGTGCAGGCCGTCGGGGCGATCCTGTTGATCGCCAACATGGTTCAAGTCGCGGCCTATACGCGTCGCACCGAGGTGGGCATCATGCGGTTGGTCGGCGCCACCCGCTGGTATACCCAGCTGCCCTTCCTCGTCGAGGCCGTGGTGGCGGCCACCGCCGGCGTGATCATCGCCGTCGTCGGCCTGATCTTGGTGCGAGCGCTGTTCCTGGACAGCGCGCTGAGCCAGTTTTATCAAGCGCATCTGATCGCCCCGGTCGACTACGCCGACATCCTCTACATCGCGCCGCTATTGCTGGTGGTGGGCGTCCTGATGGCCGGGGTCACCGCGTACGCGACGTTGCGCCTCTACGTGCGGCGGTAGCCGTGGCCAAAAAGGCGCCCGGCAAGTCGCAGCCAGGAAGACAGATCCTGGCCAGCAACCGCAAGGCACGACACAACTACTCGATTTTGGAGACGTTCGAGGCCGGGGTGGTTTTGCTCGGCACTGAGGTAAAAAGCCTGCGGGACGGCAAGGCGTCGTTGGCGGACGCGTACGCAACTGTCGACGACGGCGAAGTCTGGCTGCGCAACCTGCACATTCCGGAGTATCACCACGGCTCGTGGACCAACCACGAGCCGCGTCGCAACCGAAAGCTGTTACTCCACAGGCGCCAGATCGACACACTCATCGGCAAAATCAAAGATGGTAACCTCGCGCTCGTTCCGTTGTCGCTCTATTTCTTCGAAGGAAAAGTCAAGGTGGAGTTAGCACTTGCGCGAGGCAAGCAAGCCCACGACAAGCGACAGGACATGGCACGCCGCGACGCTCAGCGGGAAGTGGTGCGTGAGTTGAGCAGGCGAGCCAAGGGCATGGATTGATCGGCGCCGCGTACGCTCAGCTGTCCGCGGTCAGCTATGGGGTGAGTGACTTCGTCGGGGGTGTGGCTTCCCGGCGGACGGCTGCGCTCCGCGTCATGCTGGTGACCTACCCCATCGCCACCGTGCTGCTCGGCGTGGTGGCCGCGACGGCGGGTGGACCGGTCCGCCCGGGCGCCCTGCTGTGGGGGTCCCTGTACGGGGTCAGTCAGTCGATCGGGGTGTATTGGTTCTACGCCGCCGTGGCCGCCGGACCGATCTCGGTGGTCTCACCGCTGGCGGCGGTGCTCAACGCTGCGGTCCCGGTCGCCGTCGGCGTGGCGCTCGGCGAGCGGCCGGGGGAGATCGCGTCGGTAGGCGTCGTGATGGCGATGATCGCGGTGATCTTGGTGAGCCGAGAGTCGCCCGCCGACGAGGATGTCCGGACCCACAAGTTCACCAGCAAAGTGGCCTGGCTGACGGTCGGCTCGGGGGTGGCGTTCGGGCTGGACTTCGTGCTGCTGCACGAGGCCCCGGCAGAAAGCCGGCTTTGGCCGCTGTTCTTTGCGCGGGCGGCGGCCACCGTGCTGGTGTTCGCCGTCGCGGGGATGAGCAACAACTTTCAGCTTCCGTCCCGGACGCCGCTGCGGCTGGCGGTCGCGGCGGCGCTACTGGATACCTGCGCCAACATCACCATGCTGCTGGCAATACAGAAGTGGATGCTGTCGTTGGCCAGCATCTTGATCTCGCTGTACCCGGCGACGACCGTCATCCTGGCGATCATTGTGCTGCGCGAGCGGGTCACCCGCTGGCAGGCGCTCGGCATGATGCTTGCGGGAGTGTCGGTCAGCATGATCGCCGCCACTTGACCGGAATCGCGCTGGCTCTGCTGTCGGCGATCGGCTTCGGCGTCAGCGACTTCGTCGGTGGAATCGCCTCGCGCGGAGTGGCCGCTTTGCGGGTCGTGTTGGTGTCCTATCCGATCGTGGTGGTGTTGCTCGGCGTGCTGGCCGCCGTTGTCGGCGGGCCGATCTCTGCCGGCGCCGTGATATGGGGCTCGCTTGGCGGCATCGGCCAGGCGTGTGGTGTGTGGTGGCTGTACGCGGCGCTCGGTGCCGGCCCGATTTCGGTGGTCTCGCCGCTGACGGCGGTGCTGACGGCTGCCGTACCTGTCGGGGTCGGGGTTGCCCTTGGGGAGCGGCCCGGCGTGGTGGCTGTAGCCGGCGTCGCGCTGGCGATGGTGGCCGTCGTACTGGTCAGCCGACAGGCCACTGATGAAGACGTGACGCCGCATCGGTTTACGAAAAGTGTTGCCGCGCTGACGGTTGGCTCCGGGGTGGCGTTCGGGCTGAACTTCGTGCTCATCCATCAGGCCCCGGCCGAGTCCCGACTGTGGCCGCTGCTGTTCGCGCGCATATCGGCCTGCATCTTGGTGATCATCGTGGCGGCGGCGAGCCACAATTTGCGGTTGCCATCCGGGAAGTCGTTGAGGCTCGCGCTCACCCTGCCGGTGCTGGATGCCGGCGCCAACGTCGCGATGCTGCTGGCGCTGCATGCGTCGTTGCTCTCGTTGACCGGCGTCTTGATCTCGCTGTATCCCGCGTCGACTGTGGTGTTGGCGATGGCGGTGCTGCGAGAGCGAGTGACTCGCTGGCAAACGCTCGGCATGGTGTCGGCGGCGGTGTCTGTGGCGATGATCGCCGCTAGGTAACACCGGTCTAACATCGGGCGGCATGAGCAGTCCCGCGCGTCCGGTCACCGAACTCGACAAATCTGATGTGCTGTCAGGCCTTTTCGACACTTGGGACAGCCTGGACCGATTGCTCACCGGGCTGTCCGAGCAGCAGTGGGAGACGCCGACGCCGCTTCCCGGCTGGTCGGTGCACAACGTGGTCGCCCACATCATCGGCACCGAATCGGTGCTGCACGGAATCAGCACACCGGATGCCGACATCGATGTCGCGACACTGGCTCACGTGCGCAACGACGTCGGCGTCGCCAACGAGTGCTGGGTCCGTCACCTGAGCGCGGAATCGGGTGCCGACCTCCACCAGCGGTTCCGCACATTGACCGCCGATCGCTGTAAACGCCTGACCGACATGTCCGTCGGCGACTGGAACGCGCCGACCCTGACGCCGGTGGGCCCGGACAGTTATGGCCGATTCATGCGGATACGGGTTTTCGACTGCTGGATGCATGAGCACGACATCCGGGATGCGCTGGACAAACCGGCGGCCGACGCGGAGCTGGCGGGCCCGGCGGCGCGGCTGACGCTCGACGAGATGGCCGCCAGCATGGGTTTCGTGGTTGGCAAACTCGGGAAGGCGCCCGACGGGTCGCGGGTCGCTATCGAGCTGACCGGCCCGCTGGCGCGCACGATCCGCGTGGTTGTCGACGGTCGCGCCAAGTTGGTGGAGGACTTCGGCGGACAACAACCGACGGCCACCATCCGGGTGGACGGTGTGCTGTTCACCCGGATGGCCGGCGGCCGAGCCGACACCGCTGCTGGCGGCGTCGAGCTCGGTGGTGACAAAGAGATCGCGGCGCGCATCGTCGAGCAACTGAATTACACGATCTGACCAGATCATGATGTTGCGCAGCCGGGATGTTTAATGCCGGAGCCGTTGTTAGAGATCGCGTACCATTGATTGTCCTGCCGAAAGTCGGCGGGGATGCGAGGGGCTGAACGGTTTCGACTTCGCGCATCGAATCAAGGGAAGCGTGCCGGTGCAGGCAAGAGACCACCGTAAGCGTCGTTGCAACT
>NZ_DATFZD010000246.1:0-13504 GCF_035314665.1 Mycobacterium sp. | reverse complement strand
TCAGTTCGCGGGCGCGTTCTTCAAGCGTTCGACCCGACAGTCGGGCGATTCCAAACTCGGTGACCACATAGTCAACAAGAACTGCCGGCAAGGTCACCACGCTGCCGGTTTCGAGCACCGGCACGATGCGCGAGTACTTTCCACCCCCCGCCGTGGCCGGAAGTGCGACGATGCATCGTCCGCCGCGCGACACGGAGGCACCAATGGCGAAGTCAAGCGATCCGCCCGTGCCCGCCACCTGACGACCACGCAAGAACTCAGAGTTGACCTGCCCGCGCAGGTCCACCGCGACAGCGGAGTTAAGCGCATGAAAGTTGCTGAGCGAACCAATGATTCGGACATCGTGAGTGTATGCCGCGGACCGCATGCTGACCGCGGGCGAGGTGGCGGCGAACCGGTAGAGCTGCTCGGAGCCATGCAGCTGGTTGGCGACTAGCAGACCTCGGTCGACTTCCTTGCGCTCCCCGGTCAGCACGCCCTTGTCGTAGAGTCGGCGCATACCGTCGGTCAGCAATCCGGAATGCATGCCGAGCTCGCGGTGTCCGCTGAGGGCATCGATCGCAGCGTCAGGGATCGCGCCGATGCCGACCTCAACGCAGGCACCATCGGGCACCAGTTCGGCTACGAACTCGCCGATGCGTTCGGACACCTCGTCGACCACAAGCTCTGGCGCCGCCGGCAGCGGCTCGTCCACCTCGACGAACCAATCGACCTCCGAGACATGTATACGCAGCTCGGACGACACGCGAGGCATGGCGGAGTTCGCCTGTGCGATGACCACTTTCGCTCGTTGTGCTGCGATTGCGGCAAAGTCGGTACTAGAGCCGAAGGAGCAAAATCCTTGCTCGTCGGGCAGCGACAAATTCACCACGGCCACATCCGGCGCGAGCGCTCCGTCTTCGAGAAGCCGGCAGAGGGTGTGTATCGAACCCGGCACATAACTCGCTGTGCCGTCGGCCACCGCCTTGCTGGCGGCGCCTCCCGGCGAATAGGTCAGCAGGCGGAACCCGCCCGTCACCTTCGGGTCGGCGAGAAGTCCGCGCGTCCCTCGCACCGACTGGAACCCCCGACACGTGCCGAGGACACCTTCGATGATCATCGCGTCGATCAGAACCGTCGGCTCACCCTCGTACGAGGTGAACACGAGGAGGCTTCCCGCGGGCACCTTGGTGGCCGCGGTGCGCGCATCCACTACCCGCTTGAGGTATTGGTCGCGCCAGTAAACTCCAGCTGAGCTGCGCTTGGTCGGATGTGTCACAGTACGCGCTCAGACCTCTGCCGGCACGGCGCCCAGTTCCGTTGCGCCCGAGGCGACCAGGCCGTCGATGTCCTTCTCGCTGTAGTCGAGCAGGCCGCGCAGCACCTCGACCGTGTGCTCGCCCAACATCGGCGAGGGACGCAACGGCTCGCGATCACGTCCGACGAACTTGATCGGGCGTCCGGTCATCTTCACGATGCCGGCGATCGGATGGTCGACCTGCTCGATCATCCCGCGGGCCTCGGTATGCGGCGCTACCACCACTTCGCTGACCTTCTGAACCGACGCGTTCGGGATGTCGGCCGCATCGAGGGCCGCCGACCATTCGGCGCGGGTTTTCGTGACGAGGACCTCCTCGAGGATCGGCGTCAGTTCCGCCTTGTTGGCCACACGCAGATCGTTGGTGGCGAACCGCTCATCGCGCGACAAGTCGGGGCGGCCGATGACGTCGCAGAGCCGGCGCCAGAACTGGGTCTGGAAGGCCGCGATGATGATGTCACCGTCCTTGGCCTGGTAGGCACCGTAGGGAACGATGCTGGGATTGCCCGAGCCCACGGGTCCAGGATCCTTGCCCGTCAGGAAGTAATCGGTCAGGTAATAGTGCATCAGACCCAGCATCGAGTCGTACATCGCGATGTCGATCGCAGCGCCACGGCCGGTGATGGAACGCTCCCGGATGGCTGCAAGGATGGCGATGATCGCGTAGAGGCCACCCGCCAGGTCGCCCATCGCGACCCCCAGCCGCGACGGCGGCTGGCCGGGATGGCCGGTGACCGACATGGCACCGGTCATGGCCTGAGCGATCACATCGAACGCGGGTCGGTCGCGCATCGGGCCGTACGCGCCGAATCCGGAGATCGACGCGACCACGATGGCGGGGTTGACCTCGCGCAGCGACTCGTAGTCCAAACCGAGGCGGGCCATAACGCCCGGGCGGAAGTTCTCGACAACGACGTCGCACTTGGCGGCCAGTTCCCGCGCCACCCGGACGCCCTCGGGCTTCTTCAGATCGAGGACCACACTCTTCTTGTTGCGGTTGGCGGTGATGAAGTGTGTGCTCTCACCGTTGGCCTTCGGTCCGCTGTAACGGGATTCGTCGCCTTTGCCGGGTCGTTCGATCTTGATGATCTCAGCGCCGAGGTCGCCGAGCATCATGGTGGCGAACGGACCAGCAAGCACGCGGGTGAAGTCGAGAATCCGGACGCCACTCAGTGGTCCGGCGAGTTCGCCCGCGCCGTCAGTGCTGTGCCCTGCGGAGGTGTCGGTCATCGTGTCTTCTCTCGGTCGTTCCTACGCGGTAGTTCGATCTCCGTTTCGCCGGCGGCGGTCACGATGCCGCGTTGGTCGGTCGCGGAGATTTCGGCTCTCACCACGGGCCTGCCGTCCAGTTCGGCTTTGTCGGTGATGCGGCCGGTCAGTGTGGTCAGGTCGCCCTGCAGGTTGAATCTGCGCAGCGTCACCGTCAACTTGCGCAGGGTGCCTTGGTCGCCGGCCCAGTAGGTGGCCAGCGTGCAAAGCCACGCGATGCGTTCCGGACCGTAGTCGTACGCGGCGGGAACACCGACACTGCGAGCGTATTCGTTGTCCCAGTGCCCTCTAGAGGGCCCTTCGGGGATGCCCTGGTGATTGGGCCGCCCGGCCTTCGGGTGCTGTGCGAGGTAGTCGTACCAGTAGCTGTGTGTCTTGAGGAACTGTCCTCCGTAGACACGCATGAAACAGACCGAGTTGGTGGCTGTCCATGGGCCGCGGATCAATTCGCCGATGCTGTCGCCGATGGCGACGTCCTCCCAGTACCGCGGCTTTGCGCCCCGGATTTTCGCCGGTTCCTCGGCGTAGCACTGCGCAATACGGGCTATCTCGTCATCGGAATACTGTGCAGGCGTGAGGTCCTTGTGCTTGGACCCTTTGCTCCCCGCGCCTCGTTCGGTCCGGATGCCCCACGGCATGGATTTCGCGACGATTTCGCCGTTCTGATTGGTGAAGAGCACTTCTGACGTTTGCTTCACCGAGCGGCCGGCGAACTCCCCGTGCCGGATGGCGACGTCTAACAGTTTCACCGACACGTCGATGCGGTCGCCGCGCCGGATGGGTAGGTACCACTCGTGTTCGGCGCCGCCGAAAAACGAGTGCACCCCGGGCAATCCGCTTCGGTCTCCGATGGCCTGAAGTGAGAAGCCGTAAATCATGCTCGGCGGTGCGATGATTCCGCCCGCTGGAGTGCTCCGCGCGCAATCCTCGTCGGTCCATCGTGGATCGCGGTCGCCGATCGCACGCGCCCAGTGCCGTATCGCGTCCTTGGTGGCCTCTTCGAGCGTCGGTTCCTCGCGGGTGAGCCGTGGTGTGCCCACCTTCGCGCGCAACTGTGCCAGCGCTTCGTCGGTGATCGTCGCCACGCGGTGCCTCACCCCTTGTCGAACAGGTGCCTGTCAAGACCCCGTCGGTGCGTCAGGGTCCTCTAGTACTCTTGTATACGTGTACTCATAATGCCCGTCTAGCGACCCGCGAGTCAACTTCGCGGCGATACTGAGTGGTGCCCTCGAGCAACCAACTCGGTCTGATCCGAAAGGTGTCGTCCTGATTGCACAACAGAGCGAGCCGCGCTTCCCTCGCTGTATCCACGGAGAACACGATGTCCTCTGACACAGTCAAATTCGAACCGCTGCCCACCCCCGAAACCGCGGAGTTCTGGCAGGGGTGCGCCGAGGGCGAGCTGCGCATTCAGCGGTGCGGGCAGTGCTGCGAGTTCTATTTCCCGCCCCGGCCGCTGTGCCCCCGATGTTGGTCTCAAGACGTCGAGTGGAACGCCGTGAGCGGTCGCGCCACTTTGCACTCGTACGTCATCAGCCACCGGCCGGCTGCGGGTTTCGATGCCCCCTATGCGATCGCCCTGGTGCAGCTCGAGGAGGGTCCCCGTTTGCTGTCCAATATCGTTGAGGTCGAAAACGTGCCGGAGAAGCTGATTCTCGATATGCAGCTGGAAGTCACGTTCGAGCGACGAGGCGACGTATCGATTCCGCAGTTCCGGCCCGCGGGCGCTCGCTGATGGGAATTCGTGGTGTGGCCGCCATCGTCGGTGCCGCCGAAACTACCCGGCTCGGCAAGATCCCCGATATGTCGGTACTCGGCTTGCATCTCGACGCCGCGCGAAATGCTGTGGCGGACTGCGGAATAGATCCGCACGACATCGACGGTGTCGCCACCACTGGCAGCGTCAACATCACTCCGGTAAGCCCCGTGGTGATATCCCACTACCTCGGACTCACCCCTCGCTGGATCGACAGCACGTCCGTGGGCGGCGGTGCCTTCATGATGCTGGTTCGCCATGCGGCCGCGGCGCTCGCGGCCGGCATGTGTGAGGTTGTCCTGATCACCCACGGGGAGTCGGGACGATCGGGCGTAGGTGTCCCAGGCATCGGTCTCGATCGCACCTCGCCGTGGGCTCAATTCGAGATGCCGTACGGCCCGATGGGCGCCGCGACCTTATTCCCTCTCGGGGTCCTGCGGTACATGAAGGACTTCGGCCTGACGCACGAGCAGCTGGCAGCGGTGCCGGTCGTCCAACGACAATGGGCGGCAATGAATCCCCGGGCTCTGGCCCGTGATCCCATCACTGTCGGGGACGTACTGGATTCTCGTGTGATCGCCTGGCCGATGCACCGGCTGCATTGCTGTCTGGTGGCCGATGGCGGCGGCGCGCTGGTCATGACGACCGTAGAGCGGGCGCGTGACATGGATCTCGCCTATCCCCCGGTCTATGTGCTCGGTACTGGCGAGTCTGCCGAGACTCCGATGATCTCCCAGATGCAGGACATGACGACGTCGAAGGCGTTCCGGGTGTCCAGCGCGAATGCCTTCGCGGAGGCGGACATCACGCACGGCGATGTCGATCACCTGATGATCTATGACGCCTTCGCGCACAACCCGATCTACGGCCTCGAGGATCTCGGCTTCGTTGGCCGTGGCGAAGCCGGACAGTTCATCGCGTCTGGCAACACCGCTCCTGGCGGACGACTGCCAATGAACACCAACGGCGGTGGCCTGTCCTACGCGCACACCGGGATGTACGGGATGTTCGCGATCCAGGAATCCGTCCGACAGTTACGTGGAACCGCGCCGGCGCAAGTCAATGGAGCTCGCATCAGCGTCGCGCACGGAGTCGCCGCGTACTTCGCGGCGGCCGGCACCTTGGTGCTGGGCAACCAGATTCCGTGAATGAGGCTATGGCAATTTCGCGGACGGACCCTTGAGGATCACGGTTTTGGTCTCCAGGAACGGCAACAGGCCCTCGGTGCCGCCCTCGCGGCCGATGCCGGACTGCTTGAAGCCGCCAAAGGCGATCCCGAAGTCGGTTCGAAAGGCGTTGTGGCCCACCGTTCCCGACCTTAGCCGTCCCGCGACGTCAACCGCACGCTCCAGGTCGTCGGTAAACACCGACGCATTGAGTCCGTAGATCGTGTCGTTCGCGAGTTCCACGGCATGGTCCTCGTCGTCCGCCGGTATGACGGTGAGGACCGGACCGAAGATCTCTTCCTGAGCGATAGTTGAAGAATTGTCGACGTTGCCGAATACCGTGGGCTCGACGTAGTAGCCACGCGGCAGGTGCTCGGGTCGCCCGCCTCCGGCCGCGACCACGGCGCCCGCTTGACGCCCCTTGGCGAGGTAGTACTCGACGCGCGCGCGCTGGCGCTCGGAAACCAGCGGTCCCAGCTGTGATGCTGGATCGAACGGATCTCCCACCCGGACGCGGCGAAACTCCTCGGCCAGGGCCTCCACCATCTCGTCGTGGCGTCGCCGGGGCACGATAACGCGCGTCAGTGACGAACAGGACTGACCTGACAGCAGGCATTCCTGGCGAGTGAGATGCGTTGCGGTTTTAGCGATGTCGATGTCGTTGAGGATCACCGCCGCGGACTTCCCACCCAGTTCCAGGGTGCATCGCGCCACTCGCCCACCGCAGATCGACCCGATCGTGCGACCTGCCGCGGTCGAGCCGGTGAAGGTGATTTTGTCGACACGCGGGTCGCGCACCAGAAGCTCCGACACCGCACGATCGGCCGTCACCACGTTCACAACACCCGGCGGCAGTCCAGCGGCCTCGACGGCCTCGGCGAACACGTAGGCCTCCCCGGGCGCCTCGGGCGATGCCTTCAGCACAACCGTGCACCCGGCGATCAGTGCGGGAGCGACCTTGTACCCGATCAAGCGCATCGGCGAGTTCCACGGGATGATGGCTCCCACCACGCCGACGGGCTCGCGAATCAACAAGCCCGACTCGCCGAAGGTCGGCTTCATCGGCTTGATCCACGCAAATGTCTCGGCCTGACCGGCGTAATAGGAGAAGATGTCGAATCCGTCTCGACCCGCGGCGGTCGCAACCGAGTGCAATGCGCCGGTTTCTCGCGGCCAGATCTGGCCTATGTCCTCGCCCCGGGCCAACAGACCATCGGCGATGCGCCGCATGAAAACGGCGCGTTCGGCATGGGTCATGCCCGGCCAGGGGCCGTGGTCGAAGGCCTCACGCGCCGCCGCGACGGCCCGCCCCATATCGTCGGCCTTGGCCTCGGCCACCTCGAGGAAGATCTCCTCGGTCGTCGAGTCGCTTACCTGGATCCGGTCACCCGACGAGGGGGCGAGCCATTCGCCGCCGATGAAGAGTCGATCGGTGTGCTTCAGAAGCGCGGCGGGTCCGCTCGTGATCGTCACCGTGCCTACGCCGCGAATTTCGGTTCACCGACGCTCGGGAACAGGTCGAGGAAGTTGCCGCGCGTCATCTGGTACGCGGCCTTCTCGTCGATGTTGCCGAACAGTTGATGGATCACCTGTTGGGTATGGCCGAACGTGCCCTCCAGGTGCGGATAATCACTGCCCCACATGACCTTCTCGTAGCCCATCGCGAGATAGGCCTGCACCGCGGATTTGTCATGTTGGAATGAGGCGTACACCTGGTCGTAGATAATTTCGCTCGGAAGCCGAGACAGCTTGGGCCGCACATAGATTCCGTGTTGTCGATAGGCCTCGTCCATTCGGTCGGCGATGAACGGTACCCAGGTCGCGCCACCCTCGGAGACAATCACCTTCAAGTTCGGGTGGCGGTCGAGCGCGCCGGACGCCACCAGCATGGTGGTGGCGCGCTGGCCCCCGAACACCGTCTCGACCCAGTTGATGATCGCACCGCCGGGACCGTGGTAGACAGAACCGGGTGAGCCGCCATCGGGCTCCTTGGCATCCGATCCGATATGGATTCCGAGCACCATGCCGATCTCTTCAGCCGTCGCCCAAAGCGGTTCCCAGACATCGTAATTCCAATTGCCGATGCCGTCGTCGTCGAGACCGGAGGGCAAGCTGATCGCCTTGAAACCCAGGTTGGCCGCGCGGATCGTCTCGGCGACGGCATCTTCGACCGACCGGGTCGAGATCTCCGCAGCCGGAATTGACCGCGAGGTTTTGTCGATGAAGGTTTCCTTGAGCCAGTCGTTCAGCACCCGCACGCCCTCGCGGTAGAGCACCGGATCCTTGATCAAACCGTTCCACAGACCGATCGACGGATAGACGATCTCGCCCCAGATGCCCTCGTGATCGAGGTCTTTCAAACGCAGATCGAGGTCCCAGGCGCCCGGCGGGCGGTCGAACCCACCCATCTCGGTGAAGGTCATCCCCTCCTGCCGGTGCGCCGATCCCTCGACCCAGGCCCCTGCCGCCTCTAGCTCTTCCTTGGTCATGGTGGGGTTGCGCCCGATCTTGCGCTCGAAGGACCGGCCATCCACGTGCAGGATTTCAGTGCGCTCATCGACCTTTTCGCTGCGCGGCATGCGCGCGGCCATGTCGGCCGTCATCCGCTCACTCCACAGGTCGGACGGCTCTAGGACGTGCGCATCGCCGGAGTTGACCCAGATCTTCTCGGCCACGGTCTCGGTGCTCAATGTTCTTCCTCTCGCTGAAGATTCGGCTCGGCAATTTGCCTCGTCATGTCCGACGCCGTCATCGGATCGCCTCGGCGTCCCGTAGCCGAGCCACGTCCTCGGGCGCGATGCCGAGGGCCGCCAAGACCTCGTCGGTGTGCTCACCCAGTTCAGGAGCACGGCGAAGCGGAGGCACCGACGCACCCTCGAATCGAATCAATGCCCCGGGCTGGCGTGTCTTCCCGTAACGCGGATGGTCGAACTCACCGACCCGCCCTAGCCGAAGCTGTTGCGGATCGTCCATGAAACGCCGGTTGTTCTCGTACACGGGCTCGGCGACCGGTACTCCCGCGGCGCTCAGCGCGCCGATCAGGTCGGCCGTGGAACGGGACAGGAACCGTCCGACGAGCTCATCCTCGAGTTCGTAGTAGTTCGCCTCGCGCAGTTCCGATGTGCTGAATCGATGGTCGCCGAGGATGTCGACGTCGAGCACTCGACCCAACGCCTCGATGTCCTCCTCCTTGATCGCCACCACACAGATCCAGCCGTCAGCCGTCTCATACAGCCGGTGCAGCGGGCCCACTCCCGTTTGCAACGTATCGAGACTGCCGGCCCCCAGCACACTTCCGTCAGACGACCGGCGCACGATGTGGCACACGTCCTCCATCGCCGAGTGGAAGTGCGGTGAGTCGAGGAACTGACCGCGACCGGTTCGTCCTCGATTGAACAACGCCATCAGCGCGCCGACCGCCCCGAGAAGCCCACCCCCGGAGTCCTCGTTGGCCACGGGATCGACCGGCGGATTGAAGAGCCCGGCGGCCTCGTAATCCGCGCCAACGTAGCCCGCCATCAACGGGGCCAGGCTCTGTCTGTTGACGTCGGGCCCGTCGATGCCCCAGCCCGTCGCGTGCAGGTAAACCACCTCGGGGTTCAGATGTCTTACCTGCTCGTAACCCATCCCGAGGCGCTCGGCCACGCCAGGCCGCAGATTGTGGTGCACCACATCCGCCCATTCGATCAACCCGTTGCGGATATCGCCGACCTCCGGGTGGGTGAAGTTGACTCCGAGCGCCCGCTTGCCGGCCTGCGCGCTACTGAACGGACGTTCCAGACCCCGCATTGGATCACCAATCGGAGGCTCAACCTTGATGACGTCCGCCCCCAGGTCGGCGAGCAATCGCGACGCGTACGGACCGGCGAACCAGTGCCCGATGTCGAGCACTTTCAGACCTTCCAGGAGGGGTCGCTGGTCGATCGGACCAAGCTCAGCGACCACGGGCGGCGGCGCCGATTTCAGTTCGGCCAGGATTTCCTCGGTGTGCTGCCCGGCGGTCGGCGCCCCGGCGCCGACAACAGCGGGAGTGCGTCCGTGCTTGATCGGCGGTGCGATCTGCTGCACCGTCCCCAGCGTCGGGTCGGCGACCTCTGCGACCATCGCGTTGTGGACGGCCTGGGGTTCGTCGAACACCTCAGTCGGCCGCAGCACCGGAATTGCACAGATATTGGCTTCGATCAACCGCTCAAGCCATACCTTGCGTGGCTGCGTTTCGAAGATATCGGGCATTTCCGCTAGGGCCGTCTCTTCGGCCGGCGTCAAGGGCGTGCTGGCCTCCGAGCCGTCCACTGGACGCACCCTGTCGGCGATGCCGACCAGCGTCATCAGCCGATCGAACGCGCCCCTGGCCGCAGTGTGCACTCCGATGTACTCGTCGTCCGCGCACCGAAGAGTTTTGATGTAGAAGCGGGTGCCGCCGGTGCGGTAGCGCTCTTTATTGCGTGCACTGTAGCCCCAGCTCTGCGAGACGTAGGCGATCATGCCGTCGAGAAGCGACGTTTCCACGTGGCGTCCCCACCCGTCGCTCTGCCGGCGGTACAACGACGCGAGGATACCGATGAGACCCAAGTATGCCGCGCCCGAGCTGGCCGACGGCACGCCCACGAAGATCGGCCCGTCCCGAAAGCCCGCCTGGTCGCCCATGGTGCCCAACAGCGCGTGCACGAGGGCCTCGTAACCCGGGAGGTTGCGATGCTCCCCCTCGGCGCCGAAACCCGATATCGAGCAGTACACCAGTGCGGGGTTGCGTTCATGCACTGCGCTGTAACCCAGACCAAGACTCTCGGCGACCCCCGGCCGCCAGCTCTGGATAAAGACGTCCGCAGTGGCCAGCAGCTCGTGCACCGTCTGCCGATGGGTGGCTTCCTTGAGGTCTAGGGCGATGCTGCGTTTACTTCGGTTGAACACCGAATAGGCGACGTTGAGTTCACGGCGAAACGGATCGCCACCGGGCGGTTCGACCCAGATGACGTCTGCCCCGTAATCCGCGAGTATTCCGGCCGCCTTGGGTCCGGCCATCCCCGACGTGCAGTCGATGACTCGAAGCCCTTCCAGTGGCCCAGACATCGTCAATTCCTCTCGCATCGTGGATCGGCGGAAATGATCATTCTCGCAGTTATCGCCATAGTGTCATTCCGCGGCCCGCAGAATCAAACCGCCAGGCGTGAAGAAGAAGCCACCAAGGGTCGCCAGCGCCACACGGGCGCCCGGCACTTGGCGTTGCCCCGCATCGCCCCGAAGCTGCTGCACCGCCTCACGGATGTGTCCGCTGCCCTGCGAGGCTCCCTCAGACATGTTGCCGCCGTGCGTATTTATCGGTACTCGTCCGTTGATGACAATGCGCCCCGCGCCATCCCAGTGGTCGTCAAGAAACTGGCCCGCCTCGCCGCGACCGCAGTAGCCGATGTCTTCGATCCACTTCAGCGTGGTGATGGTGAATCCGTCGAAAGGGTAGTAGACGTCGACGTCGTCGATCGTTAGCTCGCTGACGTCCCATAACCGCTGGCTGACCACTTTTTGACTCGAGTGGTCGACGTCGCGCAGGTTCTCCTCGGCGGTGCGATCGGTCTGGCCCGCCACCGCGGCGTGGATGAGCACCGGACGATGCGGGAGGTCCCGCGCCCGCTCGGCGGTCGTGACGACGAAGGCATCGGCACCATCCACCGGAAACTCCATGTCGAGCATCCGTAGCGGATCCCAGAGCATCGGAGCACTCAGGTAGTCGTCGATCGTCAGCGAATCACGCACCGCCGCATGGTCGTTCATCTGGGCGTTACTTCTGGCGTTGACGGCGATATAGCCCAGATGTTCGGGGCGCGCTTTGTAGGTGTCGAAGTATTTCCGGGCCCATGGAGCGTATACCGACGCCTCGCCGGCGATGCTGTCCGGCCAATGACTTTGCGGGCGCCGGGTACTGATGAACGTCCCGGCGCGCTTGCGAAAGGGGTCCTTGGCGGCCGACGCCGACAACATCGGCGTCCGGTACATCGAGTGGTGCACCAGGACGGTTTCGCATACGCCCGAAGCGACCGCCATCATGGCGTTGGTCATCTGGATGTTGAACGCGGTCAGACAGCTGACCGACCAGCCAGTCTCCGGAATTCCCAGGGCGCTTTGCACGATCTCGTTGCGAAAGATGTCGCCGGAGAGGCCGTCGATGTCGTCTCGGGTCAGGCCGGCATCCTTGATGGCGTTTTGGCAAGCCTCGACTACGAGTGATAGCTCGCTGCGCCCGGAATCCCTTGAAAAGGGGGTGGTTCCGATGCCCACGATGGCGACCTGATCGCGTGCTGGGTAGCGTCGCGTCATACCGGTTGGTGCCCCAATCTACTCGTCGCTTCTCATGCGGGCCGAAAGGCCGGGACAGGTTTGCCGTCGCGTTCCAGCCAGACAAGTTCGACTGCTGCTCCGATCGTCAGCTCTATCGGCGCAATGTCGATGATCAAGCCCGACGCCCGTAAGTCGTCCTGTTCGGCCAGCGAGATGACCGCTAGTGCGTGTTCGGATTTCGGTGCGACCGTGAAGGTTTCGATTACACCGGCGCCGCTCACTTCGGTCGGCACCACATTGGCCGACCAGCAGTACGGGCACGTCGGCCAAGGGGGTTGGTACCACTTGGTGCAGTCCCCGCAACGGTTGACGAGCAATTGCCGGCGTAAGAGACCGCGATAGAACTCGACGTTGTCGCGGTCAATCCACTCAGAGTCGAAGCGATCGAACACCTCCTGGGAGGCAGCGTCTGCCGTCACGTATATCTATTCCTTTTCGCCCCGTTGCTCAGATGGGCGGCTCATTTCTTCTTGTTGGTCGCCCACTCGGATTTGTTCCACATGTCGATGTCTCGCTGATCGGCTTCCCGACCTGCGATCGTTACGGTGTTGACATCGGTGGCCAGCGCCCGAAGCGCACCCGCGGTGCACTGCTCCTTCGGGAGATACTTGAACGGATCGAATTGATATGCAGCGATGGCATTTTCGTGCGTGATCTTGTTGATGACTTCGTCAGAGAGGTGGCCGAGCGTCCTAATCGCCTGCTCGGGTGAATTCGGCCACTCGCTGTCGGAATGCGGGTAGTCGGACTCCCAGAAGACGTGGTCGATGTTGAACCAGTCCAGCAGATGCGGCCCGACCTGGTCGTTGATAAAGCAGGACAGGATGTGGCGCTTGAACACATCGGTCGGCGTGTCGTAGCCCGGCGGCATCTTGTGTTTGGTCCAGCCGCTCTGGCGCTCCAGGACGTGCTCGGATTTCCAGAGGAAGAACGGGATCCAGCCGATGTCACCCTCGGTGAGCGAAAACTTCAGGTCGGGGAACTTGCCCCAGAAGTCGGCCCAAATCAGATCCAGCATGGTGAACATTGTCATGATCGGCGCGGCGGCCATCACTGCGTTCGGAGGGGCGTCGGGTGTGAGTTGGGGCGTGCGGGAGGAGGAACCGAGGTGGCAGCACATCACGGTGCCCTCGTCGGACGCCGCCTTAAACAGTGGATCCCATGCGTCGCTGTGGATGCTCGGCATGTTCAGCGCCTCGGGGTTCTCCGAGAACACCGCCGCGTGACAACCCTTGCTTGCCAGTCGGCGGAGCTCCTTGGCGGCCTCCTCGACGTCGTATAGCGGGAGCAGGCCAGCCGGAATGAAGCGGCCGGGGTAGGCGCCGCACCACTCGTCGACGTGCCAGTCGTTGTACGCCTTGATCATGATGGTGTTGATCTCGCGATCGGGCCCCTGGTTGAGCACTTGGCCCGAGAACCCGGTGAAGTTCGGGAAGTTCAACCCAGCGAGCGTGCCACCGGCATTCATGTCGCGCACCCGCTCGTGCACGTCGTAACAGCCCGGCCGCATGTCGTCGTAGCGCGAGGCGTCGAGGTTGTACATCTCTTTCGGCTTGCCTGCCACGGCGTTGAGGCCGAGGTTGCGGCCGCGGATGTTCCCGTAGTACCACTGCTGTGTTCCGTTGGCTTCGGCGACCACACGCGGCGCGAATTCCTTGTATTTCTCTGGCACGTGGTTGTCGA
>NZ_DATFZD010000245.1:0-5390 GCF_035314665.1 Mycobacterium sp. | reverse complement strand
GCCATCTGAAGCAGGTTGCCGATGATGTAGGCCGAGATGAAGTCGGCGATGTTCTCCACCGTCAACGACACCGTCGGCACCCGCAGGTCCAAGACGTAGGTGGAGATCCACAACGGCGCCATGCTCAGCAGCACGCCCACGCCGCTGAACACAAAAAACAGCAGCGCCTCGTGGTGACGCTCACGACCGCCGCGGTCCCGGAAGCTCCACTCCCTGTTCAAGATGTAGGAGGCGATGACCGCGACGATGCCAGCGATGACCTTGGCGGTCACCGGCTTGGGCTCCAGAATCGTCAGTTTGAGGGTGTAGAAGATCGTCGAGTCGATGACCAAGGTGGTCGCGCCGACGATCGCGAACTTGATCAGTTCGTGATGGCGTTCGGCGTAAGGACGGATCGGCCGCGGTAACCGCGCGATCGTGGCATCGGCAAAGGACACAATGTCGCAGTGTACGTACTGCCCGTTAACCGCGCCCAACGAAGGTGTCGCCGCCGGTAAACACGCCGTTCAACGGCCATGACACCATAAATGCCGTGACGAGTACCCCGACCGCTGCACCGCTCGTCGCGATGGTCGGCGGCGGTCAACTCGCCCGGATGACCCACCAGGCCGCGATCGCCCTGGGCCAGAGCCTGCGGGTGCTGGCCGCCGACGCCGACGACCCGGCAGCTCAGGTGAGCCCGGACGTGGTCATCGGCTCGCACACGAACCTCGACGATCTGCGTCGTGTCGCCGCCGGCGCCGACGCGTTGACCTTCGATCATGAGCACGTCCCGACCGAGCTGCTCGAGAAGCTGGTCGCCGAGGGCGTCAACGTGGCGCCGCCGCCGGAGGCTTTAATTCACGCGCAGGACAAACTCCTCATGCGGCGACGTCTGGAAGCGCTGGGCGCCCCGGTGCCGCGCTATGCGGCGGTGGAACGGCTTGACGACGTCGAGGCGTTCGCGGCGCGCATCGGCGGCCCGATCGTGGTCAAAGCGGTCCGCGGTGGCTACGACGGTCGCGGGGTGCGCATGGCGGCCGACCTGGCGCAGGCCCGCGAGATCGTGCGTCAGTATTTGGACGCTGGCGTGCCGGCGTTGGTCGAGGAGCGGGTCGCGATGCGCCGCGAACTGTCGGCACTGGTGGCGCGGTCACCGTACGGGCAGGGCGCGGCGTGGCCGGTGGTGGAGACGGTGCAGCGCGACGGCATCTGCGTGCTGGTGATCGCGCCGGCCCCGGCGCTGCCCGACGACGTCGGCGCCGCGGCCCAGCAGCTGGCGTTGCGGTTGGCGGCCGAACTCGGCGTCGTCGGTGTGTTGGCCGTCGAGCTGTTCGAGACGGTCGATGGGCAGCTGCTGGTCAATGAATTGGCGATGCGACCACACAATTCCGGGCATTGGACCATGGACGGGGCGCGGACCAGCCAGTTCGAGCAGCACCTGCGCGCGGTGCTTGACTATCCGCTCGGTGATACCGATGCGACGGTCCCGGTGACGGTGATGGCCAACGTGTTGGGCGCCGCGGAAACGCCGACGATGACGGTCGACGAGCGGCTGCACCACCTGTTCGCGCGGATGCCCGATGCTCGGGTTCACCTCTACGGCAAGGGCGAACGGCCGGGCCGCAAGATCGGCCACGTCAACTTTCTCGGCGACCATGTCGCGGAGCTGGCGAATCTGCGCGAGCGCGCCGAGCTGGCGGCACACTGGTTATCAGACGGGCAGTGGACGGACGGATGGGATCCGCATGGCTAAAGCCCCCCGGGTCGGGGTGATCATGGGCAGCGACAGCGACTGGTCGGTGATGGCCGACGCCGCCGACGCGCTTGCCGAGTTCGACATTGCTTACGAGGTCGGCGTGGTGTCGGCGCACCGCACTCCGGGGCGGATGCTCGACTACGCCCGAACCGCGGCCGATCGTGGCATCGAGGTGGTCATCGCCGGTGCCGGCGGGGCGGCGCACCTGCCGGGCATGGTGGCCTCGGCCACACCGCTGCCGGTGATCGGTGTCCCGGTGCCGCTGGCCCGGCTCGACGGCCTGGACTCGCTGCTGTCCATTGCGCAGATGCCGGCCGGAGTGCCGGTGGCCACCGTGTCGATCGGCGGCGCCCGCAACGCGGGTCTGTTGGCGGTCCGCATTTTGGCGGTATCGGATCCGGCGTTGCGCGGCCGGATCGTCGCGTTCCAAGATCAGCTGGCGGAGTCGGTACTGGCCAAGGATGCGGCGCTGCAGGAACGTCAAGGTAAAGTTACCGGCGAGTAGCAAAAGGAGGCCGAGATGGCGCAGTGGGCCGGGGACCCGTCGTTCGATGTGTACAAGTTGCCGGAGGAGCACGAGGAACTGCGGGTGGCGATCCGCGCGCTGGCGGAAAAGGAAATCCTTCCCTACGCCGCCGAGGTCGACGAGCATTCCCGGTTTCCGGAGGAGGCGCTGGCGGCGCTGAATGCGTCCGGTTTCAACGCCGTTCACATTCCCGAGGCGTACGGCGGTCAGGGCGCGGACTCGGTGGCGGCCTGCATCGTGATCGAGGAGGTCGCCCGCGTCGACGCTTCTGCCTCGTTGATCCCCGCCGTGAACAAGCTGGGCACCATGGGCCTCATCCTCCGGGGTTCAGAGGAGCTGAAGAACCAGGTGCTGCCGGCACTGGCCACCGAGGGGGCGATGGCCTCGTATGCGCTTTCTGAACGAGAGGCCGGCAGCGACGCGGCGTCGATGCGGACTCGGGCCAAGGCCGACGGCGACGACTGGATCCTCAACGGCACCAAGTGCTGGATCACCAACGGCGGCAAGTCGACTTGGTACACGGTGATGGCCGTGACCGACCCGGACAAGGGTGCCAACGGGATCTCGGCGTTTATGGTGCACAAGGACGACGAGGGATTTAGCGCCGGTCCCAAGGAAAAGAAGATGGGCATCAAGGGCTCACCGACGACCGAGTTGTACTTCGAGAACTGCCGCGTCCCGGGCGATCGGATGATCGGTGAGCCCGGCACCGGGTTCAAGACCGCACTGCAGACCCTCGACCACACTCGGCCCACCGTCGGTGCCCAGGCGGTGGGCATCGCGCAGGGCGCGGTCGACGCGGCGGTCGCTTATACCAAGGACCGCAAACAGTTTGGCAAGTCGATCTCCGAGTTCCAGGGTGTGCAGTTCGAGCTGGCCGACATGGCGATGAAAGTCGAAGCGGCCCGGCTGATGGTCTACACCGCCGCTGCGCGCGCCGAACGCGGCGAGCCGAATCTCGGATTCATCTCCGCGGCCGCAAAGTGCTTCGCCTCCGACACCGCCATGGATGTGACGGAGGCGGCTGTGCAGCTCTTCGGCGGCGCCGGCTATACCACTGACTTCCCCGTGGAGCGGTTTATGCGCGACGCCAAGATCACCCAGATCTACGAGGGCACCAACCAGATTCAGCGCGTGGTGATGTCACGCGCACTGCTGCGCTGATTGGCATTGCGCTCGGCCATGATTCGTTGATGCCGATCGGCGGCTCTCGTTCGCTTGCGGCGGGGCATCATCGCGCCGCGATCGACGCACTCACGGGCCCTCGAAGTGGGCAACTCGAGCAAGCCTGTCGGCAAGCACAATTCGGGGACGAGCAGCCTGCTACCCGACACCGTGCGATAAGTGTGGCTCGACGGTGAGGTCCACATCAGCGTGCCGTCGGGCAGCTGTTTATCGTGCCAACCGGTGACGCCGCTCCAGAAAGTCTTGAGTAAGTGTTGGCATCGGATTGCTGAAGAACGTTTAAGCCCTTGTCATGTTTGGAGTCCACCCTCATCTTCGCCCAGGCGGCGTAGCCAGTACCAGTTGGCATTTTTCTTGGCAAATTTCAGTCCCAGCCTCTGGATCGGAAAGCTTTTGTGCTCGATGCGCTCGATGGCGAATTCGTCTTGAAATCGGTCGGGGATCTCGTTGTCGGCGACCATGATTCCCTCCCACATCATTAACAGGGCACCGGGTTTCATGAGGGCGGCTACTTCGGGCACGTAGGCGGCCCTACCCTCGGACGACAGTGAGTGATAGCACCCGTTGTCAATCACAAGGTCGAAGGGTCCGGCGATACCGGAAGCGGATAGCTTGGTCACATCAGCCTCGAGGAACGCGGCGCCTGGGATGCCGGCGGCCTTCCTTTTGGCAAGCTGGATCGCTTTAGGGGAGAAGTCGACCCCGGTCGCGACCCAGCCGTGTTGAGCCAGATACGCCACGTTCGGGCTGGTGCCGCATCCCACATCCAGCGCGCGCCCCGGTGGCAGCGCTGATGGGCCCTCCACAGCATCGCGCACTTCGGGCGGGGTTGGTGTGTCCCAGATCGGTCGACCGATCCTAAACAGCACGTCAAACAGCGCACGTCGCCACATGATGGTCCTCCTAGAGAGGGTCGGGGATGGCGGGTCGGCCCAACAACTCTATGGGTGATGACGCAGCAGCGCACCCGGCGGCCGGGCGCCGTTCGTTCGTTCGTATTGCTTCGTCGGTGACTTTGGCCTCTAGAGCAGGACGTTCACGCAGGAGACGATGACGCGACGAGAGAGCAGACCCCTGATTCGAGGAGAAGCTCATGATCGAACTGCTGAAGGGCTTTCCCGACAACGTCGCTGCCTTCGCGTACCACGGGCACGTGACGAAGGCTGATTACGACCAGGTGCTCATACCAGACTTCGAAGATCGGCTGCATCGGCACCCGAAGCTGCGGATCTACTTCGAGATCGCCCCCGACTTGGAGGGCTTCGACCCCGGCGCGGTCTGGGAGGATCAGAAATTCGGCTTCGGCCACTTATTCGACTGGGAACGCTGCGCAGTGGTCACCGATGTCTCCTGGGCGAAACACCTCGCGAAGTTCAGCGCGTTGTTCGGCTTTCTCTATCCGGGGGAGTACCGGGCGTTTTCAGAAGCTGAAGCCGACAAAGCACGAGAATGGATTGCTGAAGCAGAACAGTGAGCGCCTGGCCCACCTGACTACTCGCACACATCAGCGGGGGATACGTTGCAAGAATCACCGTGCCGTCCGCCAGCTGCTTATCGTGCCAGCCGCCGAAGGTTTTCAGGGGATGATGCAGCCGCCACAGGCATTTGAGGTTAGAGGCATAGGTGGGCCCGCCATCGGCGTGCGGAACGGTGTGGTCGATTTTGGCGAGGTCGTTACGCGCAGGGAGGTTCTCGGCCGAGACGCGTTTGATAAAGATTCGTAAAGGTTGACCCTTCAGGTGTAAGGGTGCCGTTTAGCTGGGGGGTCGGCGTCTCAAATTTCGCGTACGCCTGACTTCGTGCGCAACGCCCAATACCAACCCGTTGAACCAGGCGCGCGGTGGTTTTCGCGGGTGCTCGACGGTGACCGACCGTGGGGATTTTATGACGTCAAAATCAGTCAGTACGCTGTTCGGCGCTACCGGTTGATCATCTACCCAC
>NZ_DATFZD010000244.1:0-2027 GCF_035314665.1 Mycobacterium sp. | reverse complement strand
CTTTCTGGACAGCTTGGGCTACGGCCGACCGGCCGCCGAGCGCTCGACAGCCAGCGCGAACTACGCCAGCCTGCGAATGCGTATCCCGGCCGGGATCCTGCGCGAGAAGATGACCTTTGTCGTCCCGGAGCCGAAACGACCGACGGGTGGCGCGTTTTCGGTCTACGAGCACGACGCCTGGATTCTCGCCTGACCGAGAAGCTTTACCGCTCGATGAATCTCGTTGATCCGCCCACCGACTACAGCCCGCTTCTTAGCTAGGTCTGCGGCCGGATCTGGCGACGATTGCGCTCGCTGACCTCGGCGTAGCGGGCTCCGAGCCCATCGCGGTCCAACTCTTGGGCGCCGGCGATGTCCCGTTCGGCGGCCAGTGCCGGACCGGTGACTGCCGCCGATCCCGTGGCATAGATTTGCTTGAGACCGGCCATGATTGGCGCCGGTACCTCGGCGATCTCGCTGGCCAGCTCGACCGCACGCGACAGCAGCCGATCATGCGCGACGACTTCCGTCACCAACCCGATCCGCTCGGCGCGGGCGGCATCGACGACCTCGCCGGTCATTGACAGCCGCCGCGCCATGGCCCCGCCGACAACCTGCGGCAGCCGGGCCGTCATGCCTCCGCCGGGCAGGATGCCGACCCTGGCATGGGTATCGGCGAAAACGGCGCGTTCCGAGGCGATAAGGAAGTCACAGCCCAGCGCCATCTCCAGTCCGCCGGTGAACACCGCGCCGTTGATCGCGCCGATGATCGGTGTTGCCATTTCGGCTGTTTTGCGAATGCAGCTCTGGGTTTGAAATTGTTCGAAGTAGACCGTCCCGAGGTGTTGGGCCTCTTTGAGGTCGACTCCGGCGCAGAAGGCGGGGTCGGCGCCGGTGAGCACCACTGCCCGCACCAAGGGGTCGGCGTCGGCGTCGCAGAATGCCGCGTAGAGTGCCTCGATCAGCCTGGTGCTCAGAGCGTTTCGTGCCTCGGGACGGTTCATGGTCAGCACCCGCACCGCGCCGGCGTCGTCGCTGAGAACCAGCGATGGGGTCATCTCACGAACTGCGTGGCCTGGTTGACCAGATCGAGCAGCGGCTGCGGGAAGACGCCCAGGCCGATGGTGACCACCGTGCACACCGCGATCGCCGCTTTGCTCCAGAAGCTGGGCATCACGACCACGACCTGTGCCTGACCGGCTGGCGGTTCGGTGAAGAACATCATCACGATCACCCGGACGTAGAAGTACGCAGCCACCGCGCTGGCGATCACACCGATGATCACCAGCGGCACCGCTCCGCCCTTGGCCGCGGCCTGGAACACCGAGAACTTGCTGACGAAACCGCTGGTCAGCGGGATACCGGCGAACGCCAGCAAGAACATCGAAAAGAGCAGGCCGACAGCGGGATAGCGTTGACCCAACCCGGCCCAGTGCGACACGGTGGCGTCTTCGTCGCCTTGCACGTTGCGGACCAGGCCGACAACCGCGAAGGCGCCCACCGTGCTGAAGCTGTAGGCGACCAGGTAGAACATCGTCGCCGCGATACCCGCCGGGATTGCGGAGATGACACCGGTGAGAATGAATCCCACGTGTGCGATCGACGAATACGCCAGCATCCGCTTGACGTCGGTCTGATTCACCGCGGTGATGGTGCCGACCACCATCGTCAGAATCGCGATCGCCCACAGCACAGGCCGCCACTGGTCGTGCAGCGGCGGGAGCGCCACGTATACGACCCGCAGCAGGGCGCCGAACGCCGCGACTTTGGTGGCCGCGGCCATGAACCCGGTGATCGGGGTGGGCGCGCCCTGATAGACGTCGGGAATCCACGAGTGGAACGGGACGGCGCCGACCTTGAACAACAGGCCGACCGACAACAGGGCGACGCCGATCAACGCCATCGACGTGTTGGTGCTGCTTGCCAGCGCATTGGCGATGCCGGGCAACGACAGCGTGCCCGTCGCGCCGTAGAGCAGCGCAACGCCGTAGAGGAAAAACGCCGACGAGAATGCGCCTAGCAGAAAGTATTTGACCGCTGCCTCCTGG
>NZ_DATFZD010000243.1:0-4367 GCF_035314665.1 Mycobacterium sp. | reverse complement strand
TGACCTCGACGAGCTGACCGAGCCCGACTCCGCGGCGTGATCCGCATCGACACGTCTGGATGCTCGTATGACCAACTGGGTGGGTGTGCTGTATCCGCAGCAGACACCCGACGGCGTCGGCGTAGTGTGCCATCAAGTGAGGATGGTGACCGTCGATGGCCGAGGGCGATCCACACGCGACACAACAGGATGCGGCTTCCGGCATCGCGGCCGAACTACGCAATGCGGGATTCGACGACATAACCGAAGTCGGGCATGGGGGATTCGGGGTGGTCTACCGCTGCACGCAACCGTCGTTGGATCGGACTGTTGCGGTAAAGGTCTTGACGTCTGATCTCGACCCGGACAACGTCGAGCGCTTCGTGCGTGAACAACGAGCCATGGGCAGGCTGTCCGACCACCCGCACATCGTGACAATTCTCGAGGTCGGCACCATCGCGACGGGCCGGCCATTCATCGTGATGCCCTATCACGCCAAGGACTCCCTGGAAGCCTTGATCCGCCGCCACGGACCAGTCGACTGGAATGAGGCCGTGAGCATCGGCGTGAAGCTGGCCGGCGCGCTGGAAGCTGCACATAACGTCGGCATCTTGCATCGTGACGTCAAGCCGGGGAACATCCTCCTCTCGGACTACGGCGAACCGCAGCTCACTGACTTCGGCATCGCTAGGATCGCGGGAGGTTTTCAGACAAAGACAGGCGTGATCGCCGGCTCACCGGCGTACACCGCCCCCGAAGTGCTCGAGGGTGCGACGCCGATGCCGCAATCGGATGTGTATTCGCTCGGCGCGACCCTGTTTTGCGCGATGACCGGCCACGCGGCGTTCGAGCGCCGCAGCGGCGAAAAGGTGATCGCCCAGTTCCTGCGGATCACGTCGCAGCCGATTCCGGACCTGGCTGGGCACGGGCTGCCCCCCGATGTTGCGGCCGCCATCGAACGCGCCATGGCCCGTGACCCCTCCGACCGTCCCACCTCGGCAGCGGAGTTCGGCGAGCGGCTTCGCGCCATTCAGCGCAACCACGGTGTTTTCGTCGACGAGATGGCACGTCATGTCGAGCTGGGCGTGGAAAGCCGCAAGGCGCCGGAAGTGCCGTCAGCCCGCCGTGCGCACATGTGGACGACACCGACACCGCCCACCCCCGTGACGAAATACCGCCCTCCAGTCGCGCTCAGGTCGCTAATTGTTCGGGATCGGCTAGCCGGTGTTGTTCGTGCCGCGGGGCGGCGGCGCCTGATTCTCATCAACGCGCCGTCGGGCTACGGCAAGAGCACCCTGGCGGCCCAGTGGCGCGAGCTTCTCATGCGCGAGGGCGTCGCCGTGGCTTGGCTAACTGTCGATGACGACGACAACAACGCAGTGTGGTTCCTGGCGCACCTGCTCGAGTCGATCCGAACGATTCGACCCGCCCTGGCGGCGTCCTTGGCGCAGGTGCTCGAAGAGCACGGCGACGACTCGGCCCGCTACGTATTGACGTCGCTGATCGACGAGATACACGAAAACAACGACCGAATCACCCTCGTCGTGGATGACTGGCATCGGGTATCGGACAGCCAGGCCATTGCCGCTCTGGGCTTCCTGCTCGAACACGGCTGCCACCACCTGCAGCTCATCGTGACGAGCTGGTCGCATGCGGATCTGCCGGTGAGCAAATTGCGACTCCGTGATGAGCTCGTCGAGATTGACTGTGACGCTCTGCGTTTCGATCCCGACGAGGCGCAGTCATTGCTCAATGATGTCGGCGGCCTAGCATTGTCGGGCGCCGACGTTGCGGCGCTAACCGCCTCGACGGATGGGTGGGCGGCCGGCCTGCGGCTCGCTACTTTGTTCTTACGCGGCGGTGCCGACGCCTCCAGTCTTATCGGTCGGCTTTGCGGTGCACATGACGTCATCGGTGAGTTCTTGGCCGAAAACGTCCTCGACACACTTGAACCGGCGATAGCCGACTTCATGTTGGCAACGTCGATCACCGAGAGGACCTGCGGCGGACTGGCATCGGCGTTGTCCGAGCAGCCGCGAGGACTGGCGATGCTCGAAGAGGTCACGCATCGCGGGCTGTTCCTGCAGCGGATCGACAACGACCCCGACTGGTTTCGTTATCACCAGCTGTTCGCCGAATTCCTACGCCAGCGACTTGAACGCGACGATCCCGAGCGGGGTCGGCGACTGCACCGCACGGCGGCGGCATGGTTCGCCGAACACGGCTACCTCAACGAGGCCGTCAACCATGCGCTCGCCGTCGACGACCCGACCCTCGCCGTTGACCTTGTCGAGCAAGACGAGACACGTCTGCTCGAGGAGTCGAAAATGACGACGTTCCTCGAGATTGCCAAGAAACTGCCGCCCCGGCTGCTGGTATCGAGGGCACGACTTCAGCTGGCGATCGCCTGGGCAAATATCCTGCTACAGCGCAGGGCGCCCGCCGACGCCGCGCTGAATTGCTTCGAGGCGGCTCTGGGCAGGGCAGAACTCTCGGATGCGTCGCGAGCCGATCTTCGAGTGGAAGCCGACGTGCTGCGCGGGGTGGCAGAACTATTCGCCGACCGTAGTGATCGTATCGATTCTCTTGTCTCCGAGGCGTTCTCGAGAGCTGATACCCTCCACCCTCGGGTACCCGGGGTGGTGGGTAATGTCGCAGCGTTCGCCGCCATTTACCGTTTCGAGTTTGACGACGCACGAAGGCTGCTGCGGTGGGCGGCGCCCTACCAGGACATGATCCGGCCGTTCGTGAGCGTGCTCGCACACTGCTTTGCCGGAATTGCCGCCAAGTACGAGCTTGACATCACCACCGCTCAACGTGAGTTTCGCGAAGCGTTCGAAATCGGAGTGACAGTGGGGTCGCACTCCCACGCTGCGCGTCTCGCAGGTGCTATGCTCGGCGAATTGCTTTATGAAGCTGGCGAATTGGATGAAGCGACGCGATTGCTGGAGATGAGCTATGGACTTGGGCCAGAGGGTGGTGGCGTGGACTACCTCGCCGCGCGGTACGTCGGAAGCGCCAAAGTCATAGCAGCGCAAGGTGATCTCAGCGTCGCGGCCGAGTGCCTCGACGCCGGTATGAAGACAGCGGAGGAACTGCGACTCCCGCGACTCGCGGCCGCGATCAACAACGAGCGGATCCGATTGGGAATCAGCGTCGCGCCGGCGGTGGCAGCCGGCCTGCGATCCGTGCGGACTATTCCGCGAGACGACGGTATCGCCACGATAACCGCTGAACTCGACGAGGACTCTGCGGTTCGCCTGCTGTTAGCGGGCGGTACCGCCGAGGAACAAGAGCAGGCAGGCCGACGGGCGAGCAAGCTGGTTGCGAGCATCGATGCCGCGCGAAGGCCGTTGGCGGCGCTGCGCGCTCAACTGCTGCTCGCTGAAACACTGGCCCGCACAGGCAGATCAGCTGATGCAATGATCCCCGCAGTCGCACGACGGTGTGAAGAAGTCGGACTACCGCGTTTGCTTGTCGATGCCGGCCTTGGCTAATTCCTGGTTGCGATCCGACACCGTGTCCCGGTCATACGTGCGCGCCTGGTCCAGCGGCCGGCGCTCGCTGCGTCAGTAGGCGCGCGGCAGGTTCAGCGCCTGCGTGGAGATGTAGTTGAGGACCATCTCCTGGGAGAACGGCGCATTGCGCAGCAGCCGCGCCTCCCGCCACAGCCGCTCCACGTGGTACTCCTTCGCGTAGGCGTAGCCACCGTGCGTGGACATGGCGCGGTCGCAGGCATCGAAGCCGGCCTCGGCACCCAGATACTTGGCCGCCGCGGACTGGATGCCGCAGTTTTGGTGGTCGTCGTAGAGCTTGGCCGCGTGCATCGCCGTCAGCCGAGCCGCCTCCAGGCGGATCCAGGAGTCGGCCAGCGGGTGGGCGACCGCCTGGTTCTGGCCGATGGGCCGGTCGAAGACCACGCGTTCGTTGGCGTACTTCGTCGCCAGTTCCAGTGCCGCCTGACCGATACCGACGCCCTCCAGCCCCACGACGATGCGCTCGGAGTTCAGCCCATCGACGAGGTACTTAAAGCCTTGGCCCACCTCTCCCACGACCTCCTCGTCGCGGACCTCGAGGTTCTCGATGAACAGCTCGTTGGAGTCGATCGCCGAGCGGCCCAGCTTCTCGATCTCGCGGACCGTGATCCGGTCGCGGTCCAGGTCGGTGAAGAAGAGCGTCATCCCGTGCAGCGGCTTCTCGTGGTTGCGAGGAGACGTGCGTGCCAGCAGCAGGATCTTGTGGGCGTTCTGTGCGTTGCTGATCCAGACCTTCTGGCCGTTGACCAACCAGCCACCGTCGACCTTCTCCGCCTTGGTTCGGATGCGCGAGGTGTCGACCCCGGCGGTGGGCTCGGTGACGCCGAACGCCATGAGGATCTCGCCCCGGGC
>NZ_DATFZD010000242.1:0-10465 GCF_035314665.1 Mycobacterium sp. | reverse complement strand
GCGCTACGGAGTATCGCGGCGGGCCACTTTCGACGGCTTTGCGTTGCGCCAGTCCTCGACATCGGGCGGCAATCCGATCGGGTACCTGTTCTCGTTGTGCGCCGCCCAGTGCGCATGGCCCAGCTCGTGGATGTGAAACGCGTGGCGCAACGCTTCGGTGAAACCCATCGCGTCCGACGCCGCGTTCACCGAATCCTTGATCAGCAGGGCCGCCATCGTGGGCCGCTCGGCAATGCGCCGAGCGAACTCCACCGTCTTCTCGTCGAGCTCATCGAGCGGGAAGACTTTGGACACCATGCCGAGCCGGTAAGCCTCGTCGGCGTCCAGCGAATCACCAGTCAGCAAAAGCTCTTTGGCTTTGCGCGGGCCGAATTCCCAAGGATGCGCGTAGTATTCGACGCCGGGCATGCCCATGCGGACACCAACCACGTCGCTGAACTTCGCGTTGTCGGCGGCGACGATCAGATCGCAGGCCCAGATCAGCATCAAACCGGCGGAGATCGCATTGCCCTGCACCTGGGCGATGGTGATCTTGCGCAAATCGCGCCAACGGCAAGTGTTTTGGAAGAAGTAATGCCATTCCTGAAGGTATGTCTTCTCCGCCACCGCATCGCGGTTGGAGCCATTTATCCGGAAGCTGGGCAGCTGGTCCGGGCCGGGCGCCCGCTCCGCCAATGCCAACTCCGAACCCATGTCGTGACCGGCGGAGAAATTCCTACCGCGCGCCGCCAAGATCACCACGCGAACGTCGTCGTCGGCCTCGGCGCGCAGAAACGCCTCGTCAAGTTGAACCAGCAGGCCGCGGCTCTGGGCGTTGTGCGCATCCGGCCGGTTGAGCCAGATCCGGGCGATGCGGCCTTCGTCGAGCGTTTCGTAGGTCACCAGCTCTTCATGCTTCGCGTCAACCGCGTTGGTGCCCACCTCGTTGGGGACTGCCATTAGCCACCTCACTCGCCATGGTTTAGACGCTTACACATTACGGCCAGCACGTAACGCGCGGGTCGGCGGGTTGGTCCGTGGCTAGACCGTTGCCAAGCACGATGAGTATCGTTCGAATGACCCCTGCCCGAGCGAAGAAATCAATCCGTCAACGATTGATGTGCCGACTAATCCCGTCCCGCGCCCAGGCTCGGACATCAACCTCGTCCAAAACTTCTAGGCACGTGGAAATTAATTCCGTGACGCGATTGTTTGCCGGCTTTAAAGTGGTTTATTACATCGGCTGGCGACGAATGACGTCGCTCAAACGAGTAGGAGATGAGAAGTGAAGATCACCACGATGACAATGAAGTCAGTGGCGGCCGTGACCATGGCAACGATTGGCATTGCCAGCGCCCCGGCTGCGTCGGCGGCTTATCCCATCACGGGCAAACTTGGCAGCCCGTTAACGATGGTCGATTCGGTGGGCCAAGTCACCCTCACCTGGACGGTCAGCAACCTCCAGCCCAGCTCCGACGTGCTGCCGGACTACCCGGTAGCCGGCAAGCTCTGGGAAGCCACCGCCACCGTCAACGCCGTCTCGGGCCCCGTCACCCCGGCTGTTTCGCAGTTCAACGCGGTCGCCCCTAACCAAGCCAGCTACCGGGTTTTGTGGCTAACCGCTAGCCCGACCAACATCAGCGGGGCCACCATCCCCCAAGGCGCACAATCGACCGGCAAAATCCACTTCGACGTCACCGGTCCAGCGCCGACCACCGTCACAATGAACAATGGAATGGAAGACCTGCTCATCTGGGGCTAATAAACAGTCGTCCATAACAGACTCGGCAGGCAACTCTCCCGGAGGTTGAGTTCGCGGGCTTATGCCGACGGGGGCGTGCCAGCCGGGGCTCACAAGCACTTGTATGCGCACTTCGCATAGAGTTAAGTCATGCCCGCGAAATCTGATCATCACGACATCGACGATGTGGAACCGCTGACTGACAGCACCGCAAGCCAGGCCAGGCGCGTCGTAGCGGCCTACGCGAACGACGCCGACGAATGCCGCATCTTCTTGTCGATGCTCGGCATTGGGCCGGCGAAAATCGAGGTCTGATGCCCCCCGCGCGAAGCTCGGGCTCGAAGGAACCTACCGCCGGAGAGTCCGACTTCGTGGTGGTCGCCAATCGGCTGCCGATCGACATGGAGCGGCTGCCCGACGGAAGCACCACGTGGAAGCGCAGCCCCGGCGGCTTGGTCACCGCGTTGGAGCCGCTGCTTCGCCGCCGTCACGGGGCATGGGTCGGCTGGCCGGGGATTGTCGACGCCGACGAGGAGCCGATCGAGGCGGAGGACCTTCGTCTTCACCCGGTACGCCTGTCCGCCGACGACGTCGCCGAGTACTACGAGGGATTCTCCAACGCCACGCTGTGGCCGCTGTATCACGACGTCATCGTCAAACCGATCTACCAACGGGAATGGTGGGACCGCTACGTCGACGTCAACCGCCGATTCGCCGAGGCGGCCTCACGTGCGGCTGCCAAGGGGGCAACCGTCTGGGTGCAGGACTACCAGTTGCAGCTGGTGCCTAAGATGCTGCGCGAACTGCGACCCGATCTGACCATCGGCTTCTTTCTGCACATCCCTTTCCCGCCGGTCGAGCTGTTCATGCAGCTGCCCTGGCGCACCGAGATCGTGGAAGGACTGCTCGGCGCGGACTTGGTGGGATTCCATCTGACCGGAGGCGCCCAGAACTTCCTGATTCTGTCCCGACGCCTGGTCGGCGCGAACACCTCCCGGGGTTCGGTCGGCGTGCGGTCTCGATTCGGCGAGGTCGAGGTCGACGGGCGCACCACGCGAGTGGGCGCCTTCCCCATCTCCATCGACTCCAGCGAGCTCGACCAAAAGGGCCGTGACCGCAACATCCGCAAGCGGGCCAGGGACATCCGGGCCGAGGTCGGCAATCCTCGCAAGGTTCTGCTTGGCGTCGACCGGCTCGACTACACCAAAGGTATCGACGTGCGGCTCAAGGCGTTTGCCGAGCTGCTCGCCGAGGGCCGCGTCAAAGGCGAGGACACCGTGCTGGTCCAGCTCGCAACGCCCAGCCGCGAGCGTGTCGAGAGCTACCAGGTCCTACGCAACGATATCGAGCGCCAAGTCGGCCACATCAACGGCGAATACGCCGAAGTCGGCCATCCGGTGGTGCATTACCTGCATCGTCCGGTCCCGCGCGACGAACTCGTCGCGTTCTTTGTAGCCAGCGACGTCATGCTGGTCACCCCGCTGCGGGACGGGATGAACCTCGTCGCCAAGGAGTATGTCGCGTGTCGCAGCGATCTCGGCGGTGCGCTGGTGCTCAGCGAATTCACTGGTGCCGCAGCCGAACTCCGGCAGGCTTATCTGGTCAATCCGCATGACACGGAAGGCGTCAAAGACGCGATCGAGGCAGCCCTCAACCAAACCGACGAGGAGGGGCGGCGCCGGATGCGAGCGTTGCGACGCCAGGTGCTCGTCCACGACGTCGACCGTTGGGCGCGATCGTTTCTCGAGGCGCTGGCCGAGGCGCATCCGCCGAACCGCTGAATCGCTGGTATCGGTGGTGTCGCCACAGGCGCGCTGGAATACTCTTCTACACCGAGCCGGAAGGGGAGCGCGACGATGGGTTTCTCCCGCGGCCTGACCGCCGCTGCTGTCATGGCACTCGTGGCTTGCGAGACGGCGAGCCCGGCCAAGGCATTGGGACCACCGCCCGACGGCATGTACAGCTTTAACGAGGCCGGGGTGCCCGCGGCATCGTGGAAGATCGACAAAAGTTAGTAGTTTTGCCAGGTCAGCGCATTTGTGCGGTAGTTCGTTCTGCAACGTGTTCTAGTTGCTGCGGATTAGACGACGCGTCTTGTAGTCCGGACCGTCATTCCAATAGCCAGGTCGCCCCGAAATTCCGTTTCGGGTCGCGCACAGCAAAGTAATCGTGCAGCGTGGTGCTGAGTTCTTGCGCATCCCAAGCCTGCGCGTCGGATGTGAACCTTTGCTCCAGGCTCGGTGCCGACAACAGCGTCACCTGTGGTCCATAGACGACGAAAACCTGGCCGTTGACCGCTTGGGCTGCCGGCGAGGCGAGGAAGCGCACCAACGTGACCACGTGCTCAGGCGAGAGCGGGTCGATCTCGCCGGCGCCGACCTCGGGCGTCTCGCCGAACACGTCGGCCGTCATCGCGGTCCGAGCGCGGGGGGCGATCGCGTTGGCGCAAACTCCGTAGCGGCCCAGCGCCCGGGTCGCCGACAGGGTCAGCGCGATGATGCCCGCCTTGGCGGCGCCGTAGTTGGCCTGTCCCACCGGCCCGGTCACCCCCGCCTCCGATGAGGTGTTGATGATGCGGCCGTAGACCGAGCCCTCAGCCTCCTTGGCCTTCTGTCGCCAATAGGTGGCGGCGTTGCGGGTCAGCAGAAAATGGCCGCGCAGGTGCACGGCGATGACCGCGTCCCACTCCTCATCGGACATGTTGAACAGCATCCGGTCGCGGGTGATACCGGCGTTGTTGACCACGATGCTCAAGCCCCCGAGCCCGTCTGCGCAGCTGACCAACTCGTCGGCGGTCGCGCGTTGACTGATGTCGCCGCTGACCGCGACAGCCTTGGAACCAGCGGCTGTGATTTCGTCGATGACGTCGGAAGCGTCCAGCGCGGCGGCGATGTCGTTGACCACGACAGTGGCACCGGACCGTGCCAAGCCAATGGCTTCGGCGCGGCCTAACCCTGCGGCCGCACCGGTCACCACCGCGACCTTTCCGGACAGATCGGTCGCTTTCGTGCTGCTAGTCAATTTGTGAATACCTCTAGTCTTCGCGCAGGAGGGCAGCCCGCGGGCATTCGGCGATCGCCTGCTCGGCCAGCACCTCCCGATCGGCCGGAATCGGATCGGTCTTCACCACGGCGTAGTCCTCGTCGTCGAGGTCGAAGATATCCGGCGCGATTCCCAGGCACACCGCGTTGCCTTCGCAGCGGTCGTGGTCGACTATCACCCGCACGGCGTCCTCCTAAAACGTGGGCTGTGAGTAGGTATGACCCACCATACGACCAGCTGCGAAAGTGTTCGGCGTGGTGGTCGCTGGACCCTCAGACTAGAACGTGTTACAACCAGGGTGGCGAATGGGTGGCCGTTGATGCAGGCTGCCGCGCAATTCACCTAACTAGGAGGAGGGTGGCCGGAATGCGCATCAGTTATACCCCCGAGCAGGAGGAACTGCGTCGCGAGCTGCGGTCGTACTTCGAAAAGCTGATCACCCCGGAACGTCGCGAGGCACTGAGCTCGACGTCAGGTGAGGTCGGCGAAGGCAACGTCTACCGCGAGACGGTCGCCCAGATGGGCAAGGACGGGTGGCTCACCCT
This sequence comes from Mycobacterium sp., assembly GCF_035314665.1. Taxonomy (GTDB): domain Bacteria; phylum Actinomycetota; class Actinomycetes; order Mycobacteriales; family Mycobacteriaceae; genus Mycobacterium. The sequence continues at coordinate 5,158 of NZ_DATFZD010000242.1, read as the reverse complement.
CAACTGGCCCAAGGAGTACGGCGGCCAGGACCGCTCGCCGATGGACTCGCTGATCTTCACCGACGAGGCCGCGATCGCCGGCGCACCGGTGCCATTCCTGACCATCAACAGCGTCGCGCCGACCATCATGGCCTTCGGCACCGAGGAGCAGAAGAAGCTCTACCTGCCGCGCATCGCCGCGGGAGAACTGCACTTCTCGATCGGCTACTCCGAGCCCGGTGCGGGCACCGACCTGGCCAACCTGCGGACCACCGCGGTGCGCGACGGCGACGACTACGTCGTCAACGGCCAAAAGATGTGGACCAGCCTGATCGCCTACGCCGACTACGTCTGGCTGGCGGCCCGCACCAACCCCGAAGCCAAGAAGCACCGCGGCATTTCGATGCTGATCGTGCCGACCAGCGCTGAGGGTTTCTCGTGGACCCCGGTGCACACCATGGCCGGCGTGGACACCAGCGCCACCTACTACCAGGACGTCCGGGTCCCGGTCGCCAACCGGGTCGGCGAGGAGAACGGCGGCTGGAAGCTGGTCACCAACCAGCTCAACCACGAGCGTGTCGCGCTGGTGTCGCCGATGCCGATCATCATGGCGCTCAACCAGGTTCGGGAGTGGGCACAGAACACCAAGGACGGCACCGGCGCGCGACTCATCGATTCGGAATGGGTGCAACTCAACCTGGCCCGAGTGCACGCCAAGGTCGAGGTGCTCAAGCTGATCAACTGGGAGCTCGCGTCGTCGGAATCCGCCACACCGTCACCCGCGGATGCCTCGGCGGCCAAGGTGTTCGGCACCGAGTTCGCCACCGAGGCCTACCGCCTGCTGATGGAGGTGCTCGGCACCGCGGCGACCCTGCGTCAGGATTCACCCGGAGCGCTGCTGCGCGGCCGAGTCGAGCGGATGCACCGGGCCTGCTTGATCCTGACTTTCGGCGGCGGCACCAACGAAGTGCAGCGCGACATCATCGGCATGGTGGCCTTGGGCCTGCCCCGAGCCAACCGCTAACGAATTCTGGAGACCTAATGGACTTTTCGACGACCGAAGCCGCAGTTGATCTCGGCGGCCTGGTCATCACGATCGTGGACGCGGTGTGCACGCCCGAGCATCAGCGCAGACTCGACGGGCTCGATCAACGGTTCGACCGCGAGCTGTGGAGCAAGCTGATCGACGCCGACATCCTCTCCACCGCTGCACCAGAATCGTTGGGCGGCGGTGGTTTCGGTGTTCTCGAGGAAATCGCCGTTTTGGTCGGCCTGGGCCGCCAACTGGCCGCCGTGCCCTACCTGGAATCAGTGGTGCTGGCTGCGGGCGCGCTGGCCCGGTTCGGTTCACCGGAACTTCGGCAGGAGTGGGGCGCTCCCGCGGTGAGCGGCAAGAAGATCCTCACGGTCGCGCTGGACGGTGAAATGGGTGACGGTCCAGTGCAGGCCACCCATGTCGGTGACGGCTACCGGCTGTCAGGAACCCGCACCCAGATCGCCTACGGGCCGGTGGCCGACGGATTCTTGGTGCCGGCCGAAACCGATTCCGGTACCACCGTTTTCCTGATCGCTACCAGCGACCCCGGCGTCACGGTGACGACGCTGGACACCACCGGGTTAGGCAGCGTCGGGCACCTGCGGCTGGATGGCGTCGAGGTGGACCGTCAACGGGTTGTCGGCGGCGAAGACGTCGTCAGCTGGATCGCCACGCTAGATTTACTGGGCCGCAGCGCATTTCAGCTCGGCGTCCTGGACCGTGGCCTGCAGTTGACAGCCGAATACGCGCGCACTCGTGAACAGTTCGATCGCCCGATCGGCAGCTTCCAGGCGGTGGGGCAACGGCTGGCCGACGGCTACATCGACGTCAAGGGTCTGCGCCTGACCCTGACCCAGGCTGCGTGGCGGCTCAGCGAGGATTTGCCTGCCGACACCGAGGTCGCCACCGCGGCCTTCTGGGCGGCCGACGCCGGGCATCGGGTGGCGCACACCATCGTTCACATACACGGCGGCGTCGGCATCGACACCGACCATCCGGTGCACCGGTACTTCCTGGCCGCCAAGCAAACCGAGTTCGCGCTGGGCGGCGCCACCGGGCAATTGCTCAAGATCGGCCGTGAATTGGCCGATACCCCCGCCTAGCTGTGGCAGCCCCCCTTCCCACCGTCGTCGACCTGCTGCAACCGCTCGTCGATGTCGAGGATCGGGGCGTCTACTTCGAGGATGCGTTCGTCAACTGGCGTGATCATCTCCGGCACGGCGCCGCGGTGGCGGCAACGCTGCGCGAGCGGCTCGACCCGGCTCGGCCGCCGCATGTCGGGGTGCTGCTGGAGAACACGCCGTTCTTCTCCGCGGTGTTGGTTGCAGCCGGGATGTCGGGAATCGTCCCGGTGGGCCTCAACCCGGTGCGTCGCGGCGCCGCGCTGACCCGAGACATCGACCATGCCGATTGCCAGCTCGTGCTGGCCGACGCGAATTCCGCTGCAACACTTGGCGATATCGATCACATCAACGTCGACGAAGGCGAATGGGCGGACGAGGTGGCCGCACACCACGCCGAGGTGTGCTTTCGGTCCGCCCAGCCCGACGATCTGTTCATGCTGATCTTCACCTCGGGCACCAGCGGTGACCCCAAGGCGGTGATGTGCAGCCACGGCAAGGTCGGGATCGCTGGCGTAACGATGACCGACCGATTCAGTCTCGGCCCAGACGACGTCTGCTATGCGTCGATGCCGCTGTTTCATTCCAACGCGGTGCTGGTCGGATGGGCGGTATCATTGGCCTGCCGCGGCTCAATGGTGTTGCGGCGCAGGTTCTCTGCATCCGGATTTCTGCCGGACATCCGTCGCTACGGCGCCACGTACGCCAACTACGTCGGCAAGCCATTGTCCTATGTGCTCGCCACACCCGAGCGTCCGGACGACGCCGACAATCCGCTGCGTGCGGTCTACGGCAATGAGGGAGCACCCGGCGAGATCGAGCGTTTCGCTGACCGGTTCGGCTGCCTTGTCATCGACGGCTTCGGGTCGACGGAGGGCGGGGTGGCGATCAGCCGCACACCGGATACGCCGCCAGGCGCACTTGGTCTGCTGCCCGACGGCATCGAGATCCGCGATGTCGACACCGGTCAGCCCTGTCCGGTTGGCGTGATCGGCGAGCTGGTAAATGTCGGCGGCCCAGGCCGTTTCGAGGGCTACTACAACGACGCCGAGGCCAATGCGCAGCGTATGGCCGGCGGTATCTATCACAGCGGCGACCTGGCCTACCGCGACGAGGCCGGCTATGCGTATTTCACCGGCCGGCTTGGTGACTGGCTGCGCGTCGACGGGGAAAACCTGGGGACCGCGCCCATCGAGCGGGTGCTGCTTCGCCATCCGGACGTGACCGAGGTCGCGGTGTATGCGGTGCCCGATCCGGCCGTCGGCGACCAGGTGATGGCCGCGCTGGTGATGCTGCCCGGCGCCGAGTTCGACCCGGACAAATTTCGCGGGTTCCTGGCCGAGCAGACCGACCTTGGGCGCAAGCAGTGGCCGTCGTACGTCCGGGTGGGCACGACCCTGCCACGCACCGCGACATTCAAGGTGCTCAAGCGGCAGCTGGCGGCCGAGGGCCTCGACTGCGCCGACCCGGTGTGGCCGATCCGCCGTTAGCATCGTGAAGCGCGCACTCGAGACCAGCTTTGAGGAGCTGTCGGAAACCGTCCCGGCGACGATTGGCGTCGCGATCGCTGCTACCGGCTCGGCGGTATCGTTCGGTGCGTGGTCGACCGGCGTCGCATGGTCGACGATCAAGGTGCCGTTGGCGATTGCGACGCTGCGGGCAGGTGTGGGTAGCCGCGAGTTGGTGGCCGACGCGATCATTCAGTCCGACAACGCGGCCGCCGAAGAACTGTGGTCGCAACTCGGCGATCCAGCCGAGGCGGCACGGCAGGTGCAAGCTGTCATTCAAGACGCCAGCGACACAACCACCACCGTCGAGTCGCGGCGACTTCGCCCCGGCTACACCGCATTCGGTCAAACGCAATGGTCGTTGACCCGGCAAGCGCAATTCGCCGCCCAGCTGCCGGGCATACCCGACGCGTCCGGCATCGTCGATTTGATGGGCAACCTCTGTGCCGATCACCGCTGGGGATTGGCCGCCAAAGGCTTTGCCGCCAAGGGCGGTTGGGGCCCCGGGACGGCCGGTGACTACCTGGTCCGGCAGTTCGCGATCGTGCCGATCAAAGCCGGGCATGTCGGCGTCGCGCTGGCGGCCGAAGCCCACGACGGCGTGTTCGAGACCGGAGTCGACGTGCTCGAGAAGCTGGCGGACTGGCTGGTCGACCACCTTGCCGAGCTATCCCATGATTGACGGCACGACGGCGTCGATCAGATGCGGTCCAGGTTCGGCGAAGGCAGCGCGTAGGGCATCGGCGAGTTCCTCGGCGGTTGTGACGCGCCGCGCTGGAACGCCCATGCCCTCGGCGATCTTGACAAAATCCATGTTGGGACGCGATAAGTCGAGGAGATCAAGCGCTTTGGGACCCGGCGCTGAACCGGCCCCGACCCGCTGCAGCTCGATTCGCAGAATGTCGTAGGCGCTGTTGTTGTAGATGACCGTGGTGACGTCGAGGTTCTCCCGTGCCTGGGTCCATAGCCCCGAGATCGTGTACATCGCCGAGCCATCGGATTCCAGAGAGAGCACCGGCCGGTCGGGCGCGGCGACCGCGGCCCCGACCGCGGTCGGAATGCCGTAGCCGATCGCCCCTCCGGTCAGCGTCAGCCAGTCGTGCGCGGGCGCGCCGGCGGTCGCCGCCGCCAGCGGCACGCTCGACGTGTTGGATTCATCGACGACGATCGACCGCTGGGGCATCAGCGCCCCGATCACGTCGGCCACCGCCACGGTCGTTAACGCACCGGTGGGCAGCCGCGGACGCGACGCGGGCGCCACTGGGGCGGCGGTACCCAGCGCGAGCTCATCGGCCAAAGCGACCAATGCGTCTGCCGCGCCGGTGTGTTCGGCCAGCATGTGCACCTCGCAGCCTGCCGGCACCAGGTCGCTGGGCTTGCCGGGGTAGGCGAAGAACGACACAGGGCTCTTGGCGCCGGCCAGCACCAGATGCTTGACACCGTCGAGCTGGGCCACCGCGGCCTCGCCGAAATAAGCGAGCCGATCGACGGCGGGCACGCCGGCGCCGCGCTCA
>NZ_DATFZD010000241.1:0-33232 GCF_035314665.1 Mycobacterium sp. | reverse complement strand
CGCCGCCGACGACGGTGAGAGAATGCGGGTCGTCGTCGACCAGATCGCCTCCTTCACCGAGGGGCGTCTGGAACGTATCGAGACCGCTGAGCCCTGAACCGCCGCACTAGGGTGGGGTTTATGTCCAAGCACACCAAAGTTGTTGTCGCCACGTTGTCCGCGGTCGTCGCACTCAGCGCCTGCAGCTCTCATCAGCAGTCGACGACCTCGTCATCCACCACGAGCACTCCGGCCGGCGCCCAAACACTCAGCGCCGAGCTGCACACCGCCGACGGCCGGTCGGTGGCGACCGCCACCTTCGAATTCGCCAACGGCTATGCCACTGTCACGGTGACGACGACCACCAACGGCATCCTGGCGCCGGGATTGCACGGCATGCACATCCACGAGATCGGCAAATGCGAGCCCAACTCGGTCGACCCGATGGGCGGCGCGCCCGGCGACTTCATGTCGGCCGGTATGCACTACCAAGCACCGGGCCACACCGGAGAACCGCCTAGCGGTGACCTCTCGACCTTGGACGTGCGCAAGGACGGCGCCGCCTACTTGGTGACCACGACCGACGCGTTCACCAGGGACGACCTGTTGGCGGGCAGCAAGACAGCCCTCATGGTGCACGGCGTGGAGTCTGGCCCCGACGCCGAGAAGCGCATCGCCTGCGGCGTGATCGGCACCGGTTAACCGGGCGTCGTCGACGGGAGAGCGCTCTACACTGAGCCGATGCCCGGCCGTATCCCTGATCGCGATATCGCCGCCATCCGCGAACGAGTTCGCATCGAGGAGGTCGTCGGCGACTACGTCCAGCTGCGTCGCGCCGGCGCGGACTCACTCAAGGGCCTCTGCCCATTTCACGACGAAAAGTCGCCGTCGTTTCACGTGCGGCCCAATCACGGTCACTTCCACTGCTTTGGCTGCGGCGAGGGCGGCGACGTCTACGCGTTCGTCCAGAAGATCGAACACATCAGCTTCGTCGAGGCCGTCGAAGTGCTGGCCGACCGGGTCGGGTACACGATCACCTACACCGGCGCGGCCACCAGCGTGCAGCGCGACCGGGGCAGTCGCAGCCGGCTGATCGCCGCCAACGCCGCAGCGTTGGGGTTCTACACGGCGGCGCTCGAATCGCCGGAGGCGCTGCCGGCCCGCAAATACTTGAGCGAGCGGAATTTCGATGCCGACGCGGCGCGCCACTTTGGCTGCGGATTCGCGCCGTCGGGCTGGGACTCGCTGACAAAGCATCTGGTGCGCAAGGGTTTTGAGTTCAAGGAGCTCGAGGCCGCAGGCCTGTCGCGGGAAGGTCGCCGCGGCCCGATCGACCGCTTTCATCGCAGGTTGCTGTGGCCGATCCGCTCATCGGCCGGAGAGGTGATCGGGTTCGGGGCACGGCGGCTGTTCGACGACGATCCGATGGAGGCCAAGTACGTCAACACGCCGGAGACGTTGCTGTACAAGAAGTCTTCGGCGCTATTCGGTATCGACCTGGCCAAGCGCGACATCGCCAAGGGGCATCAGGCCGTCGTCGTTGAGGGCTACACCGACGTGATGGCGATGCACTTGGCCGGGGTGACGACGGCGGTCGCATCATGCGGCACCGCGTTCGGTGACGAGCACCTGGCGATGCTGCGCCGATTGATGATGGACGACAACTTCTTTCGCGGTGAACTGATCTACGTGTTCGACGGCGACGAGGCAGGCCGCGCCGCGGCGCTCAAGGCCTTCGGCGGCGAGCAGCATCTGGCCGGCCAGTCCTTTGTTGCGGTCGCCGCCGATGGCATGGACCCCTGCGATCTACGGCTGGCGTCCGGCGAGGGCGCTCTTCGGGATCTGGTGGCGCGGCGAACTCCGTTGTTCGAGTTCGCGATTCGCGCGGCGCTCAGTGAGGTCGACTTGGACAGCGCCGAGGGCCGGGTGGCCGCGCTGCAGCGTTGTGTGCCGATCGTCGCCCAGATCAAAGACCCAACGCTGCGCGACGAGTACGCGCGCCAGCTAACGGGCTGGGTGGGCTGGTCGGATGTGGCCCAGGTCGTCGGCCGCGTGCGTGAGGAGGCCAAAGCTCCCACGGGCCAGAGTCGTGCCAAGCCCCGTCGTGCCGCCGCAGCCCGGGCCGAGGGCGGCGCGGCCGATTTCGCCGCCCTTCGTCCCGACCCCCACGACCCCACGCTGTGGCCGCAGCGCGAGGCGCTCAAGTCGGCGTTGCAGTACCCCGCGCTGGCCGGGCCGGTGTTCGACACGCTGACCGTGGAAAGTTTCACCCATCCCGGCTACGCCGCGGTGTGCAGGGCCATCGAGGCGGCCGGCGGCACCGGGACGGGCATCGGCGGGGCCGAGTGGCTCGACGCGGTGCGCCAGAAGGCTCCGTCGCCGGCGGCCGCCGGGCTGATCAGCGAGTTGGGGGTCGAGGCCATCCGGGTCAACGACGACGACAAGCTGCCGCGCTACATCGTCGGCGTGCTGGCCCGCCTGCAAGAGGTCTGGGTCGGTCGGCAGATCGCGGAAGTCAAGTCGAAGCTGCAGCGGATGTCACCGGTGGAACAGGGTGACGAGTACCACGCGCTGTTCGGCGACCTGGTCGCGATGGAGGCCTATCGGCGCAGCCTGCTGCAGCAGGCCAGCGGTGACGATCTGACCGCCTGAGCGGCCCGCGGTCAGGGCTGACTTCTCGGGCTTTGCGGCTCGACGACGCTGGTCTCGTTGTCGATCTCGGTCAACGTCACCATCCGGCTGTCGGGCGAGACCCGATTCGCGATCTTGCGCCGGCCCCCCTCGATCACCGACTTGGCGGCGGGACTGCTGGTGAGCGCGCGGTAGGTGCCGACGATCTGCTCGTAGCGGCGCCGGCCGGCCTTCGCGCCCAACACGTAGCCCAGTCCCAGCACGACGACATACCGGATCAAAGCGGTCCTCCAGACGTTGGTGCGATGAGTCCATCCTGCCCTATCTGCGTGGGGGAACCCCCCTCGGCGGGGCTTCAATCTGGTTGGGCGTCAGCACGCCAGTACGCTAGAGTCATCCCTCGATCCGCGCCAACCACAAGCGCGGAAGAGGGCAGTCCTCCGTAGCTCAATTGGCAGAGCATTCGGCTGTTAACCGAAGGGTTCCTGGTTCGAGTCCAGGCGGGGGAGCAACAATCAACGCAGGTCAGAGGCATATTCTCCGAGCGCGTGCCAGATATGTGCCAGATGCTCCAGCAAATAGGCGCGACCGGCAATGCTTTGCATCGGATATGCGGGATCGGCGTGCACGTCCCTCTACCATGACGGCGTGGCTCTCATCGCGTGCCCCGAGTGCGGGAAGCAAGTGTCCAGCAAGGCCCCGACCTGCCCCGGCTGCGGGGTGCCGATCCTGCGCGACTCGAACGTCGTCGTCTACGGCTACACGCAGCAGTTCGCGGTCAACCCGAAGGTGCAGGTGTTCTGGAACGGTGCCTCACTCGGCACGGTAAAGAAGGGCGACTGCATCTCGTTCGACATCGACGCCGACGGGGAGGTCTCGTTCAGGTCCTCGATGCGGAAGGCGTCGCTTCGCGTTCGCGCCGGGCGCGTGACCAATATCAAGATCTCGTGGGACCGGATTACGGGCAAGATGATCCCGCAGATCGTTGACGTGGTGACGCCGGGCGCATAGCCGAACTCGGCGACTCCCGCAGTGAGCACGACGGATTCTCCGCATAACGCGCTGTAACAGCAGCGGTGCTGGTCGGGTACTGCGCTGGCGCGGAATTGAACGGATTTGGCTGTAATCTGGTAGCACTGCGGTCCGAACCCAGACGGTAAATGGGAGTCGGAAGAACCGTCAAAGACGGATGACCCCGCCCAAGGTATCCAGCTTATGGCGAACTCGTCGTGACGCCTTACGGACTCAAGGCATTGACCACGGTGAGCAACGAGTTGATCGCGGATAGTGCGGCCAACGCGGAAGCGGCTGGTGTCGTCGGGGACGGTCTGGTCCGGTCGTTCGCTCGTGCGTTGGACTCCGCGTTCTTTTCGACTTCGACCACGAACGGACCGGCTGGTCTAGGGTCGATTGACTATCAAGTGATCAACGTGATCGGCGATTTCTACAACTTCGACTGGGCTCTCCAGGCCATCAGTCAGGTTGAGCAATACGGTTCTGTTGTAACAGGTTTCGCGGCCAGCTTTACGACCGTTGAGCAGTTGTCGCAGATCAAGCGATTCGAGCCGACCGCAACAGTCGTGTCCAATGAGCCGATCCTGGCTCAGACGCCCGGCGATGTCACCAACCCGGTCATTCGCCGAATCTTCGGGGTGCCGCTGTACAGCGGGCCCGAGAGCACCGACGCACTTCCGACGATTCCAGACGGGACGGTCTGGGCCATCGCGGCCGACAAGTCGTTTACCGTTCTGCGGCAAGACCTGTCGGTCATGGCGAACCCGTACAGCGCGTTTAGCTCTGACTCGACCCAGGTCCGCGGAGTGATGCGCGCGGCGTTCGGATTCACGCAGCCCGACTGCGTTGTCCAGATCAACGCCAGCGGAGGTTCATAATTCTCTAACCGCCACCGAGCGCGATCAGCTCACCAATTGCCTGCAACGTTATTGCCCGGCCCCCACCAGTCGTCCGTGTACACCGACTGCTGGGGGGCCGGTGGTGGCGGCGGAGGCGGTGGCGGCTGTGGTGCATCGGTGGGTGGATCCGCTGGCGGCGGCGCCGGAAGCACACTCGGTGTGTCCGCGGGCGCCGCATACGCCGGGACGCTCACCGTGGCCGTGGGTATAGCGATAAGTACTGCTGCGGCCGCGATCTTTGCGATGCTGGTGCGGGCGCCGGATGATCTTGGCCGAGTCATTGATCGCTCCCTTCACCTGGTCCCGAATAGCACTTGCTTCATCGGGTCCCGGACTGCTGATGCTGCCACTTAATGATCGAGGCAATAGATATTCATTGCAAGGCATACGAGTGGAATTGCTGACCGTGCAGCAGCATCAGCTACGCCGCGCGCGACCCTCCGACCGGTCACCATCACTAACAGCTCAGTGGGTCAGGGGGTACCGGGAGGACCCTCCGCCCCCGGGATGGTGGCGCACCTGGCCAAACGGCCGAAATGGCTGGCTACGGGTTGGGGGTTTTCGCAGCAACGAAAGCCGCCCGGCAAATGTTCTTCGCTGCCTAAGCGCTGTTGAGTGACATACCTGGCCGTCACGCGGCCCCTTGCGTGCGACCGCTGCCCGGTGCGCTCACTCAGGACTCAGGTCAGAACGTATTGGTCAAAAACAGTTGCAGGGACTCGAATAGGCTCTCGAACAGTCCGCTGCTGCCGATCCCGTTATCGAGTGCACCAATAAGCGCGTCGAAGCTGTTGATGTTGTCGGAGATGTCGACAAGGGTGAGGTCGCCGTCGGTCGACGTGGTCGCGTTGGCGATTTCCGTCGGTGTCAAACCCAAATATTCCGCGTGCGTGGTGAACAGGTTGTACAGCGCATCCAGTTGACCTCCGGCTGTGAAGTCCTGTTGGTAGTCGGCGACCCCGTCGCCGTCGAGCGTGTAGATCGTCGCCGGGTACAGATCATCGGGCGTCACGGTAGTGTTCGCCTCAATTCCGCCCGGGAGGGAGGGGTCGCCGATGAACACGAAGTGCAGATCGGCGCTGGGGATGCCGTCTGCTGCGAGTTGGGTCATGGCGATCGACTCGGCGGTGGCGCTTTGGGAGTATCCGAAGATCGTCAGCGGGTCCTCGGCGGTGAAAGCGCCTGGGTTCGCGGTGAATTCGTTCTCCACGGCGAGGGTGACGTCGTCGGCGTCGGTGAGATTGCTTTGCTGGAGCAGTTCGGGCGTCGTCAGTACCTGCAGCGGCGCGGCGCACGGGTCGGTCCCGACCATGTCGCAGACCGTCGAGTCCATCGCGCCATCGTCGAAACCCAGCGGGTGCAGATACAGATCCTCGGCGGCCTGCGCGAATGAGGTCGACGGGGTCGACTCGAAGGTTCCGCCGAGGATGATCGCCGTATCGCTGCCAGATAGCGGGTCGTCCGCGTCGGCCTGGGCGGCTTGGAGACTCGCCGCGCTGGCCGCGCCAAGAAACATGCCGACGATGGCAACTTTCGCGAGCATCTTAGATCCGTTCACCGCTGCACTTCCCTTTGCCTCTTGCCAGGCGCATAGTCTGCGTCTTCACATGTTCTTATCTGAAGTACAGCCTGGGTTCAAGGAATTCGATCCTAAGTAGCGGGACCGACGGCTTCGGTTGTTCAAGTGGTCGTGTCGCGCTGTGGTCCGGTGCTGGTGGGTTCGGCAGGTCTATGGTCTGGCGATATGCCCCGACGTAAGCAGGTCTACAAGATCACCTACCCCAACGGAAAGATTTACGTCGGCATGGACTTGACGGGTTCGGCGCTATACATGGGTAGCCCCAGCGCCTACGCGCAGATCGTCGCGGACCTCGAACTCGAACCCGGCTGCTTCGAGCTAACCCTGCGCAAAGAGATCCTTTGGGAATGCGAGACAGCCACCGATGACGAGGTGCGCAAGATCGAGAAAGAAAATAATCCTCGAGACCAGGGCGAACGATCCCGCGATTGGTCGTGTGCAGCCACGCCATTAGTTTCGCCAGCGGAGTGTCGTCGTCCCCAGGCCAAACCAGCCTTGATAGGCGGTGCCGGTCGTAAGAATGTGGAATATCGGTCCCACGCTTCGACGCTGATACAGCGCCAAGCCTTTCCCGAGGATGCAAACAGCGTCAATCGGTGGCTGCGGGGTGGCGGCAGGACACGGTTTGTCTGGTGGAATCGTAACGAGCGCAGCGGTATTCAGCTTGTCAATTATCGTCTGCATCCTCATGCGGGACTCGAGTGCAAGCACAAAGAACGGCGGTAACACGTCTGCTTCCCGCATGAATTCAGTCATGTTTGTGATCTGATCTTGGTAGCGCTTTCATGGTGGGTTTGCCGACTAGGGCGCCCGCATACCAGGCCCGGACGTCGGCCGACGTAATCGCGGACAGCTGCGACGTCCCAAACCGCGGAATCAGCTCACGGTCGAGGATCGACTGGTAATGATCACGGGTCCGGGCCTTCAGCGGTCGACCGGCTGTCTGCCGGGTCGCAAGCCACGTCTTGGAGTAGTCCTCGAACGTGATCTTGACCGGCCGGACAAGTTGCGCGTCGATGCCGCGGCGCCGGTCGACCAACCACATCTCGGCCGCCGTCTTGGTGGGGAAGGTGTGGGGCGCGGTGATGGTTACGCCGGTCGTGGTGGTCTAGCGGGCCTGGTACCGTCCGGACGCTAGCTTGCGGATGTTGCCGAAACCCCGACGCTTCATGGTGTGCTCCTCGTGCCAGATCTCGTGCCAGATGGGTTATCACGAGCTACTACGAGGTTATACGAGATTTACATCCCGGAGAAGGTGTCGATGCAGCTCAGAGCCTATTTTTACCTGGTCACAGCTCCAGGCTAGCAAACAGATTCGGCTGGTTCGAGTCCAGGCGGGGGAGCAGGCGTTTCTTACCGGCCCTAACGGCCACCAAGCCCCGGGATAAGCGGCTGGGTGGTGTGCACGCTCGACTTGCTCAGGTAGTCCGGGCAGTAAGTGCTCGATGCAAGCGCGGCGAACTTCATGGCACCGCCGCTGTTCAGTCCGGGGTTGCGCATGGACAACTCATCGACGACGTCCTTTTCCGATCGCCCCGAGATCATCATGTTGCAGGCCATTCTGCCGGCGGCGACGGCGTCCGCACCGTTGCGATAGGTCATGCCCGCTTTGTTGAGCGAGTCCAGAAAAGCTGCATCAGCAGCAGGATTGTCGGGGACGGGGCCGGGAGGGGGGTCACCCGGGTCGGCCAGCGCCGGTACGGCGAGGGCCAGGCCGAGGGTGGCCGCGACGGTGGCAAGCATGAGAGGCAGTCGCATCCGTACATCATCGTCGACATCGGCGCAGTTGTCTTGTCGAACCCCTTGAACGTGGATTGCTGCGCGGGGCTCGGAGTGCGTGCCGTCGCAGCTAGAGACCAGATTGTGGTGCCGACGCCGGTAGCAGAGAAGACCGCCTAACCAAGCCGGCTCAGATGGAGAAGTCCTCGCCGTGCCACACTCCGGCTTCCGGCGGCCGGATCACGCGGCCCGTTTGGCCGTTGCCGTCATTCTGGGCCTCCAGTTTGGCGACTCGGGTCAGCAACGACTGCAGGCTTACGCCCACCAGATCGGGCATCATCGAGTCGTCCTCGCCCGGCCTGATGCGGCTGATGATCTGCCCGGGCACTCCGACGACCACAGCGGTGGACGGCACTTCCTTGACCACGACGGCGTTGGCGCCGATCCGGCTGTCGTCGCCGATCTTGATCGCGCCGAGAACCTTTGCTCCGGCGCCGATGACCACCCGGTCACCGATCGTCGGGTGCCGTTTGCCGGTATCCCTGCCGCTACCGCCGAGCGTGACACCGTGGTAGATCATCACGTCCTCGCCCACTTCGGCCGTTTCCCCGATCACGACGCCGGTTGCGTGGTCGATGAAGAGGCCGGCCCCGAGGGTCGCCCCCGGGTGGATGTCGACGCCGGTCAGGATGCGGGTGAGTTCCGCGAGCGTCCGCGCGGCCACCCGGGCGCCGCGCTTCCACAACCAGTGGCTGATCCGGTGGCCCCAGATTGCGTGCACGCCCGGGTAGGCGAAGATCACCTCGAGCGTGGTCGGGGCGGCCGGATCTCGCTGCCTTGCCGCCGCTATGTCACGCCGTATCGCCGCGAGCATGGCTAGTCGGTGACGTCGGCGAAGAGCGGGGTGCTCAGGTACCGCTCGCCGAAGTCGGGTAGCACAACGACGATGAGTTTGCCCGCGTTCTCCGGGCGGTGAGCCACCTGGATCGCCGCCACCGCGGCCGCACCCGAGGAGATGCCGACCAGCAGTCCCTCTTCGCGGGCCAGGCGCCGGGCCAGGTTGATTGAGTCGTCGTTGCCGACGGTGATGACCTCGTCGACCAGATCCATATCCAGCACCGGCGGGATGAACCCGGCGCCGATGCCCTGGATCGGGTGGGGGCCCTTCTGGCCGCCGGACAGCACCGGTGACGCCGCCGGCTCGACGGCCACGAACTGCGCCGAGGGCTTGCGTTCCTTGATGACCTGGGCGACACCGGTGATGGTGCCGCCGGTCCCGACCCCGGACACGAAGATATCGATCTTGCCGTCGGTGTCCCGCCAGACCTCCTCGGCGGTGGTTTTGCGGTGGATCGCCGGGTTGGCCGGGTTCTCGAACTGTTGCGGCACGAAGTACCGCTGGTCCGTTTTGGCCAGTTCCTCGGCCTTGGCGATCGCGCCCGGCATGCCCTCGGGGCCCGGCGTGAGGACGAGTTCGGCGCCCAGAGCCCGCAACAGCTTCCGCCGTTCGACGCTCATCGTCTCGGGCATGGTCAGCACGATCCGATACCCGCGTGCCGCGGCCACCATCGCCAGCGCGATGCCGGTGTTGCCACTGGTCGGCTCGAGGATGATGGTGTCCGGCTTGATCAGGCCCGCTTCCTCGGCCGCGTCGATCAGGGCCACGCCAAGGCGGTCCTTCACGCTGTTCGCCGGGTTGAACGATTCCAGCTTCGCGACGACATCGGCGCCTGCGCCGTCGGTGACTCGGTTCAGCCGGACCAGGGGCGTGCGCCCGATCAGTTGCGTGACGTCCTCGGCGATACTCACTTACATCCGTCTCCAACGACGTCGGACCAGGGTTCGTGGGCTTCCCAGCTAATGTCGAACTCTATGGCCATCTCGGTGGGGATGGCTAGCGCAACGGGGGTAAACCGGTGCGACGCTTCCTGTAACGCCACCCCGGTCAGAACTCTTCCGGGCAGATTCTGCGTCGTCGTCGCGGTCAGTGTCGCAGCCGACGTGCCCGGCGCCCGACGTAGGTAAAAGGTCGTCCCCGGCTCGACCTTCCCGCTGATAGAAAACCCGTCGGCGTCGACCAGTGTGTGACCGTCCGTGGCGCTGAGCATGAGCGGGATTCGGACTTGGAAGGGTCCGATCAGGTCGGACTCAGCGGCGGCGTGGGAATCGACCAGTATCGGTTCGCTTGCTTCATTCAGCGCCGCGCGTGCGCCGGCGAGCAGATAGTTGTAGAGATGCACGACTTTGTCGGCGTTGCGGAAGTGCCGCGTGCCGGTCAGCCAGAAGCCGACGTGCTCGATCCTTGGTGCACCGCTCTCCGACGTTGCGATCAGTCGGTAGTAGCGGTAGCCGCGTCCGCCACGGCCGTGGCTGCTGGTTGACAGCGTGCTGCCCTCGCCCAGTGTGCGCCGGTAGTGGCCCTCGCCGGCGTCGGTTGTGAGCAGCGATCCGGAAATATCTTGCCACACAACGCCATTGGCCGATTTTTGCAGCCTCAACTCGACCGCGCTGCCCGACGTCGTCCACACCGAATAGCCGCCCAGCTGAGGTTCGCCGTCGAATTCGAAGGTGATCACCGGCCCGGCTGCCCGATGCACGGCGATGGGAACGTTGAGCGGTCGGGTGTCCAGCGCGAGCCCGTTGGTGAGATACCAGATCGCGGCCTGGGTCGCGGCGATCGCCTCGTGTTCGCTGATGTTGGCCGCTCCGACCGGGTAACCGGCCTCGCGCAACTGTCGGCTCAACTCGCCGGTGGAGCGCATCGGGAAGGAATGCCGCAGGATCCAATCGACCTCGGCTTCGTGGCCGGACGTCAGCAGGTGGGGGAGATCCGACCAGCTTCCCAGCTGGTAGCGCGACGGGTGGTGCGGCGCGATGCCGGTGAAATCCAGCGAGTAGGCAGGGACGTTCGGGTTGAGCCTAATCAGATCCGTGCGCGCCCAGCTGCCGTCGGTGAAGACGGCCCTGTCCACGGTGTGGGAGTAGGTTCCGCCCCGGTAGCGGGTCAGGTGGGTGAGCTCGGCGGCCGGCCGGGCGACGACGCGTGGGCGGCTGGCCACCTGTGCCGCGGCACGGTCGGTTATCGGCAAGACAGTCATGGGTGGTTGATCTTCCTGAAGGGCTTTCGAGTGACGCGCGATGTGATTCTGCCGGGCACACCGGTGGGATCACCCGTTGACGGGCAGCGCGAGGATTTCTACAGCGTCAGGGGGCGTCAGGAAATCAACAACAACAACAGCAACAAAATTGCACGACGAGGCAGCGCGACGGGACAAAGCGCAGCTGTGCGGGGTGTTGCATAGCCCCACTATAGGGCATCGCTGCTCTGGGCATGTTTGACTCAGCCCGGCTGTAAACCTTTTGGCCTAGTCCTACACTTGCCTAGGCTCGGCGGGCGGTCGCGCTCATGATGGGCGACGATGGATCTGACCGGTCACCGCTGCAGAATTCGGCTAAGCACGGAAGGACCACGATGACGTCTGCTCAGAATGAGTCCCAGGCACTCGGCGATCTCGCTGCCCGGCAGCTCGCCAGCGCGACAAAGACTGTTCCGCAACTCTCGACGATCACCCCGCGGTGGTTGCTTCATCTGCTCAGCTGGGTGCCGGTGGAAGCCGGCATTTACCGGGTCAACCGGGTGGTCAACCCCGAGCGGGTCGCGATTCATGCCGAAGAGGGCGGGGGCGGCACCGAAGAGCCGCTGCCGGAGACGTACGTCGACTACGAGACCAGCCCTCGCGAGTACACGCTGCGGACGATCTCGACCCTGCTGGACATCCACACCCGGGTGTCTGACCTCTACTCCAGCCCGCACGACCAAGTCGCACAGCAGCTGCGCCTGACCATCGAGACGATCAAAGAGCGCCAAGAATCCGAACTGGTCAACAGCCCCGAGTACGGGCTGCTTGCCCAGGCGACTCCCGAGCAGACCATCCAAACGCTCGGCGGCGCCCCGACGCCCGACGACCTTGACGCTCTGATCACCAAGGTCTGGAAAACACCCAGCTTCTTTCTTACGCACCCGCTGGGTGTCGCCGCGTTCGGCCGTGAGGCCACCTTCCGCGGCGTGCCGCCCGTCGTCGTGAGCCTGTTCGGCGCCCAATTCATCACCTGGCGCGGGATCCCGATCATCCCGTCGGACAAGGTGCCGGTGGAGAAGGGCAAGACGAAGTTCATCCTGGTGCGCACCGGCGAAGAGCGCCAGGGCGTGGTCGGGCTGTTCCAACCTGGCCTGGTCGGCGAGCAGGCGCCGGGGCTCTCGGTTCGGTTCACCGGCATCAACGAATCGGCGATCGCGAGGTATCTGGTCACCCTTTACACATCGTTGGCAGTACTGACTGACGATGCGCTGGCCGTGCTCGACGACGTTGCCGTGGACCAATTCCATGCCTACAAGAAGTGAGCACCGAGCGGTAGACGGCGAAAGCGACCTGCCCATCAGCGCTGCGGAACTCGCTGCGCTGGCCAGCCAGCTGTATGCGGTCAGCATCCGGCCGGGGTTCGATAGCCCGCCGCAGTCGGTGCCGGTCGCCCCGCGAGGCAACGCACCGGACACGACTGCCGCCGCGTCGGCCGGACAGACCGCGGCCGGCGCCGCGGACCTGTATCCCACGCCCGTACCGCTGGTGGGCGCGGGGGACATCTATGTCCCGGCTCCGACGTCTCCCGAACCCGAACCTCCGCCGCAGATCGTGCCGGTCGCGCCGCGCGGCAACGTGCCCGACACGACCGCCGCGCCGTCGGCCGCCGAGACCATCGGAAGCGTCGCCGATCCTTATCTGCCGCCGGGCATCGCTGACCTAAGCGCCTTCGCGGTGCCGACCGAGGGCATCGTCCCGACGGTGCCCGGCGTGCTGGCCGGAACGGCGCCGACCGTTCCGGTGGCACCGCGTGGCTCTTTGCCTTATTCGAGTGTCGAGTGGCTCCCCGGGGCACCGTCGGTTCCCGATCTCGGCTGGTCTGACACGGTTCCCACCGGGTTGGCCGCTCCGGACGCGCCGGGCGGCGACGATCATAACTATCACTTTCTGACTGCTGCCGACCCGGTGCCTTCGTTGCCCGACGAGCATGAGGTGTTCGACGTCAACGCCGTGCGGGCCGACTTCCCGATCCTCAAGGAGACCGTCAACGGCAAGCCGCTGATTTGGTTCGACAACGCGGCGACCACCCAGAAGCCGCAAGTCGTGATCGATCGGCTGTCGCATTTCTACGCCCACGAGAACTCCAACATCCATCGCGCCGCGCACGAATTGGCGGCCCGGGCCACCGACGCCTACGAGGAGGCCCGCGACACCGTAGCCGAATTCATCGGTGCGCCAACGGCCGACGACATCGTGTTCTTGCGTGGCACCACCGAGGCGATCAACTTGGTGGCGCACGCTTGGGGCGGCAAGCACCTGCAACCCGGCGATGAGATCGTCATCACCCACTTGGAACACCACGCCAATATCGTTCCCTGGCAACTGATCTCACAGAAAACAGGGGCGATCCTGAAGTGGGCTCCGATCGACGACGCGGGCAACCTGTTGCTTTCGGAGTTCGAGGAACTGCTTGGCCCGCGGACCAAGTTGGTAGCCGCCAGCCAGGTCTCCAATGCGCTGGGCACGGTGGTCCCGGTCGACAAGATCGTCGAGTTGGGTCACCGCTACGGCGCGCGGGTGTTGATCGACGGCGCCCAGTCGATCCAGCACATGCCGGTCAACGTCGCCGAACTCGGCGCGGATTTCTTCGTCTTCTCCGGACACAAGATCTACGGCCCCACCGGAATCGGCGTGCTCTATGGCACCGAGGAAGCGCTCACCGAGACGCCGCCGTGGCAGGGCGGTGGCCACATGATCGCCGACGTCACGACGGAACGTTCGCTGTATCAAGGGCCGCCGACGAAGTTTGAGGCCGGTACCGGCAACATCGCGGACGCGGTCGGGCTTGCCGAGGCGCTGCGCTACGTGGAGCGGTTGGATATCAACCGGATCGCGGCCTATGAGCATGCTTTGCTCGAGTACGCGACGCCGCGGCTCGCCGACATTCCCGGTGTCCGCCTTGTCGGCACGGCAACCGAGAAAGCCAGCGTCTTGTCGTTCGTGCTCGCAGGGCACGAGCCGCTCGAGGTGGGCAAGGCGCTCAACGCCGAAGGCATCGCGGTGCGGGCGGGCCATCACTGCGCCCAACCGGCGCTGCGACGCCTGGGGCTCGAAGCGACCGTTCGCCCGTCGTTCGCGTTCTACAACACCTTCGAGGAGATCGACGTCTTCCTGCGGGCCGTGCGGCGGATCGCCGAGGGCGGAACCAACGTCGGCTGATCCTGGCGAACTGCCTGCCAGCGGGCCGTGTTCGGCTCACCCAGAGTTAAACGATTGCCGGAAACGCTTGGGCTGATACCAGCAGGGCCAGCTACGCCCAGGTCATGGGTGACGTGCAAAATGACGTGCGGCCCAACGACGAGTACGCGGCCAACTACCTCGCGTCGAACGTGGTAAACATCTTCTGCCCTGCCCAGCTCTGGCAGTTGCGCAATTCGGCGGGCAACTATGTGCCCCCGCCGGCGTGACTTGGGCTACCCGTCCAGGTCGGGTGCGTACGCCGGCGGCGCGTAGACGCCCCTGAGCAGCCAAGCGTAAGCGGCGATGCCGTACTCCAGCTCGTCGCTGATTCATCCGAGTGACCTTTTCATGGCTCAACTGATCCTGGAAGCCTTTTCTTTGCGCTGATCTAACGTCGCCGGTAGGTCAGCCCGGCAGCTTCTCGGGATGCAGCATCTCGGCGTATCGCTGCGGTTCGGGGATCCCGAAACCGTCGACCAGTGTTTGCGCGTAAGGCCGCAATAACCGGCACCGGTCGTTGATAGCGCGAGTGACCGCTTTGGCGCGCTCGGTGGACAGGAACCGGTGCTCGACCCACCACGCCTTGTCATCCTCAATCACCGACAACGCGTACAGATCACAGACCAGGTTGAGCACCTCGCCCGCCTCATCGTCTTCACACGCGTCGATCCCGGCAACGAACGCCTCCAGCACCACCCGGTCGATATGCGCCTGCGCGGCGTGCAACACGTGATCCTGCACGGCGTTGAACGCATCGAATGCCGACATCTCTTTGGATTTGCCCTGCAACCGGCGCGCCACCGAGGCGATCATGTATTCCTCGCGGTCCTCGAACATCTTGACCTGGGTGCCGCGGTTGAACAGGCTGCCTTCTTCTTCGTTGTCCTGCCGGGCGTCGACGATGGTCTGCATAATCGTCTCTGCCGCAGTGCGTTTCAGCACCCGCTCACCGGCGAAGTTGGCCGCGAACCGCACCCATTCCACCGGGCTCATGCTCTTGACGTCGTCGGCATAGGCGGTCAGCAGCTCCTTGGCCACCAGTTGGGTCAGCACATGGTTGTCACCTTCGAAGGTGGTGAACACGTCGGTGTCGGCGCGCAGTGCGATCAATCGGTTGTCGGCCATGTACCCGGCGCCGCCGCAGGCTTCCCGGGCTTCCTGAATAGCCGTGGACGCATGCCAGGTATTGGCTGCCTTCAGCCCGGCCGCCCGCGACTCCAGCTCGCGCTGCTCCTCGGCGTCGGGTGCGTCCGAGGTCTGCAGATCGTGGGTCTTGGACACCAACTCGTTCTGCGCGAATTGCAACGCATACGATCGCGCGATCAGCGGGAAGAGCCGGCGCTGGTGCACCAGGTAGTCCATGATCAGCACTTCACCCTCGTCGTCTGGTGCGCTGAATTGCCTGCGCTGCAACGCATATCGGGTGGCGATGTCCAGCGCCACCCGTGCCGCGTTGCCTGCGCTGCCACCCACGCAGACCCGCCCGCGGATCAGGGTGCCGATCATGGTGAAGAACCGGCGGTTGGGGTTTTCTATCGGTGAGCTGTAGGTGCCGTCCTCCGCGACGTCTCCGTATTTGTTCAGCAGGTTCACCCGTGGAACGCGAACGTGGTCGAAAACGATGCGGCCGTTGTCGACGCCCGGCAGACCACCCTTGTACTGACAGTCAGACGTGGTCACACCGGGCAGGTCGTTTCCGTCCGCGTCGCGGATCGGTACCAGGAAACAGTGCACGCCGTGGTTGACCTCTTCGCCATCCTCGGTGGTGATGAGTTGGGCGAATACCGCTGCGATGGTGGCGGATTCGGCGGCACCGCCGATATAGTCCTTGCGCGCGGTCGGAGTGGCGGAGTGGATCACGAACTCCTGGGTGGCCGCGTCGTAGACAGCGGTGGTTTCCAGGGCCTGGACGTCGCTGCCGTGTCCGGTTTCGGTCATCGCGAAACAGCCGCGCAGCTCGAGGTTGATGATCTTTTTCACATACGCCTCGTGATGGCGTTCGGTGCCGAGATTCTCGACGGCGCCGCCGAACAAACCCCACTGCACGCCCGCTTTGACCATCAGGGACAGATCCGACATCGCGAGCATCTCGATCATCGTGATCGCCGCGCCGACGTTGCCGTTCCCGCCGTGCTCCTTGCGGAAGCCGTCCTCGGCCGCGCCGGCGGCGGCCATGATCTTCATCTGCTCAGCCACCTTGGTGCGGGCGATCACCGTGTTCGGTGTGTAGTGCGGACGGAAGATCTCGTCGGTCAACTGCTCCCGCATCTGGTTCTTCACGTCGCGCCAACGTCCGTCCAGTGTGTTGCGCAGATGTTCCGCAGTGGTGGTCATACCCGACGGTAACCCGACGCTCGGAGTGCCGGGGTAAGCTCCGCGAGGTCAGCCAACACTTTTGATGGCCGGGCAACCAGATGAACATTCCGTTAACCCAAGGTGGCTATCATCTGTCGATCGGTCGCGACCATGCGGCCAAGGGAAGGTACGCCATGGGCACGTTTTCCCGCGCCTTCACCAAGCAGGGCGCGGTTGAGATTGAGGCGGTTGCGGCTGCTCTGCAGCCGAAATTCGCCATAACCGCGGGACCGGAAAAGGCTGTTTCGCACACCTGGCTGGACACCTTCGACTGGCGGCTGCACGCGGCGGGGATATCCCTTGAATACCTCGACGACGGTCCACTGGTCATGCAGTTTCCGGATGGCAGCCGGTTGCAGGGACCCCGCGCGAAGAAGTGGCCGGCCCTGATGCACGACCTGCCGGCCGGGCGGCTACGCGACGCGCTGGCTCCGATTGTTGCGCCGCGGGCATTGCTGTCGGTCGTCACCGTAAAGCGTGCGGTGCGGGAAAGCCGGGTGCTCAACGCCGACGAAAAAACGGTTGCCCGTCTCCTCACCGAAAGCGGCGACGACGGCATCAGCCGTTTACAGGTCCAGCCGCTGCGCGGCTACGAGGAAGACGGTGACCGGATTGCCCGGCTCATGGGCCGCGTCGATGGGTTCAAGGCGTCGACAACGACGCCCTACGACGACGCGCTGGCGCTTGCCACTCGTAGTCCCAGCGACCATGAGCACAACCTGACGGCGCCAATGCGTCCGGAAACGCCCGCACCGGTGGCGGTTGCGAACGTGCTCGCGCAGTTTGCGGCCGCCATCGATGACAACGTGGCCGGCACGATCGCGGCGATCGACACCGAATTCCTGCACGACCTTCGGGTGGCGGTGCGGCGTACCCGTTCGATTCTCAAGCTCACCGGTGATGTGCTTCCCGCAAATTTGGCCGAGCGGTTCAAGCCGGAATTCAAGTGGCTCGGTGATCTGACCACGCCGGTGCGTGATCTGGACGTCTATCTGCTCGAGCTCGACACCATGGCCGCCAGACTCGCTTCGGCCGATCCACGCGACCTCGACCCGTTCCGGTCTTTCCTGGTTCGGCATCGCACCGCGGAACGCCGCCGCTTGGTGCGCGGGCTGAGGTCGCGGCGCTTCGAGCAAGTGATGAGCGACTGGCGCGCCGAGCTGGCGCAGGTGGCCGCCGACGGCGACGGCGGCCCGGCGGTCGCGGCGCTGGCCCGACAGCGCATCGAGCGGGCGTTCCGGCAGGTCGTCCGGCGCGGCAAACGGCTTACGGCCGAATCGCCGAGCGAGCAGGTGCACGAACTTCGTAAGCGCTGCAAGGAATTGCGCTATCTGCTCGAGGTATTCCGGCCAGTGTGCGCCGACGCGCCGTATCGTCCGCTGATCAAGGAGCTCAAGGCGTTGCAGGACGTGCTCGGCGACTTCCAGGATGGCGAAGTCCAGCGTGAGGCGGTCCGGGAATTCGCCGCGGTGATGATGGAACAGGGCGCCGCACCGCCGGCGACCGTGCTCGCGATGGGAGAACTGGCCGCGCAACTCGACGCACATCAGCTCAACGCGCGAGGGGAACTGGTGGGCCGGCTGCAGCCGTTCCTGGCCAAAGAGAATCGTGCCCGAGTGAAGGCGCTGGTGCGCTGATGAAGATCTACGCCACGTACAACATCAAGGGCGGCGTCGGCAAGACATCGGCCGCGGTTAACCTCGCGCATCTCGCCGCACGAGGCGGATACAACGTGCTGCTGTGGGATCTCGACCCGCAGGGTGCGGCCACGTACCTGTTCCGGGTACGGCCCAAAGTCAAGGGCGGCAGCCGAGCGCTGGTGGAAGGCACGCGAACGCTCGACGATGCCATCAAGGCCACCGATTTCGACGGGCTTGACTTGCTGCCGGCCGATTTCCGCTACCGCAATATGGATTTACAGCTTGACGACATGAAGCGGCCGACTCGCCGGATTCATCAGCTGCTGCGACCGCTCGATGACGAATACGACGTGGTGTTCCTCGACTGCCCACCGAGCATTTCGCTGTTGTCGGAGAACGTCATGCATGCGGTCGACACGCTCCTGGTGCCGATGATTCCGGCCACGCTGTCGGTGCGGACGTTCGATCAATTGTCTGACTTCGTCAACAATTTCGACGGCCGCCAACCGCGGGTGTGTGCGTTCTTCTCGATGGTGGACGGGCGCAAGCGGCTGCACCGAGACCTCGTGGAACAGTTACCGACCGAACGAGCGGGAATCTTGAACACGGCGATCCCAGCCCTGTCGATCATCGAGCAGATGGCCGAACAACGGGCGCCGGTGACGGCGTTCGCCCCGCACAGCGTGGCAGCCATGTGTTACGAAGCGCTTTGGCATGAGGTCGACGGAGGGATCGGATAACAGTGCCTTGCCGGGATATTTAGCCGCTGCGACGATTATCCTCCTGGTCGGCATGGTGTTGACCAGAGTCGTGCTGCTGAGCAGAGCGCGAACGCACGCAATGCATTTCGGCGGCACCGACAAGACGGATTTCTTCATCCCGCCGGTTGCGCTGTTGTATATCTACACCATCTTTGCCGCGGCGTTCGATTGGCCGTTGCTTGGCGGGGTGAGGTTTTTCCAGTCCGCCGCTGTGGCCTGGATCGGCGTCGGATTGTGTTGTGCCGGCTTACTTGTCATGCTGGCGAGCTTAATTTCGTTCGGCAGAAGTTTTCGGGTTGGCATCGACGTCGACCGTCACGACGAGCTGGTGACCACCGGGGTGTTCGCTTGGAGCCGTAACCCGATTTACGTCGCGCTGTTTCTGGTTCTCGTCGGCCAATTCCTGGTGTTCCCGAACTGGGTTCCGCTGGTCTACCTGTTCGCCGGCACCTGGCTCTTCCACCGTCAAGTTTTGCGTGAGGAGGAGTTCATGCGGCGACAGTATGGCGAAGCGTACGCGGCGTATTGCCAACGGGTGAGACGCTATGTCTGACAACGGTTTTGAAGCGATCACCGGCGCCGCGCCGGCCGCCTGAGCCCCCAGCGCAGCGCCACGGTAGCCACCACGCCCAAGCCGACCAGTGCCGCCATGTCGGCCACCCACCGGCCCGTCGAGTGTTTCCACGAATCGTCGGCGACCGCCAGCACATTGACTGCGTGCACGTCGACCGTGGATGCCGAGGCGGCGAAACCCCAGCGGGACGGCACAAACCACGAGATCTGCTCGAGGCCCAACCGGCCGTCGATCGGGAACATCGCGCCGGCGAACACCACCGAGATCAGCACGATCAGCGCGGCAATCAAGAGGATCTGCTCGGAGTGGCTGGCCAGCGCTGAGAGGGCCAGCGCGACCATCGCCGAGACGATGGTGGTGATGGCCAGCACCACGAATAGTTCCAAGGTGGCTTGGAACTTGCCATGGCCGAGCAGGACTGCGCCATGCGTGGGCGCGCCTTTGCCCACAACCGCGGCGGTGGTCATGATGGCGGTCGCAACGACGGCGATCAGGCTGTAGACGACGACCTTGCCGGCCAGGAATGCCGACGCGGACAAACCGTTGGCTTGTTCGCGGCGGAAGATGCGCCGTTCGCCGACGAGGTCGCGGATGCCCATCGCGGTGCCCACGACGACGGCGCCGATGACGAGCACGGCGAGGATCTCGACGGCTTCGTCGGGACTGTTTCCGTACGGGTCCGCCGGGCCTAGGCCGGCCTTGCCCGGCACCAACAACACGATCGCGCCGAACAGCACCGGCAGCATGGTCAGGAAGATGAAATACCGCTGATCGCCAACCATGAGCCAGCCCTGCCGACAGACCGCGATCGCGAATTGGCGCCACAAGTGCAGGCGCCCAGCCGGTTCAACCGGACCGTGCGGCGGTTCCGCTTCCGGCAGCGCGTCGTGCTGTTGGGCAAGATACGCGTCATGTGCCCCATAGGGATCCGTGTTGACCCGCTCGAGGATCTCCGCCCAGTCGGTCGTGCCCAACTCGGCGCCGATCTGCGTGGGCGGTCCGGCGAACGCCGGGGTGCCGGTCCGGGTGAGCAGCACCACCTGGTCGCAGATGTCGATGTCGGTTGGCGAGGTGCTCGCCACCACGACCACGCGCCCCTCGTTGGCGAGTCGCCGCAGTGTCGCCGTCATCTCGCGTTCCGCCGCCGCGTCGAGTCCGGTGGTCGGTTCGTCGAGGACAAGCAGGGACGGATTGGTGAGCAGTTCCATCGCCATCGATGCGCGCTTGCGCTGTTCGGCCGTGAGCTTGCGTACCTGGATAGTGCGCAGCAGGCTCAGTTTCATCTCGCCGAGCGCCCAGTCCACCCTCTGACGGCGGTTATCAGCGGAAGTGCTTGGCGGTAAGCGCAATTCAGCGGCATAGCCTAACGCCTGCTCGATAGTGAGCGCAGGATGCAGCAGGTCGAAGCGCGGCACGACTCCGATGTGTCGCCGCAGGTGAGCGTCCGTGACGTCGTGGCTGTCGAAATGAACTGTGCCGACGCTCGGTTGCATCGTTCCGCCCAGCACGTCGAGCAGAGCCGACGTGCTCACCTCCGACGGGCCGATGACGGTGCTGAGCGTCCCAGGCTCAGCGGTGAAGGAAAGTTCGGCCAGCACCTGCTCGCCATCGACGGTGAGTCGCACCTGACGCGCCTCCAGGCGACCGGCCTTGAGAGGGGGTGACGGCGGCGGGGCTTCAATTGCCTTGGTCTCCGGCGCATCCGGTTCCACCGGCACATCCGGCTGGGGCAGCGCAGTGGTCGGCGCGGCCTCGTGCGGCCGGGGTTCCGGGCGCTGCGGCCGCAGTTTCTGCATCGCGCCGGTCAGCGCCTCGACGAAAGCCTTCCGCCTGCGCGGGGCAGGGGGTGGGGCTAACGCCGGTCCCGGCTGAGCTTGCAGCGGTGGCGGGGCCCAGGGCGTTCCGGGTGGCGGCGGTGGCGGGGCCCAGGAGGCCGGCGGCGGTCCGGGTGGCGGCGGTGGGGTTGGCCAGGCCGCGAGGGGCGGCGCGGGCGGGTGAAACTGGGCGGTGGGCGGCACCGGCTGGTCCAATCGCGTCGGCGGATCGACGCGGTGCGGCCCCGGCGGTGTTGGCCGGGCAGGCGGGGGCGGAGCGGGCGGCCGTTTCGGATGTTCCGACCGGGGTGGGGGCGGAGCGGGGGGCGGCCGTCCCGGTTGGCCGGGTCCGCGATGCACAACGGGGGGCGGCGGCGCGGGTCGCATCTCGGGCGGCGGCGGCGGTGGAGGCCGCATATGCGGCGGCCGGGGTGGGGGCCGTATTTCCGGGCGCGGTCCACCCCAGGGTGGCCGCGGTGGCGGTGGCGGCGGTGCGCCGAGCTGAAATACCAGCCGAGCGCCGTGCTGCGGATCGCCGAGGGTGATCGCCCTGCCGTCATGGATGAAAACCGTGGACATTCGCACGCCGTCGACGTAGATGCCGCCTTCGCCGCGATCGACGGCTATCCACTGCCTGCCGTTGTGATGCAGCACCACGCGGGTCGGCGAGGTGGAGGTGCCCGTGCCGTCGATACGGATATCCGCCCGGCTGTCGGGGCCGATGGTCACGTCCCGGCCGACGGGGAAGGTGTATTTCTTGGGCCCGAACCAGACGATCAGAGGGGAAGCGAATGCTTCCGTCGGCATAGCCGCCCCCTTCCGCTTCCGCGCCCACCTATCTTGGGTCGTGTGACGGTTCTCTACCCGCCATCATGCAACGAGAACCGCAGGAGGCACGTCGGCGCCGGCGAGGCTCGCCCGCGACCAGCCCTTACCGAGATGCGCCCGGTCGCGGGGCCGGCGCGGCATCCTCGAGGACTCGGCGCAGTACGGCCACGGCATCCACCAACGTCTGGCGGTCCGCGGACTCAAGTTTGGCAAGTTGCGGTTCGATCACCGCAGCCCGGTCGGCTCGCACGCGGTTGAGCGTGCGCATCCCCTCGGGCGTGATCCGGATGCGGACGGCCCGCGCGTCGCACGGGTCGACGGTCCGGGTGACCAGGCCGGCGTCTTCGAGCCGCCGCACCTGGGTGGTCATCGTCGGCTGTGAGCAGTGGTCCACGGCGGCCAGATCACAGATCCGTGCTTCGACCTGGGCGTCGATGGTCGACAGTAGGCGGGCCTGCGCGGCCGGCAACTGCATTTGGATGCGCTGGGTGGCATAGCGATTTAGCCGGGCGACGACGGCGAGCAGATCCGCGCCCAGACCGGCGCCGGCCTCCCCGGCCGCGCCCCGATCGGCGGTGGCGGATGAAGTCATCCGTCCATAGTTGCATAGCTGGTCTATGTAGACCACGTAACCGGCTAATTTCGATGGTGCAATCTCGAGTGACCCGCCACATTCGCGACGGGGAACATCACGGACAGCTGGCACAATCGATGAAATGAGCGCGACGAGCCCTGCGACCACGCCCCGAGGGGGTGGATCGCTACGACCCGGCGAACTCGCGCAGTCGGCGGTCATGGCGGCACTGTGCGCCGCGACCGCGATCATCGCGGTGATCGTTCCCTTTGCGGGCGGATTGGCGCTGCTGGGCATGGTGCCGATGGGGCTACTGGCCTACCGGTATCGCATCCGCGCGCTGATCGCCGCGGTGGTCGCAGCCGGGGTGATCGCATTTCTGATCGCGGGTCTTGGCGGCTTGATGGCAGTTGTGCACAGCGCTTATATCGGCGGCCTTACCGGAGTCGTCAAACGCAGGGGCCTGGGCACCCGGACGGTGATCGTCGCTTCCTTCGTCGCTGGGGCACTTCTCGGCGGGGTCTCGGTTGCCGCGTTGGCAGCACTGGCGCGGCTGCGGCACCTGATATTCGCCGCCATCACCGCCAACTTCGATGGGACTTCGGCCGTCTTGACGGCGATCGGGCGGTTCGCGAATGCACACACCTTCCCGTCCAGCAGGCCCATAGCGGTCGGCCTTGAACTGGCCGCCGACCGTCTCAAGTGGTTCCTCGCCGTGGCGCTGCATTACTGGCCGTGGTTGTTGCTCGCCCACGGCATCGTCTCCGTCATGGTCGTGTCCTTGATCGGCTGGTGGGCGCTGTCGCGCGTGCTGGAGCGGATGCGCGGTATCCCCGATGTACACAAACTGGATGCACCGGTCGAGAATGCGCCCATCGCGCCGGTCCCAGTTCGGTTGGACCAGGTGCGATTCCGCTATCCGGGCTCCGACCACGACGCGCTGTCCGCGCTCAGCTTGGACGTGCACCCGGGCGAACATCTGGCCATCACCGGCGCCAACGGCTCAGGCAAGACCACACTGATGCTGATGCTGGCCGGCCGGCAGCCGACGTCGGGCACCGTTGACCGACCCGGGGCGGTGGGGCTGGGCAGGCTGGGCGGCACCGCGGTGGTCATGCAGCATCCGGAAAGCCAGGTGTTGGGCACCCGGGTGGCCGACGACGTCGTGTGGGGTCTGCCGCCTGGGACGGCGATCGACGTCGGCCGGTTGCTGAGCGAGGTTGGACTTGACGCGCACGCGGAACGCGACACCGGAAGCCTCTCGGGCGGTGAACTGCAGCGGCTGGCCGTGGCCGCCGCACTGGCGCGCGAGCCGGCACTGCTCATCGCCGACGAGGTGACCAGCATGGTCGACCAGCAGGGACGGGATGCGCTGCTGGGCGTGCTGTCCAGCCTTAAGAAACGGCACCAGACAGCGTTGGTTCACATCACCCACTACAACAACGAAGCCGATTCTGCTGACCGCGTAGTCAATCTCAGCGGTTCTGCGGATAACACCGACATGGTCGAGACCACGGCAGCGCCGGCAGCAACCGCCGCGCCGGGACATGACTCCGGCGCACCGGTGCTGGAACTGGCGGGCGTCGGGCACGAATACGGCAGCGGGACTCCGTGGGCGAAGGCCGCGCTACGCGATGTCAGCTTCGCAGTGCACCAGGGTGATGGATTGCTTATCCACGGCGGCAACGGCTCAGGAAAGTCGACGCTGGCGTGGATCATGGCCGGGCTAACGGTGCCGACGACGGGAACTTGCCTGCTTGACGGTCGACCCACCCATGAACAAGTCGGCGCCGTGGCGCTGTCGTTCCAAGCGGCCCGGCTTCAGCTGATGCGTAGCCGAGTCGACTTGGAAGTGGCTTCGGCGGCAGGCTTTTCGCCGAAGGACCGCGAACGCGTGGCAACCGCGCTCGCCGTGGTGGGACTGGACAGCACGTTGGCCAAGCGGCGCATCGACCAACTCAGCGGCGGTCAGATGCGCCGGGTGGTACTGGCCGGACTGCTGGCGCGCTCGCCGCGGGCATTGATCCTCGACGAGCCGCTGGCCGGCCTGGACGCATCCACCCAACGCGGCTTGCTGCGCCTGCTCGAAGAACTGCGTCGCGAGCAGGGGCTGACCGTCGTGGTCATATCCCACGACTTCGCCGGACTGGAAGAGCTGTGCCCGCGCACTCTGGATCTACGCAACGGCGTGCTGGAGCCCGCTGCCGCGACGGCGGGAGGTATGGCGTGACCACACGCGACGAACGCCCGACCCGCGCGGTGGTGCTGCTCCGTCCCGTGCCTGGCACGTCGGCAATCCACGACCTTTGGGCCGGTACCAAACTGTTGGTGGTTTTCGGCATTTCCGTCTTGCTGACCTTCTATCCCGGCTGGATCGCAATAGGGCTGGTGGCGGCTCTGGTGCTGACGGCGGTTCGGATGGCGCGCATTCCACGAGGTGCGCTACCGTCGGTACCGCGCTGGCTGTGGTTTTTGGTGGCGTTAGGCGCCATCACCGCGGCGTTTGCCGGCGGCAGTCCGGTGGTCGAATTGGCAGGCGTGCCAATCGGATTCGGTGGCCTGTTGAATTTCCTACGGATCACTACGTTGTCGATCGTGTTGCTGGGTCTGGGAGCAATCGTGTCGTGGACCACCAATGTCGCCGAAATAGCTCCGGCGGTAGCCACTTTGGGCCGCCCGCTGCGCCTGTTGCGGATCCCGGTCGACGAGTGGGCCGTCGCATTGGCGCTCGCGCTGCGCGCCTTCCCGATGATGATCGATGAATTCCGGATTCTCTACGCCGCGCGGCGGTTGCGGCCCAGGCCGGTGGCGTCAACCCGCCGGGCTCGTCACAAGCGGCGGGCCTTGGAGTTGATCGACCTGATCACCGCGGCCATCACCGTGACACTGCGGCGCGCCGACGAGATGGGTGATGCGATCACCGCGCGCGGCGGCACCGGTCAGATCTCGGCTGCCCCGGCGCGGCCGAAACTGGCCGACTGGCTAGCACTCTCGCTCACCGCGGCGATGTGCATCGCCGCGATCGCACTGGAAGTGCCACTGGGCCACTAGGCGCCGCTAGCGACAAGTCGCGGCGTTGGCTGCTTGTTGGGCTCGGTGAAGGGTCGTCGACACGTCGCTTCGGCGCATGAACATCTCGTCGAAATACGGCTTGATGACCAGATTTCCGGCGGCGAAGCTGGGGCCACCAGGCGCATCGATCTGCGCTCCATTCAATGCCGCGAAGAACGGCCTAACGTCGACCTTCTTGGCAGCCCAGTAGTCGAAGTACGCGCCCTGGGCAGACCGCACTGCGGGAATGGCGCCGCCATGGCGGCCCACATATTGATTGCCCTCGCTGCTGCCCATCCATGCCAGCACCTGGCGCACGGCGTCCGGGTGCGCGGACGCGGCGTTACCGGCCGCGGCAATGCCGTTGGTGACGGTGACTCGACCCTTTGGGCCTTGAGGCAGCATCGCCACGCCCCACCGGAAGTTGGCCTGGGCTGCCACCGCCGCCAGGTTATAGGTGCCGGACTGGAAGAGCGCCATCTTGCCGGCCAGGAACTGGTTGCGGGAGAAGTCGCCGTTGTCGTTGGTGTCCGAGGCCGGCGGCGCAACGTGGTCATCGTTGATCAGCCTGACCAGGTAGCTGAAAGCCTCGATCGCGCCGGGGTTGTCGAACGCAAAGCAATCACCGTCCTGGAACACGCCTCCGGCCGAACCGATGTAGTTCAGGTAGATGCTCTGCGCATCGTTGGCCGCGTTGTAAGCCCACTGCCGGACACGTAGGGCATCAAAACCGGGTGTGGCCGGGGTGCGTCTGTTGGCGTCGACGGTGAGCCGAGTCAGCAGCGGGCGCAGAGTGTCGCCCCCGTCTGGGCTCCACCTCAGCGCCGCCAGGTCGGCGGGGTTGACACCGGCGGCGGCGAGCAAATCAGCGTTGTAGTACAACGCGATTCCAGCGTCGGTTAGTTGGGGGACTGCCCAAAGCGTCCCCATCCGGGTGAACTGCTCGACCACCGACGGCTCCCACGATGCCGCGGCACTCGTCCTGAGGTTCTCGCCGATGTCCATCAGCCGGCCACTGTCGGCGTATTCGGAGAGATAGGCGTTGGAGATCCAAAAGATGTCGTCGGCGCTACCGCCCGCGACATCGGTGCGCAGCGTGTTGAAGTATGTGGAGTACGAGACCACATCCGTGTGCACCTCGATGTCGGGGTGCATCCGGGTGAACGCCGCGAACGATTGCCGATACGCCTTGGCGACCTGCTGGTCCCACAGTCGAACAGTTACGACTGTCTTGCCGCTGGGCGGCATCGCCGTAACGTTCAAAAGCACTTCCGCGCCGACCAGTAATGCGGCGATCAGCACCCATCCGATTGCGACCAGTGTGGAGAACCGGAGGCGCCTCATTTCAGCCCCGTGACGACGATCGAGCGGACGATGTGTCGCTGGAAGATCGCGAACAACACGAGCAGTGGCACGATCGCCGCGAACGTCGCAGCCATCACCAGGGTCCACTGGGCGTTGTAGCGCGACTGCAGCGCGGCGGTGGCCACCGTCAGCACCTGCCACTTGGTGCCGCTGGTGATCACCAACGGCCACATGAAGTGATGCCACTCCGATACCACGGTGATCAGCATCAGCGTGACGATCACGGGCCGGCTGGAAGGGATCACGACGTGCACGATGACATCCAGGGTATTGGCGCCGTCGAGATAAGCGGCATTGATCAGATCATCCGGAATCGCGCGGAAGTGTTGGCGCAGAAGGAAAATGGCGTACGGCGAGCCGAAAACGAATGGCAACACCAACGCCCAGAACGTGTTCCGCAGTCCCAGCTGCGCCATCATCAGATATAGCGGCACCACGGTTACGCTGTACGGCACCATCAACGTTACCAGGTACACCCAGAACAGTGCGTCGCGGCCGGGGAAACGCAGTCGGGCGAACGCGTACGCGGCAAGCACCGACGAACTCAGCTGCCCAAGCAGGCTCGTCGCCGTCATCAATGCGGTCACCGCCAGTGCGCGACTGAACCCCGCGCCGGCCAAACCGGTGTAGTTGGTCAGCGTCGGTGGCCGCGGCCATGTCAACGGTGTGCCCGTCGCGAACTGGTGCGCAGATGTGAATGAGGTCAGCAAGCCAAGAGCGAACGGCGCCAGGGTGATCACCGCGCCGAGCGTCAGGCCGGCGTAAACCAGAACCGCGGAGGGTGATTTAGGTGAGGTCATAGCTGATCCGTCGACGGAAGTAGAGATGTTGGACGACACTGATGCCGACCAGGATGACGAACAGCACCAGCGCCATCACCGAGGCACGGCCGACCGCCGCGGCCCCGAATGCCTCGGCGTAGATGCGGTGTGCGACTAAATCGGTGTGGCGTTTTGGTCCGCCGCCGGTCAGCCCGTACACCGTGTCGAAAACCTGGGCGGCACTGATGACTCCGGTGACTAGCACAAAAAACATGGTAGGCCGCAGCATCGGCAAGGTGATGCGCCAGAACCGTTGCCAGGCGTTGGCCCCGTCGATGCGAGCCGCGGAGTTGACATCCGTCGGGATCGCCAGGATGCCGGCGAGGAAAAACAGCGCGACGTAGCCGACATTGGACCACACGACCACCGCCGAGACCAGTGGCAGCGCCAGGCCGGGATCGGTGAGCCATTCAACGCGATGTCCCAGCACGGTGCTCACCGCGCCGTCGCTAGGCGACAGAATCCAGCGCCACAGCACCGCGATCGCCAGCGGGACGCTGATCCAAGGCAGCACATAAATCGTGCGGAACAGCCCGCTCCCGGGGAGATCGCGTGCCAACAACGATGCGGCCAACAGCCCGAGTACCGTCTGAGCCGGAACCACGATCGCGATGAAAAGCAGCGTCACCAGAAGCGAATTGCCGAATGCCGAATCGCTGAGCACCGAGCGCCAATTCGCATCTCCGACATATTGGATCGGCCCGAGCAGGTCCCATCGGTGCAGGCTCAACCACGCCACGACAAAAATCGGCAGCAGCATAAACATGCCCACCCCGAACAGGCTGGGGGCCAGCAACGCATACGCCAGCACGGTCGATCGGCGCCCGCGGTCCACAAGGGTATTAAAGCCTGTCGTTACGGTGGGTGTCGTGACACCGAACCGGGGGATCGATGCCGACTTCCTCGCCCTGCCCCGCCACGAGCTGGCCGACGCCGCGCTGTCGGCGGCCACCGCGGCCGGTGCCAGCCACGCCGACCTGCGAATTCACCGGCTCATCACCGAGGTCATCCAGCTCCGCGACGGCGAGTTGGAAACCGCCGTGCTGAGCCGCGAGCTCGGTCTGGCCGTCCGGGTGATCGTCGACGGCACCTGGGGATTCGCCTCGCACGCCGAGCTGTCACCGACGGTCGCGGTGGACACCGCGCGGCGCGCCGTGTGGGTGGCCACCACGCTGGCCGCGCTGAACACCGACCCCATCGAACTGGCGGCCGAACCGGTGTACCGCGACGTCAACTGGGTCTCGAGCTACCGGATCGACCCGTTCGCCGTGACCACCCCCGACAAGATCGCCGTGCTCGACGAGTACTCCGGCCGGTTGTTGGCCGCTGACGGGGTGGATCACGTATCTGCCGGCGTCAACACCGTCAAGGAGCAGACTTTCTACGCCGACACCTTCGGTTCGTCGATCACTCAGCAGCGGGTGCGGCTGCTACCGGTCCTGGAGGTGGTCACCATCGACACCGGCGGGTGCGGGTTCGATTCGATGCGCACGGTGGCGCCGCCGATGGGTCGCGGCTGGGAGGTCTTGGCGGGCGACGAGGTCTGGAACTGGACCGACGAGCTGGCGCAGCTGCCGTCGCAGCTGGCCGAAAAGATCAAGGCGCCCAGCGTGACGCCCGGCCCGACCGACCTGGTGATCGATCCTACGAACCTGTGGCTGACCATCCACGAATCCATTGGCCACGCAACCGAATACGATCGGGCAATCGGCTACGAGTCGGCCTATGCCGGCACGTCGTTCGCCACCCCCGACAAGCTCGGCAGCTTGCGTTACGGTTCGCCGGTGATGAACGTCACCGCCGACCGGACGGTCGAATTCGGTTTGGCCAGTGTCGGTTACGACGACGACGGGGTGGCCGCCCAGAGCTGGGATCTGGTGCGCGACGGGATCTTCGTCGGCTATCAACTGGACCGGGTGTTCGCGCCGCGGCTGGGTTTGCCGCGCTCCAACGGCTGCGCGTACGCCGACTCGCCGCACCACGTTCCGCTTCAGCGGATGGCCAACGTTTCGCTGCAGCCCAGCCCCGAGGACCGCAGCACCGCTGACCTGATCTCCCGCGTCGACGACGGCATCTACATCGTCGGCGACCGATCTTGGTCGATCGACATGCAGCGCTACAACTTTCAGTTCACCGGGCAGCGGTTCTACCGCATCCGCAACGGACGCCTGGATGGGCAGGTTCGCGACGTCGCCTATCAGGCCACCACCACCGATTTCTGGAATTCGATGGAGGCCGTCGGCGGACCGTCGACGTGGCAGCTCGGTGGGGCGTACAACTGCGGCAAGGCCCAGCCCGGTCAGGTGGCCGCGGTCAGCCACGGTTGTCCGTCGGCGCTGTTCCGCGGGGTCAACGTGCTCAACGCCCGCATCGAGGCCGGTCAGTGATCAGGGCGCAGCAGGTGGTCGACATCGCACTGGACGCCGCGGCGCGGCGGGGACGGGCCGACGAAACGATCGTGTTGGTCACCGACCGCCTCGCGGCGTCGCTGCGATGGGCGAACAACTCGATGACCACCAACGGCGCGTCGACCGCCCGCAGCACGACCGTGATTTCCATTGTCCGCCAAGGTGATACCGCAAGCGTGGGTTCGCTGACCTCGTCCGAGGTCGATCCGTCGGTGATCGAGGGACTGGTCGCGGCGTCGCAGGCGGCCGCGGTGTCCGCGCCGGATGCCCGCGACGCGGCGCCGCTGCTGAGCGGCAACGGCGCCCCGGCCGACTGGGATGCGCCGACGCCGGGTACCGGCCCCGAGGTGTTCGCCGATGTCGCCCGGGGGTTGAGTCGCGGCTTCCGCGGCAGCGACCAGTTGTACGGCTTTGCCCGGCACGGGCTGGAGACGGTGTATCTGGCAACGTCGCGCGGGCTGCGGCGCCGCTACACCCAACCCACCGGCTCGGTGGAAATCAACGCCAAACGCGACGGTGCCAGCGCGTGGATGGCGGTGGGCACGCCCGATTTCGCCGATGTGCCAACGGATCTGATGCTCGAGCAGCTGTCGACGCGGCTGGGCTGGGCCAAGCGCAGCGTCGAGCTGCCCGAAGGCCGCTACGAGACGATCCTGCCGCCGTCGGCGGTGGCCGACATGATGGTCTACCTGGCCTGGTCGATGACCGGCCGTGGCGCGCAGGAGGGCCGCACCGCGTTGTCGTCGCTCGACGGTGGCACCCGGGTGGGGGAGCGGCTGACCGATCTACCGTTGACGTTGTACGCCGATCCGACCGTGCCCGGTCTGGCGTGTACGCCCTTTGTGGCGACCGCCAGTTCGTCGGAGACGCTGTCGATCTTCGACAACGGGATGGACATCGAGCGGGTCGACTGGATCCGCGACGGGGTGATCAACGCGCTGGCCTATCCGCGGGCCGCCGCCGTCGAGTTCGAGGCTCCCGTCGCCGTGGCCGCCGACAACGTAGTGATGACGGGCGGCGATGCCGACTTGACCGATATGGTCGCGGCGACCGAGCGCGGGCTGCTGTTGACCACGCTGTGGTACATCCGCGAGGTCGACCCCGCGACGATGCTGCTGACCGGGCTCACCCGCGACGGCGTCTACCTGGTCGAAGACGGCGAGGTGACGGCGGCGGTGAACAACTTCCGGTTCAACGAGAGCCCGCTGGACCTGCTGCGACGGGCTACTGAGGCCGGCGTCAGCGAGCGCACGCTGCCGCGGGAGTGGGGCGACTGGGTCACCCGGACGGCGATGCCATCGCTGCGGATTCCCGACTTTCACATGTCGTCGGTGAGCCAGGCGACATAATGCGAGGGTGCGTGACGACGAGCTGACCCGGCTGGTCGCGTTGTCGCCGGCCGACGGTCGCATGACGGGACTGGTGCGGCGCGTCTGCGCGCAGACGTTGGGGCTGCCTCCGCTTCCGGCCGACGCAGCGGTGACCGGCCCGGAATCGGATGCCGACGCCGTGGTAGCCGGCTTCGCCGAACAGTTCAGCGTCGACGTCTCGATGATCGGCGACGAGCAGCGCTCACGGTTGTGGTCTGCGTTGGGCAACAACACATTTGACGTCGTCGTGCAGATGTACATCGCCGACTTCGTCCCACGAGTTCGCGCCGGACTGGAAAACCTCGGGGTCGGCCAGCGGTACCTGGGATGGGTGGATGGTCGGGTCGCCTGGGATCACGCCACCGACCCGTCCGACGCGGTGTTCAACGGTTTTCTGCCGACGGTGGCGCGGTTGCGCGACCTCGATGCGCTGACGTCCGAGGTGGTCCGGCTGCGCGGTGCGACTCAACACAATTGCCGATTGTGCAAGTCGCTGCGCGAGACGACGGCACTGAATGCCGGCGGGTCGGAGACGCTGTACAGCGACATCGAGCACTTTGAGGCGTCCGGCCTGCTGACCGACCGGCAGAAGGGGGCGCTGCGATATGCGGATGCGTTGATTTGGTCGCCGGGCCATATCGACCGTGGAGTTGCCGCCGGGGTGCGCGCGCACTTCTCCGATGCCGAGGCCGTCGAGTTGACCTTCGATGTGATGCGCAATGCGAGCAACAAAATCGCGGTGGCGTTGGCCGGCGATGCCCCGCGGGTCGAACACGGCACCGAGCAATATCTGCTCGATGCCGACGGTCAGACCGTGTTCAGCTAGCCGTAATCTGTGCAATCCCTCAGAGTGTGCGACGCAGCCGGCTCATCGCTAATTAGCGCCGGGAGCAACTGATTTGAGCGCCGTCCGGGACCTGCTCTCACCGTCGCGCCTCACCCACGTCGTAGACGTAGGGGCGAACCCCCTCGACGGCGGCAAGCCACCCTACCTACCCATGCTCAGCGCCGGCCTGTGTCATGTGACGGGCTTCGAGCCACAGGTGATGGTATTGCTGGCGCTCCAACTAACGCATGGCCCGAACGAGCTGTATCTGCCATACGCAGTGGGCGACGGCAGCTCAAGCACTCTGAAGGTCTGTCACGCAACGGGAATGACGAGTCTGCTCGAACCAGACCCGGCGACGCTGGGGTTGTTCCCGGCTCTCCAACCGTCCGGCGAGGTGATTGAGCGCATTCCGGTCGAAACCCGCCGGCTTGACGATATATCCGAGATTGAGCACCTCGA
Organism: Mycobacterium sp.; assembly: GCF_035314665.1. Classification (GTDB taxonomy): domain Bacteria; phylum Actinomycetota; class Actinomycetes; order Mycobacteriales; family Mycobacteriaceae; genus Mycobacterium. The sequence goes on along the minus strand of NZ_DATFZD010000241.1, from coordinate 242 downwards.
CTTTCTCAAGATCGATATCCAGGGCAGCGAACTGTCTGTCTTCCAAAGCGGCCACGAGAAGCTTGCTGAGGCGGTGGCGATTCAGACCGAAGTGTCGTTCATAACTTTGTATCTGAACCAACCATCATTCGGGGAGGTTGATTCAGAGCTACGTGGCCAGGGGTTTATCCCACACGGCTTCACCGAAGTGAGTCGCAGACCGATCGGCGACTTCGAAGTCGGCGACGACGCTCTGCCCTGGG
>NZ_DATFZD010000240.1:0-4062 GCF_035314665.1 Mycobacterium sp. | reverse complement strand
GTGCGGCGCGTCCCCGTCCGGGTTGAGCTCGTCGGGCCCGAGATCCGGGATGGGCAGTAGATGGATCTCCACGCCGTCCGGCACCAGACCGGGCCCATGACGTTCGACCTCACGGCGTGAGCGCAGATCAGCGACATCGGTGAGGCCCAACCGGTTTAGCTCGTCGCGGCCGTCGTCGCCGAGGTCGCTCAGCTCGCCGGACCGAAAAAATCGTCCCGGTCGCACGACACCCGTGCTGTCGGCAATGTCGCGAAAGTTCCAGGCGCCCTGCAGTTCCCGCACGCTCAAAGCCATCTAGGTGACCGCCGCAGCGAAAGCGCTTTGCTCCCGGCCGATTTCGGCACGAGCGATCGACCGCATATGCACCTCGTCGGGCCCGTCGAAGATGCGCATCGCGCGCTGCCAGGCGTATAGCCGGGCCAACGCGGTATCTTCGCTGACGCCAGCCGCGCCGTGCACCTGAATGGCGCGGTCGATGACGTCGCACGCCATCTGCGGCGCTACTGCCTTGATCTGTGACACCAGCAGATGCGCAGCCTTATTGCCGTGCTGATCGATGGTCCAGGCCGCCTTCTCGCACAGCAGCCTGGCTTGATCAATCTCGTTGCGGGACTTTGCAATTGCCTGCTGTACCAGGCCCTGGTCGGCCAGCGGGCGGCCGAACGCGATCCGGGTGTTGGCCCGGTGCACCATCAGCGCCAGCGCACGTTCGGCGCCGCCGAGTGCGCGCATGCAGTGGTGGATGCGGCCCGGTCCCAGCCGCGCCTGGGCGATCGCGAAGCCGCCGCCTTCTTCGCCGAGCAGGTTGGTGATGGGCACCCGGACGTTGTCGTAGATGATTTCGCAGTGTCCGGGCTGATCTTGATAACCGAAGACTGTCGTTGAGCGCACCACGGTGACGCCAGGCGTATCGATCGGCACCAGGACCATCGACTGCTGCTGGTGGCTGGCCGCCTCCGGGTTGGTGCGGCCCATCACGATCAGGATCTTGCAGCGCGGATCGGCCGCACCCGACGTCCACCATTTGCGGCCGTTGATCACGTAGTCGCCGCCGTCACGCACGATGGAGGTTTCGATATTGCGGGCGTCGCTGCTGGCGACCGCCGGCTCCGTCATCGAAAAGCCGCTGCGGATCTCGCCGTTCAGCAACGGCTCGAGCCACTTCTTGCGCTGCTCCTCGGTGGCGAACAGGTGCAGGGTCTCCATGTTGCCGGTGTCCGGCGCCGCGCAGTTGATCGCCTCGGGCGCGATCTCCAGACTCCATCCCGTCAACTCGGCCAGCGGGGCGTAGTCCAAGTTGGTCAGGCCCGACTCGGCGGGCAGGAACAGGTTCCACAGACCGGCCGCTTTGGCCTTGGTCTTCAACTCCTCAATGATCGGCGGAACGGTGTGATCGTTCGGGCCGGCCTCGTGGCGGTAGCGGTCGTACTCGGCCTCGGCCGGAAAGACGTACTCGGTCATGAACTCGGACAGCCGCTTGTGGTAGTCGCTGGCTTTGGCCGACATTGCGAAGTCCATGCCCGTCACGATAGGACACCGCGGGAAAGCCTTTAACGGCGGAGGACGATAGAAACCGTGACCGACAAACGTCCCCCACTTCCGCCCTTCACCCTCGAAACAGCGATCCAGAAAGTGCAGGCCGCCGAGGACCTGTGGAACACCTGCGACCCCGAGCGCGTCAGCCTCGCCTACACCGTCGACTCGGAGTGGCGCAACCGCGACGAACACGTCGTCGGCCACGACGCGATCGTGGCCTTTTTGACCCGGAAATGGCAGCGCGAGCACGACTACGTGTTGCGGAAGGGCCTGTGGAGTTATCACGACAACCGCATCGCCGTCCGGTTCCAGTACGAATGCCGCGACGACGCCGGACAGTGGTGGCGCAGCTACGGCAACGAGTTGTGGGAGTTCTCCGACGCCGGGCTTACCGCCCGTCGCGAGGCCAGCATCAACGATGTGGCGATCGACGAATCGCAGCGCCGCTACTTCGGGCCACGATCGGAGGCGGAGCACGGCCAAGACTTCACCCTGTGGTAGCGGGCCGACTGGTGACCGGGGCCGTCAGACCGTCAGGTGACGATGCGGGCCGTGGAGCGGCCCGAGGAGGAGCCGGACAGTCAGGTTAGGGTTGGTGCCGATCTAGCCGGGGTAGGAGTTCATGACAGATACGCAGACGACGGTGGGGGTGGCCGCCGAGTCCGGGACCGACGAGCGACGGGTCGCGCTGGTGCCGAAGGCGGTCGGGCCGCTGGTGAAAAGCGGGGTCGCGGTCGTGGTGGAGTCGGGCGCCGGCGAGGGGGCGCTGCTTCCCGACGAGCTCTACACCGAGGCCGGCGCGACGATCGGTGACGCCTGGGCTGCCGACGTCGTCGTCAAGGTCGCGCCGCCGACCGCCGAGGAGGTCGGCAAGCTGCACAGCGGGCAGACGCTGATCGGCTTCCTGGCGCCGCGCAACGCGGACAACTCGATCGGCGCCTTGAAGCACGCCGGTGTGCAGGCGTTCGCGCTCGAGGCCATCCCGCGGATCTCGCGGGCCCAGGTGATGGACGCCTTGTCGTCGCAGGCCAATGTCGCCGGATACAAGGCGGTGCTGCTGGCGGCCTCGGAGTCGACCCGGTTTTTCCCGATGCTGACGACGGCGGCCGGGACCGTGAAGCCGGCCACCCTGCTGGTGCTCGGCGTCGGTGTGGCCGGGCTGCAGGCACTGGCGACGGCCAAGCGTCTCGGTGCTCGGACCACCGGCTACGACGTGCGGCCCGAGGTGGCCGACCAGGTGCGGTCAGTCGGTGCGCAGTGGCTGGATGTCGGAATCGAGGCGTCCGGAGAGGGCGGGTATGCCCGTGAGCTCACCGAAGACGAACGCGCGCAGCAGCAGAAGGCGCTGGAAGACGCAATCAGCGGATTCGACGTCGTGATCACTACCGCGCTGGTCCCGGGTCGCCCGGCGCCGCGCCTGGTGACCGCCGCGGCCGTGGAAGCGATGAAGCCCGGCAGCGTCGTGGTGGATCTCGCCGGCGAGACCGGCGGCAACTGCGAGCTCACCGAACCCGGACAGACGGTGGTCAAACATGACGTCACCATCGCTTCGCCGCTGAACCTGCCCGCGACCATGCCCGAGCACGCCAGCGAGCTTTATAGCAAAAACATCACCGCGCTGCTGGACCTGCTGCTCACGGACGGCAAGCTGGCTCCGGACTTTGACGACGAAGTGGTCGCCGAATCGTGTGTGACGCGCCGCGCCGACGACGATGCAGAGCGAAGCGATGCGGAGGAGCGGCGCGATATGGGAGAGGAAGCATAGATGCACGGGATGTATGACGAGCTGCTGTCGAACTTGGCGATCCTGGTGCTGTCCGGGTTCGTCGGGTTTGCCGTGATCTCCAAAGTGCCCAACACACTGCACACCCCGCTGATGTCGGGGACCAACGCCATCCACGGCATCGTCGTGGTCGGCGCCCTGGTGGTGTTCGGCGAGGTCGAGCACCCGTCGCTCGCGGTGCAGATCATCCTGTTTGTCGCGGTGGTGTTCGGCACGCTGAACGTCATCGGCGGCTTCATCGTCACCGACCGGATGCTGGGGATGTTCAAGGGCAAGAAGAAGGCCCCGCCCGCCAAGAGCGAAGAGGCCGCCAAATGAACTATTTGGTGATCGGCCTCTATGTCATCTCGTTCGCGCTGTTCATTTACGGCTTGATGGGCCTGACCGGGCCCAAGACCGCAGTGCGCGGAAACCTGATCGCCGCGGTCGGCATGGCGCTGGCCGTGACGGCGACGCTGATCAAGATCCGGCACACCGACCAGTGGGTACTGATCATCGCCGGCCTGGTGCTCGGCGTCGTGCTCGGCGTCCCGCCGGCGCGCTACACCAAGATGACCGCCATGCCGCAGCTGGTGGCGTTCTTCAACGGCGTCGGCGGCGGAACCGTCGCGCTCATCGCGCTCGCGGAATTCATTGAGACGAAGGGCTTTTCAGCCTTCGAGCACGGCGAGACACCGACCGTGCACATCGTGGTGGCGTCGTTGTTCGCCGCGATCATCGGGTCGATCTCGTTCTGGGGATCG
>NZ_DATFZD010000239.1:0-9578 GCF_035314665.1 Mycobacterium sp. | reverse complement strand
CCTGGTGTTTCCCGGCGGGGACTATGACTCGTTTCGGCCGACGCTGACCCAGAACGTCATCGACTTCGACGGCCGCACAGGATATGTCAGGGCCGCGATTGAGGCCGGCGTGCCGATCGTGCCTGCGGTGTCGATCGGGGGGCAGGAAACCCAGCTGTTCTTGACCCGCGGCAATCGGCTGGCGAAGCGCTTGGGCCTCAAGCGCATACGGGTGGAGATACTGCCACTTGCCGTGGGTTTCCCGTTCGGTCTGACTACGTTCTTCCCAGCCAACATGCCGTTGCCCTCGAAAATCGTCACCCAGGTGCTGGAGCCGATCGACATCGTCGCCCAATTCGGCGATGACCCCGACGTCGACCAGGTCGACGCCCACGTCCGCTCCGTAATGCAGAGCGCTCTCGACCGACTGGGCCGCCAGCGCCGGTTCCCAGTGCTGGGCTAATCACATGTGCGACGCAAAATCGACCCTGGCATCCGATGTCAGCGGCGGCCCCTTTGTCGACCGTGGACGCGAACATTGTGGCCGGCAGTAGATTCGGCGGAAGAACAGTTCTCTGGAGGTGCCATGCCACAGCTCCCGGCCGATGAGGGCGGGCATCGGTGGCTCGCGCTGGGCGAGGACGCGCTACCCCCCGGAGAACAATGGTTGGCGCCCGGCGAGGCGGCCATCCTGGCGGGGCTGCGGTACACCAAGCGGCGCACCGAGTACCTGCTGCGCCGGTTTGTCACCAAGCAGGCCGTCGCGTCGGTGATTGGGGAAGCCACCGACCCGGGCGTGCTCGCCCGCATCGAGGTGCGCAATGCGCCCAGCGGTGCGCCATACGTTGTCGTCGACGGCGATCCGCTGGCTCTCGGGGTGTCGATCAGCGACCGGGCCGGCTGGGCGGTGTGTGTGACATGCCCAAGCGACTCGCCGGCGGTCGGCTGTGACCTCGAACTGGTCGAGCCGCGGACACCCGGCTTCGTGACCGACTTTCTCACCGCTGCCGAGCAGCGCCTGGTAGCCGCCCGTCCCGCCGGTGACCAACGCGATGCGGCCGCAAACCTGATTTGGTCGGCGAAGGAGAGCGCACTGAAGGTGTTGCGCACCGGACTGCGGCGGGACACCCGTTCGGTCGAGGTCGCGCTGGCCGCCCCACGCGACGACGGCTGGGGCGCGTTGACCGTGCGTGCCGTCGAAGGCCGGGTATTCCCCGGCTGGTGGCGGCGGGACGGCCGCTTTCTGCTGACCGTCGCCGCGGAACTGGCCACGCCGCCCCCGGTCGCGCTTCGCGACCCGGGCGTCCTCGGGTCCGCAGCGCCGCGGCACTCGTGGCTGGACCGGCCGCTATACGGCTGACATGCCTCGCTCGACGGCGTCGACGATGTAGGGCCGCAACGCCTCGGCGGTGATGATCCGGTCCACCGACCCCACGGCCAGCGCTCGCTGGACGGTGTGGATCCGGTCGAATTCCTCGGCAACTTCGCTGAGCTTCGCGGAGCGTACGGCCGCGGTGATCTCGGCGAGACGGGCCCGTGCCGTGCCTGTCTCGGAGCCCGTCGCCTGCCGCACCCGCTCGCCGGCTTCGCGCACCTGGGGGTCCTGCTGGGTGCGTGCTTCGACGTCGCGAGCGAACACCGTGGCAGCAGCCGGCGCGCCGCCGATCACCGACGCGAACGAGCCCTCCACGGCGGCGTTCTCCAGCCGTTCGTTAAGAGCTTTTGAGAACACCACGAACGCGCCGCCGTGGTAGCGGGAGACGACGACGAAGACGATCGGGCCGCGGAAGTTGGTCACCGCGCGGCCTATCTCGGCGCCGTACTCCAGCTGCCAACGGCGCATCGACTCCGGTGAGCCGTCGAAGCCGGACAGGTTCGCCAGCACGACGAGTGGGCGGTTGCCGCTGGCGGCGTTGATCGCGCGCGCGAGCTTGCGAGACGCCTGCGGGAACAGCGTGCCGGACGACCACGATGACGGTCCGCCGGCCGGCACGAATCCGCGCCGGGGCAACGTCTGGGATTCGATACCGATCAGGCACACCGGGATGCCGCCGATGTGCGTGTCCCATACGATCGCGGTCTCGGCGGCCCGCCACTGGCCCCAACGCTCGAGCGGCTCGGAGTCTTCGTCGGCGACTGCACGCATGACCGAGCGCATGTCGAACGGTTTCTTGCGTTCGGGGTTGTGCGTACCAGAGAAGATGTCGCCGACGGTCGCCATGTCGGAGCCGGCGATCGGGGCGTGCGGCGATGAGCGGACATCCCGGTCGATGGGGTCGGTGGTGACCCGCCGGCGTGGCCATGCTTCGCCGGGGACGACGTAGGTGTGCTCGTAGTGGCGCAACAAGATGTCGCACGCGTCGGCGAGGCTAGGCGCCCAGTACTGGCCCTGGCCGTTGGGACCCATGATCCGGTCGAAGCCGCCGATGCCGAAGTTGTCCTCGGCCGACACTCCGCCGGAGAAGTCGAGCGCCTGCTTGCCCGTCAACACCATCGCGCTGGCGGGTGTCATCACCAGGATGCCGCGGGTGTGCATCAGCATGGTCGACTCGGCGTTCCAGTACGGCTGAGCACCTACGTTCACCCCGGCGACCACGATGTTGACCTCGCCGCCGCGCTGGGTGAACTCGATAAGGCGGCGCAGCACCGCGCCGATCCAGTCCATGTTCTCGGTGCCGCTGTCCATCGCGATCTTCGCGCCGGAGGACAGCGTGAACCATTCGACCGGTATCCCCATCCGCTCGGCCAGGTCCACGCCCGCGATGATCCGGCGGCACTCGGGCTCGGCGAGATTGCCGAGCCCACGGGTGGGATCGCCGAACATCGCCACGCGGCTCATCCCTTCGGGCATCTTCTCGGTGTCGTTGCGCAGCAGGCCGACGACGATGTTGCAGCTGTTCTGCCCGTATGGCCGCGACACCGGGACGAGCCCACCGCTCTCGTCGAGGTCGTGCTCGATGAACTCCCCCGGTGGGAACCGTGCCACGGCCTCGGCCGGCGGGGTGAGCATCCGCACGATCTCGTACGGGTAGGGGACGCCGAACCGGTTGGCGCGCAACAGCTTCTGCCGATACGGCGACAGCGACCGGATCGGCTCCCGACCCGGCGGACGTTCGCGCACCGTGACGCCCCCGCCGAGACCCTCCACGTCGAGCACGCGGTCGCGGCCGTCGGGCAGCCGCACGCGCAGTACCACCTTCTCCAGGCCGGTGCCGACGGCCAGCGGTGCCAGCGACCGGGCCAGTTCGGGCCAGGCATCGCGGGGCACATCCCAGGGCGGACGGACATACAGCACTATCCGGTTGGCCGCCGGTCGGGTCTTGGCGTCGAACTCGGCCAGCGCTTCCCGCATCGCCGACAGCGCCTCCAGGCCCATCAGCTCCAGCCGTGGATAGCGCACGTCACCGCTGTCGGCCCGGAGCGGGGTGAGGTCGCGCACCTCGGCGAGCGCGAAAAGCCGCTGATCGGCTGGGTTCTCGCGCGCCACGCCGTGGAACACGTATACGTCCTCGGCCGAGCGCAGGCGGCGCAGCGTGAAGTTCGACAGCCTCCACAGGTCCAGACGCTTGGCGATCATGGGGTGCAGATTGCGGTAGAGCGTTTCTTCGACGAACTGGCCGTCGCGCTGCCGGTAGGTCAGGTGGTAGGTGCGGAAGCGCTCCGGTGCCGTTCCCTCCAGGGTCGTCACGGTGAGATCCAGCCGCCGCAGCAGCCGCCCGAAGTCGCAGTCGGCCAGCAGTTTTTCCGCCTCGTCGACGACGATGTCGGCTTCTGTGGTCTCGCCGTGCCGCCACAGCGCGAGGTCGATGACGACCTGCCGTCCGATGCCGGCCGTGCCGAGATGCCCGGCTACCGCCCGCGACAGCTCCGGCAGCTTCAGCAGAGGCGTGTACGCGGTGACCACATGGATGGGCTGATCCCCGATGTCCCCCATGTCATAGTCGGCGGATCCGAGCAGCCACCCGTCATGCTCGGTGAACGCGAAGTCGCGAAGTTGTCTGATCCGGTAGAAGCGCCGAAGGTAGACCTCCAGCAGCGCCCGGTGCAGCGCCGGATCCGTGCTGCCGCGCCACCGATGCAGCAACTCTGCGCGTAGCGGCTGCGGACAGCCGACGAGGCGGTCGATGCGGTCGACCCGCTCCGGGCCGTCGGGATCGTCGCTCAGCGCGTTCAGATCGCGCCGCACCCGGGTGTACTCGTCGGCGACGGTGACGGCCAGCAGCGGCTCGTCGAAGTAGTGGAACCGCACATCGCGGGCCAGATCCGCGACCACCCGCTGGCGGCCCTGGATGGCGGCCAGCCGGTCGAGCCGTGTCCGCATTTCGGCGTCGGCGAGATGGATCAGCTCGCTCTGGTGGTGGAGCCGGCGCTCGAGGATCGCGGTAACCGCAGGCACCAGGTCGGCGACCCGGCGGAACGAGCGGAACATCCAGACGACGGCTTCTTCCAGCTCCGGGGTCCGGTCCAGCCCCTGAACTCCGTAGCGCTGCAGCGCTCGGTCCAACCGCCGCCGGTACGAGTCGGGCAGGCCGGCCCGGTCGGCGTCAAGCCACTGCAGGTAGGACAGCAGGTACTCCTGGGTGCTACCGGTGACGAGCGCCACCTCGGGATCGATTTCACCGCGCGGCCGGTACAGCGAGCTGACGTCGGCGAACAGATCCAGCAGGTCGTCCTCGCACCGCAGCAGATCGGCTTCGGCCGGCGCCGCGGTCTCGCTGAGCCGTTGCTGCCGGGTCAGCATCGTCTGCACCGAGCCGGGGTCCAGGTCGTAGCCGAGCAGGTAGCTGCGCAGCGCCTCGTACACCTGCTCGGGGGGAGCTGTGCCGGAGGGCTCGGCAGCGGCCAGCCCGGCGAAGTCAACGGCGCCGGCCGGCTGGCCCTGATCGATGTCGGAGGTCGCGACGCGGACGAGCGGCGCGCCGGCCTCGACCTGCATGTTCGCAGCGGTTTCCACGGTGGCGATGGTGCCGGCGAAGGGTGCAGTGATGGTGTTCTCCATCTTCATGCTCTCGACGACGGCGAGCGGGTCACCTTCGGCGACCCGGTCCCCGGGTTCCACGAGGACCGACAGGACGAACGCCGGTCCGGGGCAGCGCACAACCCCACCGTCGTCGCGGAACACCGCATGCGCAGCGCCGTCGACGTCGATCCGCAGCATGGCGCCTTCCATGACCGAGACGACACGGTGCATCCGGTCGCCGACGACGACGCGCCGCTCGTATCCGTCGCGGTATGAGACGACGACGTCTGCGGTGGCGACGCCGGAGGTGACACGGTATGTGCGACCGCCGGTGCGGTAGACGTGCAGGCCGTACTGTTGGCCCCGGTAGCGGAGCCGGCAGCGGTGGCCCACCCCGGCCGCGGACTCGGCGCCGCCTCGCGCCGCACGGGCGTGGAAGGCCGCTCGTTCGGCGGCCTCGTCGAGGTCGTACGACTCCACGGCGGCCACCACCAGGGCCACCGGATCGGGGGCCGGCAGGTGCGCCCCCTCGCCCGTGAGCCGATCCAGCCAGTGGTTGTCGAATTCGCCCGTGCGTACCTCGGGCCGGTCGAGGAGCGTCAGTAGGAAGCAGCGGTTGGTGGTGCCGCCTTCGACCACTGCGGTGGTTTCGCGCAACGCCCGTCGCAGGCGGGCCAGTGCCTCGTCCCGGTCGCTGCCCCACGCCACGATCTTGGCGATCATCGAGTCGAAGTCAGCGGGGATCCGGTCGCCTTCGCGGACGCCGGCGTCGACGCGGATGCCGGCGCCCGCCGGCAGGCGCAGCCGGGTGAGCCGGCCCGGCGCGGAGGCGAACCCGTTCTCGGGATCCTCGGCATTCAGCCGCGCCTCGATCGCGTGCCCGGACACTTCGGGTGGTGTGCCGGTGAGCCGGCCGCCCTGCGCGACGTGCAGCTGCAGCTTGACCAAGTCCAGCCCGGTGGTCGCCTCGGTCACCGGGTGCTCGACCTGCAGCCTGGTGTTGACCTCCATGAACTGGAAGCTGCCGGTGGCGGGATCGACCAGGAATTCCACGGTGCCCGCATTGCGGTAGCCCGCCGCGGCGCACAATCGGACGGCCGCGTCACGGATCGCCTGTTCCTTCGTGGCGTCGAGCACCGTCGACGCCGACTCCTCGAGGACCTTCTGGTGGCGGCGCTGCAGGCTGCAGTCTCGAACGCCGGCCGCCCACGTGGTGCCGTAGCCGTCGGCGATGACCTGCACCTCCACATGGCGGGCAGCCGGCACCAGCTTCTCGAGGAAGACCGTGGGGTCGCCGAACGCCAACGCCGCCTCGGCGCTTGCCGATGGCAGCGCGGCCGCGAGTTCGTCGTCGTCGCGGACTATCCGGATCCCGCGCCCGCCGCCGCCGGAGGCGGCCTTGACCATCAGCGGATAGCCCAGCTGCGCCGCCAGCCTCGTCGCCTCCGCGACGTCTTCGACCGGCCCGCGGCTCCACGGCACCACCGGGACGTCGGCCTGCTCGGCCAACAGTTTGGCAGCCACCTTGTCACCGAGCCGGCGGATCGTGGCACTGTCGGGGCCGACGAAGGTGATGCCGGCTTCCTCGCACGCCTGGGCGAACGACGCATGCTCGGCCAGAAACCCCCAGCCGACCCACACCGCGTCCACCTCGGCGCCGCGCAGCGCCGCGATCACCGCCGGCTCATCGAGGTAGCGGGACCGGCGCGTGCCGTCGGCGGGATCGATGAACGTCGCCGTCCCGAGCGACACCGCTTCGTCGGCTTGCCGCACGTACCAGGCGTCGGCGTCCGGGTCGGTGTACAGCACGACGGTGCGAATCGGCGGCCCCCCGGCCTGATTCAGGTCGGCCACCGCGGTCAGGGCGCGGACAGCCGGCTCGCCGCGGTTGACGATGCCCAGCCGCCGAATCGGTCTGTCCATCCCGGTACGTCTCGTCAATCGCCGATCACCTCGCGTATCGGGGCGATGACCTCGCCGGGCGGGGGATCTGGCAGTGGAACCGTGCGGTACCCGTCAAGGCGAAGTACGAGCCTGCCGTCGTCGTCGCGCACAGTGCAGGTAAAGCCGCCGTGCCCGTCGCGGCGCGCGGTCGCCACGAGTCCCGGCCGCTCCTCCGGCCGACCGGCCAGCCGAACCGCGCCGACGCGCAGCGGCAGGGCGAGGATCCCGTCGGTGCCGGCTTGGAGCAGGCCAACGGTCTGGAAGCAGAGTTCGACCAAACGTGGGCCGATGAGCACCGGGGCATCGACCTGCGGCGGCAGGTCCGCGGCGAACCGGGCTGCCGCGCCGTCGCCGTGCCTCCACGCAGAACCGACCACCTGGTAGGCCGGGCCGTGGAAATACAGCCGGTAGACCTGCTCGGCAGTGAGCGCCGCAGTGTCGTCGCCGGGCGCCGCCTCGTCGCCGGTCAGCACAGGCGGATCGCTGGTCAGCCGTACCGAGCCGGTGAAGTGCACGGTGGATTGCGGCTGGTCAGTGCCGGGCACGTTGCGGTCCGCCGACAGCCGGCACTCGGCGAGCAGGTCGTCGCCGTCCGGGCGGAGCAACGCGGTGACGGTCAGCGTGCGGGGCTCATCGCGGTAGAACTTCAGCGGCGCGCGGAAATCCACGTTCTCGACAGCGGCGACGTGCAGATCGGGGACAAGCACTCGGGCAGCCTCGGCGAACAGCTCCATGCCCATCACTCCGGGCAGCACTGCCGTGCCGTCGATGCGGTGGTGATCCAGGAACGGCCGCGCGGTGGGGTCCAGCGTGGTGCGCACGACCAGCCCGTCGTGGACGCTGGCCCGGACGACCTCGCCGAGCATCGGCCCGTCAACGGTCAGGCACGCCGGATCGATGCCGCCGGTCTCGTGGAACTCGGCGGCCATCGCGCCGAGCGCGCCGGCGACGACGACCTCGCCGTCGGGTATGCCGGTGTTCAGTTCCCGCCGGATCCACGCCACGCCCGCCTCCGGTGGCAGCATGTCGACTCCGGTCGCCGCCATGATTTTCGGGATCGATCCGCGGGCCGCCATGCCGATGCCGCCCCACGCGGTCCAGTCGATCGCCAGCGTGCGCACGTCGGGACGGGTGCGACGCAGGCTGCTCAGCACCTTGCACTGCAGGTCGTTGGCGGCGCTGTAGTCGGTCTGCCCGACGTTGCCGAACCGACCGGCCACCGAACTGAACGCGACGACGGTTCCGAGCGGCAGTTCGTCGGCGGCGTGCAGCACATTGAACAGACCGTCGGCCTTGACCCCGAGTACCAGGTCGAACTCGCGTGGTCCCTTCTCGGGCAGGGAATGGCTGACCTCGATTCCCGCAGCGTGCAACAACACGTCGACGTGCCCGCTGGTGTCGCGCACCTGGACCATCACCTTCTCGACCGCACCGGCGTCGGTGAGGTCGACGCTGTGGTAGTGGGCCGTACCGCCCGCTTCCTCGACAGCCCGCATTGCCGCCAGCGCGGCTTGCAGACGCTCGAAGCGCGCCAACTCCCGCTCGATCAGCACCGGCGTCGGCCGCTCGCCATGCTCCCGCATCCGTTCGGCGAGTTCGCCTTTGAAGCCGTCTCGGTCCTCGGCGTAGCGGCGCAGATCTGGGTCGACCGGGTCGGGCTCGGGGGTGAGGTCGAGCAGGTGGAAGGTGCCACTCCACGCCGCGGCCAGGTCGGCGGTGATCGCCGACACGATGCTGCCGGCGGCGCCCGTGACGAGAAACACCGGCTCGGGGCCGAGCGTGTCTTCCTGCACGTCCGAGAAGGGGCGCTGCGCCAGGCCGACCCCCCAGCGCCGACCGTCGGCGTAGCCGACCTCCACGCAGCCCGGGTCGCTTAGCGTCTCGTCGACAAGCATGTCGGCCAACGCCGACGTTTTCCGGCTGACCGGGAAGTCGACGGCCTTGACCAGCGCGTCGGGCTTCTCACGGCGGTACGCCTTGGCGAACCCGGTGACAGCGCCGCCCAGCGGGCATGTCGCCCCTGCCGGGTCGTAGCCGTGGTAGCCGCCGAGGCGGGTGGCCACCACCAGGAACGGGCTCCGCTCGTATACCCGGCGCATCGTCAGGTAGAGGTCGCGGACCCGGCGGCGCAGAGCCTGCTGCCAGTGGGGAAGGTCCATGTCCTGCAGGCCGCCCTCATCGTCGAGCGCCGGCAGCCAGTACACGCCGTCCACTGCCGCATCGGTGAGCACGGTGGAGATGTCGTCGTCGGGGCGCAGCTCCACCACGTCGACTCCGAGCCGCGCCAGCCGGGTGATCAGCGCGTCCGCGACCCCGCCGTCGTCGCGCATCACCACCACGCGGGTGCCGGCGCCCAGGCTCACCCCGGTCGGCACGCAGGCGGCGAGGTCCGGCCGCAGTACGGGTATCGGCACCCGGCGCGGGATCCGGTCGGTCGCGGCGATGTCGCCCTTGACCGTCGGCGCCGACGCCGCTGCGCTGGGTTTGGCCGCGGCGGCGGTGTCACTGGGTGCTTTTGGGGGCGGGGTGGCCTCGGTTTTGTCGTGGATCCAGCCGATGACGTGGGTGAGGGTGGGGAAGTCGCGCAGTTTGACCGTGTCGTCGCGGGCGACGCCGTAATGCTGGCGGATGGCGGCGAAGATCTCGGCTTGTTTGACGGTGTCCACGCCGAGGTCGGCTTCCAGGTCGAGGTCGA
>NZ_DATFZD010000238.1:0-7471 GCF_035314665.1 Mycobacterium sp. | reverse complement strand
GTCGACCGCGCGCCACAGATAATGAGTGGTGCCGTTGATCTTCACGAAAACCTCGTCGAGGTGCCATTTGTCGCCGGGGCGGGGTCGCAGGTGACCACGACGCCGCGGGCCAGCATCAGGTCCTCGACGTCGCGCAGGCGCGGCGCGAAACGGTGATACAGCCACACCGCGTGCCCGATGACCTCGATCGGATACCGATAGCCCTTGTACCTCGCCGCAATCGCCACAAACGACCAATCCTGGCAGCACCACACCAGGTCAACAACTTGACGATGCCCGCGGATGGCGTGTTGATTGTTCTCGATGCCTCTCCCGGCGACAAACTTGTCTCGGAGAAACAACCAGTCACGTCGGCAAGGGTCTGATACTCGATGCATGACCACCACGAAGCCCACCGCGACCGACACCTTCACCTTTGCGTCGGAGGTTGATGAAGCACCGATTTTCGTTCGCAAGTGGTCGCCACCGTGCGGGATCCGCCCGCGTGCCACGGTACAGATCACTCACGGCGTCGGCGAACACAGTGGGCGATACGACCGGTTCGCCCAGTTCCTTGCCGCCGACGGCTGTGTTGCCTACGGCATCGACCTGCGCGGGCACGGCCACACGGCCCCCCCCGGCAAGTTAGGGCAGGCGGGTATCAATGCGTGGGCTGATATGACCGCCGATCTCAATCAGCTCGCTCACATCATTCGCTCCGAGCATGCCGGCCTGCCGCTGATCGCTTTCGGGCACAGCATGGGCTCGGGGCTGACCCAATCCCATATACAGAACCATGGCGATCTGCTGGCCGGCGCGATCCTGTGCGGCTCGTTTGGGGCGCTACCGGGGGTGGACGAAGAGCAGTACCAATCCGCCCTCGCCCAGTTGCGCGCGCTGGCGACGGGCCCGCAGGCCGACGAACCAAGTGCGACATACAGCTCGGGGCTCGCCGCACTGAACGCACCGTTCATCGCGGACGCCGCCCATCCCACGGGCTGCGAGTGGCAGACCAGCGATCCCGACGAGATACAGAAATTCCTCAGCGATCCACTGTGCGGCCAGCCGTTCTCCAACAGCATGTTCTATTCGCTAGTCACGGGAGTCCACGATCTGTGGATTCCCGAGAACGAATCGCGCGTTCCTCGGGCTCTGCCCATCCTGATCGTCGCCGGAACCGATGATCCAGTCGGCGTCAAAACCACGACAATCCAGGCACTCATCACCCGCTACATGAGGCAGGGCCAACTGGCACTCGAATACCGGTTCTACGCCAGCGGGCGGCACGAAATCCTGAACGAAGCCGAGAAAGGTCGCGTCCACCGTGACGTCGGGCATTGGCTGCACCAGTTCCTAGACGAGCCGACGACCGAGGTCTGACCGAGCCTGGCCTAAGGAGCCCCTCCCTTTGAGGACGCCCACGATTCGTCCTACGCGGCGATCCGGAACACAGGTTGTCGGCATCGAACAAAGCGCACAGAATCGATCACGTCCGCGGGACCACTCGGATAGCGGTCCAACTCACCGCTGGTGATGTTGGTTATCTCCGATGAGGTGAGCAACACGGAGTACGTTGGCGCCGTGGCGGCAGAGACGGACGCGCGGGATATCGAGGCACGAGGGCCAGGTCAAGGCGACAGAACATGACACAGGACTAAGAACCCACAGCGGTTGTTGCGGCGGCGGACGGCTATCAGAGCGCCAGACCGACGTCTAAGTAAGCGCCTGAACTCGGCTTATGCAACCAAGATTGACCGGCCTTCGCGACACGCCGGTTTCTTGTCAGAGTAGTCCGGCGATGCTGATCAATCTTCGCTGCATCTCGACACCCTAATCCCTTGGCGCGCTTATAATTTCGCCTGGCCTCGCCGCAGCCGCTGTGGCGTCGCTGCAGTCGTCGGCAGGCCGAGCAGTCGACGGCTCAAATCAGTGAGCCGGTCGCGTAGCGTGTCGTCGTCGATGTCGGCGACGAGTGGATTCATGACGGCGCTGCTGATTGCGCCGGAGAGCATGGCTGCCTCGATCCGCGCGTCTTCGCCGTCGTCGTCGAGCAGGACCCTGTACAGGCGTGCCATGAACCGCTGAAAGGGTGGGTGGTTGGCTAGCAATGCGACGACGACGGGATCGAACTGCAAGGTGCGGACCAGTCGACGGTCGCGAACAGCCATCTCGATGACGTGCACAAGCAACGCGTCTCGGGCACTTGGCCCGTTGCCGTGCGCCTCGGCTTCCTCCAGCACCGGCACAAGCCGAGCCAGCTCTCGCTCGGTGACGGCCACAACGATGTGCTCCTTGGCCCGAAACTGGTGATATACGGCCGCTTTGGTGATACCGAGGGCATTGGCGATCATCTGCAACGAGGTGCCACTGACGCCGTGGGTGGCGAACAGATCGAGCGCGGCATCCAGAACGCGGGCCCGGGCGGCGCTATGGCTGACGACGGCTAGCTCTGTGCCGTCGAGCGGTGCGCATGCTGATCCCACCCGCCCAGGCTAGCCGATCGGCTATTGACGCGAGCAGTTCCGTGGTCTAACTTCGCTGACTAGCCGAACGGCTATCCCAACGGTATCTCGGCATACGCGTTCGCGCGCGGTTCGAACAGGGCCATCGAGGCCAGAAGGAGCGCCACCGATGTCCGACGGCACCAGCACCGTTGCCGAGGCTGCCGAATCAGCCCGACCCGCCCCGCGACGCATCGATGGCGAGGTGATCCTATGGTGGTCGCTGCCTGTGGTGGCGGTCCTCTGGATTTCGGCGTTCTTACTGTTTCCGGGCTTCACACCGCCGATGTCGCCGACGCTGTCGGCTGATCGGGTGGCCGCCTTCTACCGCGATCCCGAAAACCTGTCGCGGATCCGCGCCAGCATGATCCTGTTCAACTGGTTCTGCGTGGGCCTGATCCCGGTTCTGATCCTCATCGTGATGCAGATCCGCCGGATGGCCCACCGCACCCCGATTTTTTCCTTTTGCATGCTCGGTTGTGTGGCCGCCGGTCCCACCCTCTTTCTCCTCGCCACCGTGTGTTGGCTGCTGGCCGCCTTCCGCCCGGAGCGCAACCCGGAATTGACCCAGATGTTCAACGACTTGGCGTGGCTGACCTTCACTAGTCAGGTCTCCTTCCTCATCGCCCAGGGCGTGATCCTGGCTCTGGCGATCTTTTTCGACGACCAACCTCACCCGGTATTTCCGAAGTGGGTGGCGCACTTCAACCTGGTGGTCGCGGCCGCGATGGTGCCGGCGGCGTTCGTGGCCCTGGCTCTGTCTGGTCCGCTGGCCTGGAATGGGGCGTTGTCGTTCTGGCTGAAGAACATCGCGATCGCGACGTGGATCGTCGTCATGGGAGTCGTTCTCGGCCAAGCCATTCGACGCGAGCGTGCCGAGTACCGTGACCGGGAGGTCGTCGTAGCGTGAGCGCCGTGACCGCCCCGACACAGGACCCGCAGTCGCGGCCCGCGGGGGCGCCGCTTCAGCGGTTCGCCTGGCATTGCCGGCACAACCCGAAACGCGAACTCTGGCTTGCCTGGTGGACGATGGTCGTGTTCTACCAGTTGTTCTTCATCGTGTTTTTCGTCATCACCCGCACCCAACCGCCACCGGAACCCGGCTGGGACACCCCCGGCGTGGTGCGCTGGTTCAACGGCCATCGCGACGGGTTGCTGATCGGGTTCGCCATCATGTTTGTCATCACTGGGATGACCTCGGCAAGCAACGCGATCATCGCCTACTCGATGCGGCGCATGTCGGTCAGTCCCGCCTTCGCGTACTCCTACTTGGTGATCTACTCACTCAGTGCGATCCCCGGGATGCTGTTGCTGTGCCTGGTCCTGGTCGCCGGGGCGTTCCGTCCCGATCGAAATCCCGCACTGCTGCAATGGGTCTTCGACTTCGCGTTCCTGTCCTTCTCGGGAACGATGGGCGTGTTCTTGATCGGCTCACTGCTGTGGATGGCCGCGATCCTGATGGACAACAACAACGTGTTCCCAAAGTGGTTCGGCTACCTCAATCTCTGCAACGCCCTCACCGAAGTCGTGGTGGCACCTGCGTGGATCTTCCACCGGGGCGTGTTCGCCTGGAACGGCCTGATCTGCTGGTGGGTCAACATGGTGGTGTTCGGGGTGTACACCGGTGCCTTCATCTTGCTGCTGCGGCAGATGATCCAGCGCGAAGACTTCGGCACCGGACCGCTGCCCGACATCGCGAACGACGACGTGTTCGATCGATCCGGTGATGCGGAGCCGGCGCGATGACCGACCTCGCCGGCGCAGGCTCACCGCCACGCAACCTCCACGGGCCGTCCGCGACCGAGAATGCCGGCGACGCAGTGACGTTCGTGCCCGGTCAGCCCGACATGTGGGCGTTCGTCCTGTTCGAGACGCTGGTCTTCACCGGTTACTTCAGCGTCTACCTGTTCCACCGCGCCCAGCACCCGGCGGCCTTCCTGCACGCCCAGGCCGATCTAAGTCTGCGCGTCGGGGTCTTCAACACCATTGTGCTGCTGCTGAGTTCCTGGGCGGTGGCCCGATGCGTGGAGGCCGCGCGGGCCGGCATCTTCCGGCAGGCGACCCGGGATGCCTACCTCACCGTGTCGTTGGGCGCGGCGTTCCTCGTCTCGAAGGTGGGGGAATGGATCCGGGAGATCCATTTGGGCAACGGAATCACCACCAGCGAGTTTTTCTCCTACTATTTCTTCCTGACCGCGATCCACTTCCTGCACCTGCTGATCGGCTTCGTCGTTCTCGGCATCGCTATCTACCAACTCCGCAGTCCCGCGAGGCGCTCCCAGACGTTGATCGAGACGTGTGCCACCTACTGGCACACCGTCGATTTCCTCTGGGTCCTCATCTTCGCTCTGCTCTATGTGGTGAGGTGATCAATGCACATCGCATTCAACAGAAGGCTGCTCCTCGTGTGGGTGGTACTGGCGTCGCTGACGCTGGCCTACCTGTGGATCGACCACAGCGCCAGTCAGCACGGATTACCAAGTCCGAGTGCTTTCGTCACGTCGAGCATCATCGTGATCGCTCTCGTCAAGGTGCGCATAATCTTTCGAGAATTCATGGAAGTCAGGCACGCCCCTGTGCTGCTCTGCCGCCTCACCGACACATGGCTGGTGATCATCGCCGTCGGCCTGCTCGGCAGCTACTTCGTCGGCCTCGCTACCGCATGAGTTCATCCTCGACGTAGCGATAGCTGCAGCCGGTCGCCAACCGAGTCAACGTCCCCACGCCGGTCATCGAGGAGCCCGTCGACGGCCCGGATGCATGGTGGAACACCGCCGTGCTCGTCGGAAGCGTGACTGCCGCTCTCGCCGAAACGAATGATTTGCAAAGCTTTTCGCTTAGCTCAGCTCTCGTCGCCGCATCAGCCCCATCGCATGTAGTAGGCATCCCAGAGGGGTGAACTCCCGAGCCGCTGTGGCGATTCGGCGTAGCCCAGGCCATGCGTTCGTTGTACGGGCGGTGGTGGCGAAGGCACCCGGTCAGGATGAAACCTCTTTCGAGGTGCTCATGTTTGGACCATGCGGTGCGCTCGTAGTGTACTCGAGATGACTACCTTCGCCGGGGGAACACCGCGCGTGGCTGGGGTGGATCTATGACGACGGCCGGAAGTATGAAGGCGTCAATGTAGCGTCGCGCGACCCGGGTTTCGTTGGTCCCCGGAATAATGCCGAGCAGCAGGCTTAGTGCGGTCGCAGTGAGATACTGGGTGAGATCGTGGGCGTTGATGTCGCGCCGGAAATGTTTGCCGTCATCCTCGCGCAGCATGGCTTCGATCATCGGTTCGGCCAGCTGCGTTACCGTGCTGCTGTTAGCCAGCATCTGGGCGATGGTGCCCTCCTCAGATGCTTCCGAGATGGTCGTGAGCAGTGGGTCCTGGGCGAGCTCGGTGGCTACGATCACCAGGCCGGCCACGATCAGATCGATGGGGTCGGCACCTTCCTGCTCTCGACCAGCCGCGGATCGGCGAGTACCTGGCACCCGGGCTGCCGCTGGCCGTTGACGGTGCCTATCAGCCGGCGGTCCCCGCGCCCGAGTTGGGCGATCACACCGTCGGGGTTCTGCGGGACCTGCTCGGGCTCTCTGCCGTCGACATCGACCGATTGGCCGAGGCGGGCACGGTTGCGTGACGTGCTTCTGCGCCTGCTCGACGTTCAACCGGGCAACCCGACGATGCCGCGGTCGGGCCAACCGGCGACGCCCGTCGACGAGGCGGGTCAGCTGTGCCAGCGCCTGCAGTTGGTTGCGTGACTTTGCCTTTGCCGCGGCGCGGCGAATCTGCTGTGCGAATGTCGAGTCGACGCTGGCAATCAACGCGTCGTTGACGCATGTCTCCGCGTACCACAAGTCGAGCTAGCGCATCTCCGCCAGTGCCAGCATCCGGAAGCGGTAGCCCTCCGCGCCGGCCCGCACCACCTGTTCACATGCCGCAGTGTCGAAGCCGTTGCTGCGTCCGGCAACGGCCAGGCTTGCCAGCAGCCGCTTGACGTCCCACTCCCATGGCCCGGGCAGTGTCTCGTCGAAGTCGTTGAGGTCAAAGACCAGATTGCGCTCCGGGGAGGCGAAGTGACCGAAGTTGGACAGGTGCGCGTCTCCGCACAGCTGCACCTGCTGTCCCGTGTGGGGACCGGTCGCCAGGTCGGAAGCCATGATCATCGCGGCGCCCCGATAAAAGGACAACGGTGAGGCCAACATTCGGCCGTACCGGATGGGCACGAGCTCCGGCACCCGTGTGGTTGCCTGGGTTTCCAACAATACCACCGGATCCGGACGATCCTGCGCCACAACGTAATCCGCGAGGGCCGACCGCGGCAGCCGTGTCCGAGCCGACCTGCCAAGCTCCTGCCGCTCGGCGACGGTCAGGCGCGGTGCAATCGCCGCAGACATCCCAGCCCAGGCCGAAGACGGTTTCGATGACGATACGTGATATTCGCGTCCCAACGGACCACATGTCGCTGACCTTGCCGACGCGGGTTTCGGTGGCGTCGAGGACGCGACAACCGATCAGGTGGGCCAACGAAATCGTCTGGTCGGCGATAGTCCGACGAGCAGCGATCCGATCGTGAAAAGCGGCTGATACAACCCCGCGCCGGGTGGCGCTGCGCTGATCACGTCTGGCCAACGTTGCCTCCCCGCTGTTCTTCGGACGCTCCTGAAATGGGGGCACAAAATGCACCAACGGTGCCCGCTATCCTCCCCGCACGCCCACGTCGCGGTGGATGTTTCGGTGGAAACGCGCGGAAGCAATCCGGCAGACAGCCTCAACCACCGGTGCGGTGTGCGCGAACCCTTCGATGACAACGCGTGAGCCCAGACCTATAACCAAGGGAAACGGGTCGAACGGTGTTTGCCAATACACCCTTAGCATGTCGGGATTGTTCTCCGTCACAACGACGGTGACCGAGGGATCGACAGGATGAGTCATCACCCGTACTGCTCAAGGAGGCATGACACCGTGAACGGACCACTAGTCGGGGCGCTGATGAGTTGGCGGC
>NZ_DATFZD010000237.1:0-10950 GCF_035314665.1 Mycobacterium sp. | reverse complement strand
ACCTGGGGTGTACAAGAGGGGGTCACGCTCTTCCGCGGTCGTGCCTCAGCGGCTCCGTCGATACCGATGCAGCACCGATTCGACTAATACACGCCGTGCCGTCGCGCCGGAGCCAGGGGGATTGCGGTGAGCCGATTCACCGAGACCATGTACGACAACGCCCAAAGCAGTCTCAAGGGCATGATCACCGGTGAGCCAAACGCCCCGGTCCGGCACACCTGGGGTCAGGTGCATGAACGGGCCCGCCGCGTTGCGGGCGGTCTGGCCGGCGCCGGTGTGGGCCACGGCGATGCTGTTGCAGTGCTGGCCGGGGAGCCCGTCGAGATCGCCCCGAACGCACAGGGCATTTGGATGCGCGGCGCCAGCCTTACGATGCTGCACCAGCCCACGCCGCGCACCGACCTGCAACGCTGGGCCGCGGAGACCACGGCCGTCATCGACATGATCGACGCCAAGGCGGTGGTGGTGTCCGATCCGTTCATGGCCGCGGCACCGCTGCTGGTCCAGCTGGGCATGCCGGTGCTGACGATCGAGCAGCTACTCGACAGCCCTGCGATCGACCCGGTCGAGACCGACGACGACGACGTGGCGCTACTGCAATTGACCTCCGGCTCAACGGGATTCCCCAAGGCCGTCCAAATCAGTCATCGCAACGTCGTCTCGAATGCCGAGGCGATGTTCGTCGGCGCAAACGTGGACCGGGAATCCGACGTGATCGTGAGCTGGCTGCCGTGCTTCCACGACATGGGCATGACCGGCTACTTAACCGTCCCAATGTATTTCGGCGTCGAGTTGGTCAAGGTCACGCCGATGGACTTCCTCCGCGACACCCTGCTGTGGGCAAAGCTCATCGACAAGTACCGGGGCACCATGACCGCGGCGCCCAACTTTGCCTACACGATGTTCGCCAAACGCCTGCGCAGGCAAGCTCGGCCCGGCCAGTTCGACCTGTCCACGCTGCGGTGGGCGCTCTCGGGCGCCGAGCAAGTCGAGCCGGCCGATGTCGAGGACCTGTGCGAGGCCGGCGCGCCGTTCGGGTTGCGCCCGGAAGCGATCGTGCCCGCGTACGGCATGGCCGAGACGACGGTGGCAGTGTCGTTCACCGAGTGCGGCCGCGGGTTGATGGTCGACGAGGTCGACGCCGACCTGCTCGCGCTGTTGCACCGGGCCATCCCGGCATCCAGGGGTAAAACCCGGCGATTGGCCTCGGTCGGTCGTCCGCTGAAGGGGCTGGAGGCCCGGATCGTCGGCCGGGACGGCGACGTGCTGCCGGCTCGCGGTGTCGGTGTCATCCAGGTGCGCGGCGAACCTGTCACGCTGGGATACACGACGACCGCCGGTTTTATCGCCGCACAGGATCTGGAGGGTTGGTACGACACCGGCGATTTGGGCTATGTCACCGAAACCGGCAACGTGGTGGTGTGCGGCCGAGTGAAGGACGTGATCATCATGGCCGGGCGCAACATCTATCCGACAGACATCGAACGTGCCGCCTCCCGAGTGCAAGGGGTCCGGCCCGGCTGTGCCGTGGCGGTGCGCCTGCACGCCGGGCACCCACGCGAAACGTTCGCGGTCGCCGTCGAATCCGATGTCTGGGAGAATCCGGCCGAGGTGCGGCGGGTCGAGCGCCAGGTGGCCCATGAGGTCGTCGCGGAGGTCGATGTCCGGCCCCGCAACGTGGTCGTGCTCGAGCCGGGAATGATCCCGAAGACGCCGTCGGGAAAGCTGCGGCGCATCCACGCGTTGGAGCTCGTCACCTAGATCGGCGGTACATTTGTTGCTGACCATGACCGACTACGACGCTCAGCCTGGTCGCAAACCGCCGGAGCAGCCAAGGTTGTCCACCTCCCAACGGGAAGCGGACGAACTCGACTTGCATGCCGGGCTTCTCGGGCTGGCCGGGATGGTGGCCGGCGCCCGCGGAGTGTTCGAGCTGTTGGGCGAGGTTGCCGAGTTCGCTGCCCAGGTCATTCCCGGGGTCGACGCTGCCGGAGTTGGGTTGATCGATGCGGATCAAGGCAGACCGACACTCCAGAAGGCTGCCGCCACAGCAGAATTCGTCCACGAGATCGACATTGTCCAGTACGACGAGTTGCATGAGGGGCCATGCATCACGTGCATGCAGTCGCGGCGGGCGGTCGTCAGTGGATCGCTGGGGAGCGACAGCCGTTGGCCGCGCTTCGGTGGCCGGGTGGCGAGGATGGACGTGCATTCCGCACTGTCGC
This sequence comes from Mycobacterium sp., assembly GCF_035314665.1. Lineage (GTDB taxonomy): Bacteria > Actinomycetota > Actinomycetes > Mycobacteriales > Mycobacteriaceae > Mycobacterium. The sequence continues at coordinate 8,725 of NZ_DATFZD010000237.1, read as the reverse complement.
TGCCGCTGATGGTCGGCGAACACGTGATCGGCGCGATCAACTCCTATGCGACCAGCCACGACGCTTTCGGGGAGCACGCCGTGCAGTTGGGTTCGCAATTCGCCGGGCCCGCGGCGGTGTCGGTCTACAACGCGCAACTGCTGGCCGAAGCTCGCGAGCGCGCCGAACAACTGCAGCAGGCGTTGGAAAGCCGCGCGGTGATCGATCAGGCGATCGGCATCGTCCGGAGTCGGACTGGCGCCAGCGCGGAGTGGGCCTTTGGGCGGCTCGTCCGGATGAGTCAAACCGAGAACACCAAGCTGTATGTAATCGCGGAGCGACTGGTCGCCGAGTCGGTGCGGCGCGCCCAAGCGCGGAGACGTCACCCGTGAGCCAGTTCGGTCATCCTTTCCAGTAGCGCCGGACGGGAACTCGGTTCCGCCATTAACTGCCGTGCAACGTCGGTCAGGTGCTCGCCGTGGGTACGCGCGTACCCGCGCAGCAGCGAAAATGCCCCGTCGATGGAAACATCGAAGTGTTCGCGCAGGAAGCCCTTGGCCTGCTCGACGACGATGCGTTGGGTCAGCGCAGAGCGCAGCCGCGGTATCACCGTCGAGGGCGTGGGCGGGTGTTCCTGCAGAATCGCCACGCACGCGACATGCGCCAGTGTCTGCGCGACCAGCAGATCGGCCTCAGTGAGTTCGCCGGGCCGGCTACCGAACAGACCCAGGGAGCCCAAAACGAGCCCGGCGGCGCGCATCGGCACCGCGTGCACGGAGGCCACACTTGCCTCGAGCGCGGCCGGAACGAACCGCGGCCAGCGCGTGGTTGCGGCGCACAGATCTGCCACCGAGACGGGTTGGCCGGTGGCATAGCACTCCACGCAGGGCCCCTCGTCGGCTTGTAACTGGAAAAGTTCCAGTTCGCGGGTCTGGTTGGACGTCGCGGCCAGCAAGCGGAGTTGCCCCAGCGGGTCGGCGAGCAGAAATGCCGCCGCCGCGACGTCCAGCAGGTCGGCGCAGCGCTCGGTGAGCTCGCTGAGCAGGTCGACGACGTCGAAGTCGTCGAGCAGTTTGTCGACGAGCGATACGACCGCGTCCAGCACACGAGTTTCGCGAGGGGTATCGGTCATGTTGCCCTCCTTTTCGGGTTGCATTAGTCGGCCTCCAGCTGCAGTCGCCGGTCGAGAATGTCGCGGGCGACGTCGGTGGCGCTGCGGTTGGTTGCGTAGGCGTGGGCGCGAAGGCGCACCAGCGCCTCGGCGGGTTCGACCCCTAATTGCGCGACGAGCATGCCGGTGGCCTGGCTGACCTCCGTGCGGCTCAATTCGTTGAAGTCGGCCCAGGCGCTGCTGCCCGGTTCGTTGACGGCGGCCTGCAGGTCGGAGTGCACGAGGTCGAGCAGGGGGACGCCGGCCAGCTCGGCGGCGACGACAGCGCCGGCCAGGTGGTCATCGGATAGCTCGCCGGGTTGCGCGCGGAAAAAGTCCAGGGCGCCAACGTATTCGCCGGCCAGCAGGACCGGAATCGCGAACACGCCCCGGATCTGCTGGTCGAGCAAGGCGGGGCCGTACACAGGCCACCGAGCGTCGTTCGCGTCGGCAAGGTCGGCGACGAGGACGGGGGCGCGCTGCGCGACGGAGTCCAAGCACGGACCCTCGCCGAGGGTGAACTGGAGTTCGTCATACACACGCGCGCCCGCGTCGCTGGCGCCTAATGTTCCGCTGGTGGCCCCGGCGAAGACCAGTGAAATGGCCGCCGCGTCAATGCCGAACAACATCACGCAGGCCTCGCAAAGTGAGTCAGCGGCGGCTAGGCCTCGCCGGCCGTCGACGGCCGCGCGCAGCTGTTCGTGGATTTGCCACATTTAGCCGAGCTGGGGCCGGGCATCGGTGGCATCGCCCGGATGTCGAGGTGGCGAAGTCATACCTCCACCATCCACTAGTTGGAGCCGATTTGCGAGCCTGCGCGCAATGGCCCGTTAGCCGATCGACACCATTTGGTCGATCGAGTCGATGGGAAGATCGCCGTCCACGATCGCCGTCACCGCCAACTTGTTCAGGGTGATCGCACCCCCGTGGTTGTCCAGGAAGGCGATGTCGGCCGCGTCGCGCCCGGTGGCGATGCGCACCAGCGCCTGCCGTGGCGCCAGCAAGGTCCCGTCGACTACCCGCCATTGCCCGTCGACGAATGCCTCGGCGACTGCGTGGAAGTCCATCGGATACAGGCCCGGCGCGTATACCGAAACCGCGCGGGCGGGTACCTTGACCGCACGCAGCAGCGCTACCACCAGGTGCACGAAGTCACGGCATACTCCGGCACCGGCCAGCAAGGTCTCCACCGCCCCGTCGATGGGGTCGCTCGAGCCCGGCACGTAGTTCAGCCGGGTACCCACCCAGAGGGAAACTCTCTCCAGCAGGGTCGTCGAGTCGACGTAGCTGCCGAATTCAGTTGCGGCAAAACCGTAGAACTTGTCAGCCTCCGCGTACCGGCTGGGACGCAGATACATCGACAGGTCTGATTCGGTCACCGGCGCCGGATCGGTCCGGCCGAGGATCGTCGCGGCATAGTCGACGGTCAAGTAGCCCGCCGGGACGTCCAACTTGTGGATGCGGCTGCCGTGCATACCGCTGATCTCTGAGGGTTCAACGGGATTGCCATCCAACACGAACGACAACCGCTCTGAAACTTCGGCATTTGGGTGCGGCGCGACAGCAATCTGGAACTCCAACGTCGACGGCTCGGTAACCTCGACCTCGAGCTCTGCGCCCACCTCGCGATTCATTGCGTCAGCCACCAAGGCCCCGAGGTGGGCGGCACTCGACACGGTTCGACGCCCACTCACTATCTCCCGTTGCCCCGCCCTCAGCGTCCCACGTCGACTGTGCCGCAAGCATTTCCCTGCGCCTAGCGCTCCTGCGTTCACCAGCGCCGAATATGTCTCTGACCGTGTTCGTCATGCTTATCCCTCTGTCGGTTGGATTTCGCAAGCTACGTCTACGTTGCGAGCCTGATGATCTCTGGGCGCTGCAGAGGTACCCGGGTGCCGAATCGTCGCGCTGGACCGGCGGTTGTTCATGGGTTCGCGCTCCGACTTCTGGTGGTCGAGCTGCCGAATCAGCTCACGCTTCGCGTCGCCCAGCGCGTGGGTGATGTCCGGGTTCTCGGCGACGGCTATGAGCGGCGTCAGGCCGGGTAGGCTCGTCCGTAATGTGACGCGCTGCTCCCTGCCGCCGCGGTCCTGGAGAGAGACGTCTACTTTCACATCGCGCGAACCCCACCTACCTAGATGCGGCCCGAGCATCGACAACGTCTCCACCACATGTGGGTGCTCCTTCGCCGCGAAACCCGCACCTATCCGGATCACGTTGTCGTGAACGATATTTCGTTGCTTCTTTTCAGACTTGCTCATTGTGGCCGTTCAGTTGAGTGGCGGGCACCCATGCGTCCGGATTGTCCCGACCCGCGTCGCCGCCGTGCGGTGGTCTGGCCCCCGAATCCGGGGATAAACGCACACCGATTTCAAAGGCGACGCCATATGCCACGGCAGACGGCATTTTCTGGGCTAGGCTTTCCAGTAAACGCGTCGGCAACGGCGATGTCAACATCGTTGGCACGCAACGGGGTTCGCGCCGGTTAATATCCGGTTAATATCGTGCCCAGCAACAACATTGGCCCATCGGAGTGTTCTCGTCCGCCGAGCATCAAACTGTCGTGGCTGAATCTGCAACATCGACGTGCGCGAGTCGAGTTCGCCGGAGGCGTTGCGCGCACCGTGCGCTTTCAGCACGCGCGGCGCGCACAATGTCGTCGGCGATCCAGAATGTTTCGGTGTCCCGTTCTGCGCGCGCGATGTCAAGCGTGGCGGCATGCCGCATCACCATCGCGGCTAGAGCGCTGGAGGTCCGGCACGGGACCACGAGGAGATTCGCCGAACACTGACTGCCGGTAATCATCATCAGCCGTTGGTGGCTGACGACCCGGACGGGGTTCGCCATGCTCGCGCGCTTCACCGCGTCGAGATCTGTGTGACCCTCCAACGATGACCAGTTGACGCTGATATCGACGATCTCGCCCAATCGTGCGGACAGAGCGCCAATCAGGTCGGGAAGCTCGCGCGCGACTGAGGCCGTGTGGGGCCACCACGCCCCATTGAGGCCCTTGCCGAGTTCGATGGCCAGGGTAACCCGGACCGGGCTGGCCAAGCGTCGATCACACGCCCCGCGGTTCATGGCGTTGAGCAGGCCGTAGTCAACGAAATCGGTGTCGCTGCCGGGCGATGAGCGCATGAGTTTCGGCGATCCATAGACGATTCCTTCACTCCGAGGTTCTCCCGGCACACGAGTGCGGGATAGACGAACGAATCTGATCGCAATTGGATGTGTCCGGCCTACTGCACGTTCAACATCAACGGTACACCGTATCCGTTGCACGGATTCCGTCGCCGGGCGCGGTGAGCGCGAAGAGGTTATTCCTGATTGCTCGTGCTAGCTTGAATCAGGATGTTTTTCGTACATCCATTCTGAATGAGAGAAGTTGAAAAGTATGACACAGGGAACTGTGAAATGGTTTAACAGCGACAAGGGCTTCGGTTTCATCGCTCCTGACGGCGGCACAGAGGATGTGTTCGTTCACTACTCAGAGATCCAAGGCAGCGGTTTCAAGACGCTTGAAGAGAACCAACGGGTTCAATTCGAAGTCGGTCAAGGGACCAAAGGCCCTCAGGCAGTGGGAGTTACACCGGTTTAGCGACCTCTTCGTCACAGGTGGGCTGGCAGGCATGTCCTGCCAGCCCCCGTTGCTTTAGGACGCATGAACCCAAGAGGTGTCCGAGGGGCCTCAGCGCGCCGGCTGGGCGATTGCGCCCCACCTGCCGACTGCGAGTAGTGTCGAAGTGTCGGCGGTATGTCGCACGCGACCGTTTCAGATTGTGTCGTCGCCGATTCGAATGATTTGGCCGATCCGCGGCCAAGACAGGGGCGTCGCATGACGCTGCAACAAGGCCGACGCACGACCGGTTCGAAGCGCACACCACCCGAGAAGACACCGCGACTGCGCTTGAAGCCCAAGGCTCCCACTAGCGGGTATGTCGATGGGGCGTGGTGGCCGCACAGTGATGACCTTCCGATTGAGCTGCCAGATCTGCTGGCGGTGCTGTCGGTACGGCTCGGCCCCATTGATCGCGTGATATACAACGTCAGCGAATGGGCGAAGGCCCCGACCAAACTGCCGACGGGCGGCAGGATCGTACGACTTGGCGGGTACTACAGGCAGCCGGTCAACACCATCGAAGTAATCGGGCTGAATCGCAGCAAGATCGTCCTGCTGGTGGTGCCCGCTCGCACCGACGCAGAGCACGCACATGACATCTTGATGGCTGCGGCGGCACCGGACAACGCTTCGACGATCGACGGCCTACTGCATGACTAGCGCTGTGATGCGCGACTAGTGCTGGTGGAACTCGTCGAGTTCGACTCGCGACAGCCGCTCGACGAAGGTCTGGCCGTTGTAAGGGAACTGGGTGACGACCTTGCCGTTGGGGTGACGGAAGTAGTTGTTGCAGTTCGCAACCCACACGGTCCCGGCCAACGCAGCTTGGATTTCGGCGTTGTACGCATCGTGGATCTGCTTTTTGATGTCGACCGAGCGGAGCCGTCGGATGCGCATGTCGTCCAGAACGCGACGTACGAACTCGGACTGCGCTTCCAGGATGTAGATGATCGAGGTAACGCCATTGGTGTTGGGGCCGTAGAGCGTGAATAGGTTTGGATATCCCGGAACCACGGTGCCCAGGTAGGCCTCGGCGCCGTCGGTCCAATCGTCGTGCAGCCGGCGCCCGCCACGGCCGTAAACGTCAAGGCTGCCAAGAAAATCCACGGCCCGAAAGCCCGTTCCGTAGATGACGGTGTCGACTTCGTGCTCTGCGCCGTCGGCGGTGCGCAGACCCCGTTCGGTGAACTCGACGATGGGCGAGGTCTCCAGGGTCACATTGGGTAGGGCGAACGTCGGGAACCAGGTGCGCGATTGGAGCGGTCGCTTGCAGCCCACGGGATAGGTCGGGGTTAGCTTGGCGCGCAGGTCCGGATCCTTCACCTTACGAAGCAGATAGCTGTGCGCCATGCCGGTCAGCTCTGTGGTCATCGTGGAATCCACAGCGAAATTAGCCGACTCGTAGTCCTGGTAAGCCGCATCGCGCACCTTCAGCGCTGCCGCCGGATCGCGTTCGAAGAGTTCCTGCTGCTCCGGGGTGAACGGCTCGTCGTAGCGCGGCGAGACCCAGATAGGCGTGCGCTGGAATACCGTCAGATGCGCGGTGCTCGCGGCGATCTCCGGTACGTATTGAACTGCGCTTGCCCCGGTGCCGATCGATGCAACACGTTCGCCCGCAGTCGATTTGGAATGATCCCACTGCGATGAGTGAAAGGCGCGGCCGCAGAATCGGCTGGCGCCGGGGATGTCGGGAATCTTGGGGACGTCCAGCATTCCCACGGCGCTGACCACGATGTCGAATTCGCGGGCCCGGCCGTCTTCGGTGGTCAGCGTCCATCGGTGATCGGCATCCGACCATCGCAGCATCGTGACGCGCGTGCGCGGGGCCAGATGCTTCTGGAGCCCGTGGTCGGCGGCGACCTTCTCGATGTACGCAAGGATCTCCGGCTGGTTGGCGAACGTCTTACTCCACCGTGGGTTCAGCGCGAACGAGTACGAGTAGAAGTGCGAGGGCACGTCGCAGGCCGCGCCGGGGTAGGTGTTCTTGCGCCACGTCCCGCCGAAGTCATCGCCGCCATCGAAGATCGTGAAGTCGTATCCGCCGTGCGCGAGTTGAATGCCCATCGCGATGCCGCCGAGACCCGCGCCAACGATTGCCACCGTCGGTTTCTTCGGCACAGAGGTCACAGGAAGGATTGTGCCTCACAAGCCTGGTCACAGCAGCCACGTCTGCACCTAGAGCTGACCATGACATGTGGTTCGGAATCGATGTCGCATGCGATATCAGCTCGAGGCCCAGGTGCATCTTGCGCACACAGCGTCTACTGCGCAGCATGAGGCGATGACACGAATCGCACCATCGGCGGTATTTGCCGACCTACACGTTGTCGACTTAGGACAGGGCGATCGGATCAACCTCGGCGTGGCGGCCATTGTCGGCCGACTGGGGAAGGTCGCCGAGGGGCTCGGCGCACTCAACGCGGCGCTGCGCTCGACCGGAACGCTTTCTCCCCGGCTGGTCGAGCTCGTCCGGTTGCGTATCGCGTTCCACAACCAATGCCGAAGCTGCATGTCCGTCCGCTATCAAAGCGCCATCGACGACGGGCTCACCGAAGACGCCGTGTGCTCATTGGAACGCCCGGCCGACGCGCCCGACCTGTCAGACGCCGAACGTGCGGCGCTGAAGTTCGCCGACCTGTTCGCCACCAACCACCTTGCGATCGACGACAGTGTCTACGACGAGCTGCGCGGCCATTTCACCGAAGACCAACTCGTCGAGCTCGGTGTGAATTGCGCCATCGCCCTCGGCGTCGGAAGGCTCACCGCGACATGGGATGTCACCGACGACGTCCCCGACGCCTTCCGATCCGAGACCGACGGCCAAGTGACGCCGTGGTCGTCTGCCGGCGTTATCGCAACCGGTTAGTTTCGGCCGCAAGGAGTCGACGACAGTGGAGATGTGGGAACTGGTCGCCCGCGAGCACATTCGCGACACGCTCGCCCGATACAACTGGGCCGGTGACGGCGGCCGTCTCGACGAACTTGTCGAAACCTTCTGCGCGGACGGTGTACTCGAGATACGCGGCACCCAGCCACTTCGCGGGCGCTCAGCGATCGTCGCGTTCCTCGGCGGCGTTACGAGCAACCTCGCCACAACCGCCGACGTCAAGCCGATCGTCCGGCATAACGTCGCCAACGTGCTTTTCACCGAGATGACTCGCGACCAAGCGCACGTCTCCTGCTACTTCACGGTGGTCACGCATAGCGGGCTCGACCACATCGGCCGCTACCGCGACACTTTCGTGCCCGACGGCAACACCTGGCTGATCAAGCATCGCAAGGTGTCGACCGATTGGGCAGCCCCCAACTCGGCGATGGCGCGCAAATCCGGGGACTGAAGGCGCCGAGCGCGACATCCGTCGATGATCAGGATGCAGCTGAATGCCGCCGCCCAGGCTTACGCGCAGGTCGCAGGGCGTCCATCGCCTGAGCGAGTTTCGGGTAGACGATCGCGGCTCCCAGCCACCGCGCTAACAATCCCCGCAACGCGATGCCGTCCCGTGGTGGCTGTCCGGGATCCACGAGCATCGAATGGAAGGTGCGCAATCCGAGTTCGGCCGGCTCGTCGAGGGCCTCGTCGTCGTATCCCTGACTTTCCCAGTCGACATCGAGCCGGTGCAGCATCGCGCGGCTGAACGCCTTCGCGGGTCGTCAGGTGTATGCCACGTGGACACGCTCGATTTGGCCGTCGAAGGGGAAGGGCGCCTTGTCGTAGTAGTCCAGCGACACCGGCGAGCCGAGGCAGACGCCGATGTCGAAGCAGTCGTTGGCGGTGAATAGTAAGGGCGCGCTGACCGGCACACTGCCCTTCGCGAGGACCTCCTGGCCGACTTGGAGGTTGCGTCCACCAAGGTGGTGTATGAGTCGGGCCTGATCGCATGGCCCGGCGTGTCGTAGCCGGATAGATGAAGGTCATCGCGTGATTCTTCGAGAGACCGTCCAAAGTCACTCGAGCAAAGGAATCGACGCGATGACCA
>NZ_DATFZD010000236.1:0-4578 GCF_035314665.1 Mycobacterium sp. | reverse complement strand
TCTTGTCAATCTCGGCGACCTGTTTGAGCAGGTCAGCGGCGCGGTCTTGCTGGTATTTCAGGTTTTCGATCTGGCCGGTGCTTTGCGCGCTGATCTGAAACGGTATCGAGGTGTGATCCAGCGGAGTGCCCAACGGCCGGGTGATGGATTGGACCTGGGCGATCCCGGGAGTGTGGAAGACGGCCTTGGCCACTCGCTCCAGCAAGATCATATCGGCCGGATTCCGCAGATCATGATCGGTCTCGATCATCAACAGTTCGGGATTCAGCCGAGCCTTGGAAAAATGGCGCTCGGCGGCGGCATAGCCGATATTGGACGGGGCGCTGGCAGGCATGTAGTTGCCAACGTCGTAGCTGGTCTTGTATCCCGGCAGGGCGAGCAGACCGATCAGGGCCACCGCCACGCTCACCACGAGAATGGGTCCGGGCCAGCGCACGATGGCAGTGCCGATGCGCCGCCAGCCCCGCGTCCGGGCCTTGCGCTTGGGCTCCAGCAGTCCGAACCGGCTGGCGATGGTCAGCACCGCGGGGGCCAGGGTGAGCGCGGCCACCAGCGCCACGAACACGCCGATCGCCGCTGGAATGCCGAGGCTTTTGAAGTACGGGAGCCGGGTAAAGCTCAGACAGAACACCGCGCCGACAATGGTTAGCCCTGACCCCAACACTACGTGCGCCGTCCCGTGATACATGTTGTAGAAGGCGGTTTGCCGCTCCTCCCCGGCACTGCGCGCCTCCTGATAGCGGCCGAGGATGAATATTACGTAGTCGGTGCCGGCGGCGATGACCAACAGCGTGAGCAGATTAGTCGAGTATGTCGAGAGCCCGATGATCCCGGAATTCGCCAGAAACGCGACGATCCCGCGGGCCGCGGCCATTTCAACGAGGACCGTGACAAGCACCACAACCATGGTGACCACAGAGCGGTAGACGAGCAGCAACATTATTGCGATCACCAAGATGGTTAACGCGGTGACCTTCGTGGTGCCCTGGTTGCCCACTTCAAACTGGTCGGCGACTTGCGGTGCCGCGCCGGCGACATAGGCCTTGACCCCGGGCGGCGCCGGGGTGTGGTTCACGATGTCGCGGACCGCGTCGACGGACTCAAGCGACAACGCTTCGCCTTGATTGCCGGCGAGGAACACCTGGACATAAGCGGCCTTGCCGTCGGTGCTTTGTGAGCCCGCCGCGGTGAGCGGATCCCCCCAGAAATCCTGGATGTGCTCGACATGCTTGCGATCTTGCGACAACCGCTGGATCAGGTCGTCGTAGAACCGGTGGGCCTCAGCACCAAGCGGCTGGTCGCCTTCGAGCACGATCATCGCCGCACTGTCGGAATCGAACTCGTGGAACACCTGGCCGATGCGTTTGAATGCCTGCAGCGACTGCGCATCAGGAGAACTCAGCGCCACGTTGTGGGCTTCGCCCACTTTCTCCAACTGGGGTACGAAAATGTTCGTGATCGCGGCGAGGGCCAGCCAGACCAGCACGATCGGCACCGAAAGCCAGCGAATGGTCTGTGCGATTTTCTGGGCGAAGGGTCGAGGCTCGACGTCATGGTTGCTCATCCAGATTTGTCCAGACAGTACGTGTATGCGTTCACCGTGTTGACCGATCTCTCGTCTTTGACGACGTCGTCGATGATGATCCGGCAGCCGATCGAATCGCTATTGCCCTGCGCCACAACATTAACGAACACCGCGGGATCGGTGGTGGTCTGGTCGTATGACCATGGCAGGGCCGCATTGTCGACCCGCTGGGGCTGAGCATTGACATCCAGATAGTTGATCGTCGCCACGGTACCCGGCGGGCCGAACACCTCAAGGACAACGTGCTTGGGGTTGAAGGGCACGATCTCATTCGAAAAGGCGCCGGCAGTGGAGGTGTTCTTTTGAGAGCCGTAGATGCCATGGAGCCGATACACGGCGAAAGCTGCCACCGCGACCACCGCGATCGCGACCAGAAACATCCAACCGCGTTTGAGCAGGCGGGTAATCGAAATCCCTCTCATCCGTTAGCCTTTCAATAGTCGGCGACACGGTCTCTGAGTGAGATGATCCGTCCTAGGCTGGGCATGGAGGTGGAACGTCCTAACAGTACGGTACGGGACTGGACCGCACAAGGGTCCCGATGCTATTGCCCGGCCACCGGCCATCACTCGTGGCCGGCTTGGCCCGAAAGGTAGCCCGTGGCGGCTCATCCGCAGCGTCGGACGAGGCTGGGGAGCAGGACGTTGTCGACGAGGGCGGCCACAGTGTGATGCGTTGGAGGACGGTTGGGCAGGATGGATCTGAATATGAGATAGCCGGGCAGCAGGTCCCAAAGTTCGTCGGTAATGGCGGCGGCTTGGATCTCACCGCGCTCAACGGCCTGGGCCAAGATGTGGCGCATTAACGCCTGGCGCTGGTCGAGGAACTGGTGTTGCATCGCGTCGTTGAGCGCCGGGTTGCGCGACACCTCGACAAGCACTGCGCGGATCGTGCTGGCGTGTGCGCGGGCCTGCCGGCACACTCCGTCGCCCAGCTGCAGCAAGTCGCCGCGCAGTGTGCCGGTGTCGGGTGGAACGGCGACCTGGCGGATGCCCTCGAGGAACGCGGCTAACACCAGTTCGGCTTTCGACGGCCAGCGACGGTACATCGTCGCCTTACTGGCGTGGGCGCTCGCCGCGACCGCCTCTAGCGTCAACCTGTCATACCCATGCTGCTGCAGCAGCCGCAACGTCACCGCAAGCAACTCGGCCTCGCGTGGCGACCACGGGCAGTACGCGGTGGCGGTATCGGAAGTCTGGATCACAGCGACCACCATAAAACGGAGAAGGAGTACAGTCCAGGACCGTACCGTTGCGTCCGCGGGCGAGGCTGATCACCTCGGCCAGCGCCACCGTCCACTGCGTCGATCACTCGGAGCGCGGGATGCGGTCGAAGCGCCCACACCATGATGAACATATCTGGGCTGCGGTGATTCATCTGATGAAAGCGGAGACTTCTGTCATGGATAACGAAGCTTATCCACGAATAAGTGCTGCATATTCTCGATTGTGCTGTGCCCAAACGTGATTCGATGCCCGAGGAATCGCCGATAACGATGCTGACCCGTCACGGTGCAGTGCTGCAACAGGTTTCATTTTGAGCCGCTGACATCTCCCGGCTTTGCTTGATCGTCGGATGAGTTAGGCGTGCGCAGAGAGCATCGACAGCCGCGGCCCGCCGCGCCGCTCCCCCGCCGGGGGATTGCGCCAGCGCTTACGCCAGGGCCGATGGCATCCCCATCAGAGATGTGCGAGCTGCACCCACCGCTGTGCGATCCGTCTCGCCACCCGGCTGGCAGCTGGGATTCGAGACGCACGGTCACGTCTGGTTTTCTCTGCAAGTGAGACCGCAGCTGAGGCCTCGACGGACTCAATACCCGAGAAGCGCCTCCTGTCCGTGCGGAACAAATATATGGTTCGGTCGAGGCTGACATCGAGCTCATTCAGACCAAAAGGGAGCGGCTGCAATGATTGACTTCACTGACCAGGCTGCAATCGTGACTGGGGCGGGGCGCGGTTTGGGGCGGCTGTACGCGCTAGATCTGGCTCACCGTGGCGCATCCGTCGTCGTTAACGACCTTGGCGGCGGCATGGGCGGGGAGGGAGCGGACACCACGGTGGCCGATCAGGTCGTCGAGGAAATTGTTCGCGCCGGCGGCACTGCGGTGGCATCGCATGACTCGGTGGATAGTCCTGAAGGTGGTGAGGCCATCGTGCAAACCGCCCTTGAGCACTTCGGACGAGTGGACGCCGTGGTGAGCAACGCCGGAATCTTTACCAGCATCGCCTTTGAGGACATGACCCCGACGCATTGGCGTCAGATGCTCAAGGTGCACCTCGACGGTGGTTTTCATCTGTGCCAGCCCGCCTTCAAAGTCATGAAGAAACAGGGGTACGGCAGATTCGTGCTCATCTCGTCCTCAGGGGGAATGTTCGGCCAGCACCTCGAAGCGCACTACGGCGCAGCAAAGGCAGGCCTGGTAGGGCTGAGCAACGTCATTGCCTTGGAAGGGGCCGAGCACGGCATCTTGTCCAACACCGTGTTGCCCTTCGGCTTTTCGCGGATGGTCACCGAGACTGTCGACGCGAAGACCCTTGAGGACACCGGACTCAAAGATCTGATCGCGCCGGAGAAAGTCGTGCCGATGGTCACCTACTTGGCGAGTCGCGCCTGTGAAAGCAGCCACCAGAACTACTCCGCACTGGCTGGCAGATACGCACGCGTGTTCATCGGGCTCGGTGATGGGTGGCTAGCTGACACCGACCTCACCGCCACCGCCGACGACATCGCCGAGCACTTCCCTCAGGTCGCGCAGACCGAATCCCACACGATCCCCAACAACATCTACGAGGAACTGTTCTCGGTAATGGGTCGACTTGGGATCGACATTGCGTGACAACGCTGACTACCCGTTAAGTCCGCCGCTGTTCGGGCCGCTCGATCCCCTGGCCGATATCTTGGTGCATGGCGGTGACATCAGGATTCCACTGGGGTTGCCGTTTGAGCCTGACCCGCAACTGGTGGCGCTCGCGATGGACTTTTTGACCGGTCCG
>NZ_DATFZD010000235.1:0-3564 GCF_035314665.1 Mycobacterium sp. | reverse complement strand
CCAGGGCGTTGTTATCGACGGACACCGGCCGGGGGTAGCGGCCGTAGACGCTGTCATACCGCAGTAAGTAAGCCAGATCGTCGACGGGGACGACATCGTTGACGGCCGCGACCCGGATGTCGTCGATCTCGGTCAAGACTTTCAGCGTAGCCCGACCGATCCGGCCCAGACCATTGATCGCTACCACCGCCATAGCACACTCCTTACAAAGCCGACTTACCCTTGATCCGACCACTCAGCGGCGCGCGAAAGCAGAGGAGAAAGTCCCTGCTGCAGAAGGCCGTTGGTCGGTCACCGGGAAACCGGTCTACCGTCGCTGCGCGCGGAAACGCTTGCGCCAGCGGCGTAGTAGATACCGACGGAATTCGTCGGCGCCCCACACGACAAACGGAAAGGGCAACAGCACCAGCAGATCGCTGGGCGCCGGAGCCTCCGTTTCCAGGACTGATTGCGCGAGCGGGACGTACACGAATAGAGCGGCCAGGGCGATCTCTGCGGCGACGCCGCCCAGCAGGTATCGGTTGCTGAAGACCCCCACCGACCAGAGCGAAGCCCGCTGTGTTCGCACCGCGAACGCTGTACCGATCTGACCGGTGATCATGCCGAGAAACGTCATGGTGGTCGCTTGCCGATAAGCGTGATACAACGGTGTGCCCGCGTCGACCGATACGCCGGGCCGCCATCCTGCTTTGAGCAGAACGTAGAAGTAGCCAGCCGCTGCCAGACCGGCGACCATCATCCCGAGAAAAAGCCACGCGCGCAACAGCATCGGGACGCGGATGACTCCTTCATCTCGGGGTCGCGGCGGACGTTGCATGATGCCCGGCTCGGCTGGGTCGCGACTGAGCGACAGCGCCGGCAGTGTTTCGCTGCCGACGTCGAACGCCAAAAGCTGCAGGATCGTGAGAGGCAATGGGATGGCGCCGCCACTTAGCGCGAACAACAAGAACGGAACCACCTCCGGGACAGCGTGCGCAAAGATGTAGACGATGAATTTGCGTACGTTGTCGTAGATGCGGCGACCAGCCTCCACCGCGGTCACAATCGAACCGAAGTCATCGTTGGTGAGGACCATCGTCGCCGCTTCACGCGCGACATCGGTCCCCGAGAGCCCCATCGCCACACCGATGTCGGCACGGCGCAGCGCCGGCGCATCGTTGACGCCGTCGCCGGTCATCGCGACGACATGGCCGTCGCTGCGCAGCGCCTCGGCAATATGCAGCTTGGCCTCGGGCGAGGCACGGGCAAAGATCACCTCTGGCTGCTCACGGATGAGTTCTGCGAGCTGCTTCTCATCGAGTTGCTCAAAGTCCTCGGCGGTGACAACCTTCGGCTGTGAGCCAGTGATGCCGATCCGCTCTGCGATGGCGGCGGCGGTCAGCGGGTGATCGCCCGTGATCATAATGATGCGGATGCCCGCAGTCCGGCATTTCCCGACGGCCTCGACGACGCCTGCCCTCGGAGGATCGAGCATCGCAATCAACCCGACAAAGCACAAATCCTGCTCGGCGGTAGCCCGACCGTGAGGCGGCCGCTTTTTCAGAGGTAGCTGACGCTGAGCGAAGCCGAGCACGCGCAAGCCCTGCGCGGCAAAGGCGTTGACCGCATCTTCGACCTGGCGTCGTTGCGATGGGTCGAAGGGTACCGATTGACCATCAGCGTCAAGGATGTGGCCGCACCGCGTCAACAGCGCCTCCGGTGCCCCTTTGGTATGCACGACGGGGGCCCCGTCGTCGGACCGGTCGATCGTCGACATCAGCTTCAACTCAGGGTCGAAATGAAATTGCCAGCGCCGGTTAGCTTCTCGTCTTGCGACGTCGGTTTCGGCCCCGAGAATCCGGGCGGCTGTGAGCACTGCGATCTCGGTGGGATCACCGACGGCGCCCGCGGGGCCGTCTAATCGGGCATTGTTGCAGCGCGCTGCAATGCGGCCGAGTGATCCAAGTGGTGAAGACCACGGCGGAGTGTCCGTGAGGCTGTCGGGATGCTCGGGATCGATGTCAGTTTGGCCGGCGGCCGTCCACACGGCGACGGGCGTCATGCGGTTTTGGGTAAGCGTGCCAGTCTTATCGGTGCAGATCACGTCCGTGGACCCGAGGGTTTCCACAGCCGAGAGTCGCTTCACAAGCGCGCCACGACTCGCCAACTCCCGCACCGCTACCGCCAACGCAAGGGTGATCACCGGCAACAATCCCTCGGGCACCATGCCGGCCAGCAGCCCTGCGGCGAAGATCAACGAATTGATCAGGGTCAGGTGGGCCGCAAGGGTGGCCACCGGGATGAACGACAACCCGAGCATCACCGATACGGCGGCGATCAGCCAGGCCGCCCGCCTGACTTGAACCTCCAATGGGCTGGGATCAGGCTTGACGCGTTCGGACAGGGCAGCAATTCGGCCGATCTCGGTGCCCATCCCGGTAGCGAACGCGAGTCCCCGAGCCTGCCCGCCGGTGCAGTTGGTTCCGCTGAATACCAAATCGTGTGCACTCAGCAACGGCACATTCACATCGACCATCGCAGCCGAACGCAGCACCGGCACCGATTCGCCGGTCAGCGCCGACATATCCATCTCGATAGCGCCGGCCAGCAGTCGGACGTCGGCAGCGACGCGATCCCCCTCCTCGATGACCACAATGTCACCGGGCACCAACTGCGACGCGTCGATTTCGGTGACGACGCCGTCACGTTCGACTTTGGCCCGTTGCGGCAGATATTTGGCCAGCGCTTCCACGGCTCGCTCAGCCTGTAGCTCCTGTACGAAGGAGAACCCGGCGTTCAACATGATGATCAACACCACCGCGGTCGCTACCACGTGCGAGCCGACGATCACCAATAGTCCCGCCGCCAGCCATAGCAGGAGTGCCAACGGATGGGTCAGCTGGCGCGCCAATGCGCGCGGCCACTGCGGGCCCCCGTGCCGCTGCAGCACATTCGGCCCGTACTGCAGCAGGCGCCGCTCTGCCTCACTGCCCGACAGGCCTTTGCGGTTGCTGCGCAAATCACGCAGCAAGCGATCTGCAGCCTCTTCCGGGTCGAGCGAGGGCGGCGAGACCCAGTCGTGGTGTTGGCTTCGCATTTCGCCATACTGACAAGAGCCAAGGCCATCTAGTAGGAGCCGACGCAAGCGGTAAACAGGGACCTTTGGCCCTATTACCGAGGGACTTCCGCACTCGCTGTTGCGGGTGCAAGTTGGGCGCGAAGGCCTCGGCGACGTTCTACCAGCGGCCGCATAAGAAACGTCGGATTGGCCGGTCGCTCGGCCAGTCGAGGCATGAAGTACCCGTACCACCCGGTGCCAAACGGCACATACACCCACTGTTCTCGCTGTTCAGCACACCGTCATCGACACTGGACATGGACAACCCCGATGTCGTCGCCGACTTTGTGCGGGCGCACCTGGTCCGAGGATTCGCCAACGAACGACCGCGGCCGCGACGCGGTCAGTGACCGCAGCTGAGTAGTCGCTGAACGCCTGTTATCGGCTCCGCATTGCTGTACGGTGGCAAAGTAGAGGTCGCCGCGTTTTGCGGCGACATTGCTTCTTGAGGATGGGGTGGCGTGGCC
>NZ_DATFZD010000234.1:0-3335 GCF_035314665.1 Mycobacterium sp. | reverse complement strand
CGTGGAGGTAAGGGTCCCGTTGATCGGCAGCAACATCGAGACCTATGTCGGTGGCCTGCTGGCCGAACAGATCCCTGCAATACTTCGCTTCACCACGGTGTGGATCGCGGAGAATGGCTGACACCAAGCCATCATCGGTGCCGTGTCCGCTATGCCAGGGGTTTCATCTCCTGAAGCATCGTCGGCACCAACTCGCTGACGGTCGGGTGGATGTGCATCGTGCGTGACAGCGTGGTGTAGGGCGCCCCGGCGGACATGATGTCCAGAATCTCGTGGACCACCTCGTCGCCGCCCACCCCGAAGATCGCCGCGCCGAGGATCTTGTCGGTCTCCGCGTCGACGACGACCTTCATGAATCCTTGCGTCTCACCCTTTTCCACGGCCCGGCCCACGCGGGTCATCGGGCGGAAGCCCAGCAGTGCCTTGCGGCCGGACTTGCGTACCTCCTCGACGGTCTGCCCGGCCCGGCCCAGCGGCGGGTCGATGTACAGCGCGTAGGTGGTGATCCGGTCGCTGACCTTGCGTGGATCGTCATCGAGCAGGTTGGCCGCGACGATCTCGAAGTCGTTGTAGGACGTGTGGGTGAACGCGCCGCGGCCGTTGCAGTCGCCCATCGCCCAGATGTGCTCGACGTTGGTGCGCAACTGGTCGTCGACGACGATGTATCCGCGGGCATTAGTTTGCACGCCGGCCCGATCGAGGCCCAGATCGTCGGTGTTGGGCCGGCGGCCGACAGCCACCAGCAGGTGCGAACCGACGATGCGGGGCGCGCCCGCCCGCGGCGTCACGGCGATACCGGCGCCGTCACGGGCGACGCTGATGTCGTCTGCATTGCACTGCACCGCAATGCCTTCGCCCTCCAGGATCGCCTGGATGGTCGCTGACACATCGGGATCCTCTCGCCCTGCCAGCCGCGCTCCCCGTTCCAGAATCGTCACGGCCGCGCCGAACCGGCGGTACATCTGGGCGAATTCCAGCCCGATGTAGCTGCCGCCGATGATGACCAGATGCTCTGGCACCGTGTCGAGTTCGAGAATCCCGACGTTGGTCAGGTAGTCGACGTCGGCCAATCCTGAGATGTTGGGGGCCACCGCGCGGGCCCCGACGTTCAGGAAGATCCGGTCGGCCTGCAGGAGGTCGTCGCCGACGCGCAGGGTGTGCTGGTCCTCGAAACGCGCGTGCCCGCGAACCACCGTGCAGCCCTTCATCCCTTCAAGCCACGACTCGACGCCGTGGCGGTCGTTGAGCATGATGCCGTCTTTGCGCGCCTTGACCTTGGCCATGTCCACGGTCACCGGCCCGGTGCCGACGCCGTACTCAGCTCCGCGCCTGGCCAGGTGGGCCGCATGCGCGCTGGCCACCAGGGTCTTGGTGGGAATACACCCGGTGTTGACGCAGGTGCCGCCGATCAGCTTGCGCTCGACCACCGCGACGGTCTGGGCGGCGTCGGTCAACCGTCCGGCCAGCGGTGGTCCGGCCTGCCCGGCACCGACGACGATCGCGTCGAACCGGGGAGTCATACGGTGCTCGTCGGATACGCGATGAGAAAGCCGCCCCCGACCGCGACGCCATCTTCGAGGAGCGCAATCGGCAGATCGCGGCCCCCCGTGGCGGCAACCAGCCGCCTGCGGGCCTCACAACCGCCCACGGTGCCCAGCACCGCGCCAACCAGTCCGGCGGCGATCGCGGGGAACGTGAAGGCCCACGCCGCCCCGATCACCGCTGCCGAGAAGCCACCGCTGATGAGCCGCGCGATGAACTGCGGCGTCTTACGGCTCGAGGTTTTTGGCAGCTGGTCGGTGATCAGCTCGACGACCAGCAGAACGGTCAGCAGCCCGACAGTGATCGAGTTCCCCATCCACGACGCCCATGTCCCGTCGACGTGGAGCCAGTCCAGAAACGCCGCCCAGCTGACCACGGCAGGCGCGGTGAACGCACGCAAGCCGGCGACAATCCCGATGAGCAGAGCGAACAGCAGAATAAGAACGTGCGTCATGCGACCTCCTCGCGTCGACCCCCGCCCGGGACGCTAGCATCCGCGCCCCAGGCAGGTAGCTCTTCGTGCAGAAGCGGCAGAACCTGATGTCGGAGGCCAGAATTGCCTTGGCCCCGATGCTGGCCAACTCGTCCATGATCGCGTTGACGCCCTTGCGCGGCACCAGCGCCCGCACCGCCACCCAGCCTGGGTCGGCCAGTGGTGCGGTGGCCGGCGACTCCAGCCCCGGCGTCACCTCGGTGGCGCGGTCGAGTACCGCTCGTGGGCAGTCGTAGTCGAGCATCAGGTACTGCTCACCGAACACGACGCCCTGCGCCCGACCGGCGCGCTGGTCACGCGGGGCCGCGGTTTCCTCGTAAGGCGGTTTCGCGTTCGACCAGCACCGCCTCCGAATCACACAGCGGCTCAACGAAAGCCACCAAGTTGCACAGTCCCAGCGTGCGGCCCGATCCGACCACGTGCGGCCGGCTGGGGCCGCATAGCGGAAGGTCGACGCCACGAATCCCAGCACCAGCCGTTCCCGCACCGGGGCCCTACATTCGTTGCAGCACAATAATTATGAGCGCAAGAACGCAAGTCGGTTTGCACACCCGAGGCACACGCAGACGCGGACCATCGACATCCCGTACCGCTTCTGCGTCTGTCATCTCGAGAAACTCTGACTGCGGTGATGCAGGATGTCTCATTCGTTGTCAACGGGCTTTTGTCTCAAATTTGTTTCATTTTTTCAGATGACCGAGCCAACCCGCTCTCCGAAGGTCGTTGAGCCCACAGAACCGAAGGATGTGCCGGCCGCCGTTTCGTCATATGACGATGGATCACCTATCTGTCGAGGCACCGCCCGCGGTGGTGTTTTTTGCAGCAATACGTCAGGGCCCATGGTCCTCAAACGGTCTGTAGCGCAACATGATTCGTGGATGAGCTTCATTATCCATGACAGAAGTCTCCGTTTTCATCAGATGAATCACCGGAGCCCAGATATGTTCATCATGATGTGGGCGCTTCGACCGCATCCCGCGCTCCGAGTGATCGACGCAGTGGACGGTGGCGCTGGCCGAGGTGATCAGCCTCGCCCGCGGACGCAACGGTACGGTCCTGGACTGTACTGCCTTGTCCGTTTTATGGTGGTCGCTGTGATCCAGACTTCCGATACCGCCACCGCGTACTGCCCTTGGTCGCCACGCGAGGCCGAGTTGCTTGCGGTGACGTTGCGGCTGCTGCAGCAGCATGGGTATGACAGGTTGACGCTGGAGGCGGTCGCGGCGAGCGCCCACGCCAGTAAGGCGACGATGTACCGCCGCTGGCCGTCGAAAGCCGAACTGGTGTTAGCCGCGTTCCT
>NZ_DATFZD010000233.1:0-20300 GCF_035314665.1 Mycobacterium sp. | reverse complement strand
GACTCGCTGGAGGGCACCCAGAAATACCCCGTCCCCGACTACGCCGACGAGCCCGACGGTCCGGGCCGGCACCGCGACGAAGACGCCGACACCGCCTCGATCCCCACCCAACGCGGATATTAGACAAATGGCACGCCACCGCCTGAGGGCACATGCCGAAGAGCCGGCCGTGGTGTGCGGATCGGTTAAGGCCTTGGCTGTCTGGAGGTTTGGCCAGCGCCACCGTGCCAGGTCGCGCCAATCGGCAGTCCGTCTGATGCGGCACTCGGCGTTGAGCATCGCTACGATAGCTCCCTTGGTACTTGCTTGTGCCGCCGGCGGCGGGGCACGCCGAATACCCCCGCCCGCGCCGGCTTTGCCCCCTATTGCCAATACTTCGGTGGCGGTTGTCGCAGCTTCCGTGAGCAAGTCATCAGGGCGTGCCGTGGTCGCGGTCGCGCGGCCACCGACCAACGTGCATGTCGTTGCGGCCGCTAAGTCGGCGGCGCCCCCCGCCGTGGTGGTGAATTCCCCTAGTGCAGTTGGCATTCCGTCGATGGCCCTTGCTGCCTACCGTAACGCCGAGCAAAAAATGGCCGCATCCGATCCCGACTGTGGGATCAGCTGGAACCTCTTGGCCGGCATCGGACGCATCGAATCTGGACACGCCAACGGCGGTGCGACCGACGCCCGAGGTACCGCCGTCCACCCGATCTATGGACCCGCGCTCGATGGCACGCTGCCCGGGAACGAGGTCATCGTCCAAAGCAGCGCGGGCGGTCGAGTCAGCTACGCGCGCGCCATGGGCCCGATGCAGTTCCTGCCCGGCACCTGGGCACGGTATGCCTCCGACGGCGACGGCGACGGCATCGCCGATCCCCAGAACCTTTACGACTCCACCCTGTCCGCCGCGCGGTATCTGTGCAGCGGCGGGCTGAACTTGCGAGACCAGTCTCAGGTAATGACGGCAATCTTGCGCTACAACAACTCGATCCCATACGCCCGAAATGTGCTGGGGTGGGCCGCGGCTTATGCCACCGGCGTGGTTCCGGTAGACCTGCCACCGGTGACCGGGCCGGCACCGCCGCTCGCTGACCTGCATCTGGAGAACCCCGAGGGGCTCGGGCCGGGGCTGCCACTCAATGTCCACGGCCTGCCGTCCACCGACCCGCTGGCCCAGATGCCGTTGATCGACTTCGGCCCACCGGCGATGCCCGCGCAGCAACCGGTCTGGCCGCCCCAGGCGGTGGTGCCGGACACTCCCGGTTGCACAGTGATCTGCATCGAGTCGCAAAGCGCAACAAATCAACAGGCACCGTGACGAAGTGAGGTGGACATGAGGAGACGGTTGGTTTTCTCGAGAGTGCTGTTAGCCGTGGCGTTGGCGGTGGCGTCGGCTACCGTCACGGAGATCGACTCTTCTACCGGCATCGCTCGTGCGGCTGCGGTGGAAAATCTCATGGTGCCGTCAGCGGCCATGGGCCGCGATATACCGGTGACTTTCATGGCAGGCGGGCCACATGTTGTCTATTTGTTGGACGCGTTTGATGCCGGTCCCGATGTGAGTGGTTGGGTCACCGCTGGAAAGGCGATGAATACGCTTGCCGGCAAAGGAATCTCGGTTGCCGCACCTGCGGGTGGTGCTTACAGCATGTACACCGATTGGGAGCAGGACGGCAGCAAGCGGTGGGATACTTTCCTATCTAGCGAACTCCCCGACTGGTTGGCCGCAAACAAAGGTCTCGCCCCCGGCGGTCACGCTGTTGTCGGCGCCGGACAGGGCGGGTACGCAGCGATGGCGTTGGCCGCTTTCCACCCGGATCGCTTTGGCTATGCCGGTTCGATGTCGGGTTTCCTGTACCCGTCCAGCACGAACTACAACGGCGCGATCCTGGCCGGGCTGCAGCAGTTCGGTGGGATTGACGGCAACCGTATGTGGGGAGCGCCGCAATTGGGCCGGTGGAAGTGGCACGACCCGTACGTCCACGCCGCGCTGCTGGCGCAAAACAACACCCGTGTTTGGGTCTACTCCGCGAAATCCGGTGCCAGCGATCCTGCGGCCGTGCTGGGTTACCCCGACCAGGCGACAGGATCAAACCTGGAGTTTTACCAGCAGTACCGCACCGTCGGCGGGCACAATGGCCACTTCGACATCGCGGTCGGTGGTGACAACGGCTGGGGCTCGTGGTCGGGCCAGTTGGGCGCCATGTCCGGCGACATCGCTGGGGTTATCCGCTAGGGTTCCGAGTCACACGCGGGCGACTCCGTCGAGTCCGCGGACGTTCAAGAACCGCAGGTAAAGGGCTGGAGCGAATCGGAACGAGACGGAGCGAAACCGCAGGTAAGACGGTAAATTGCCTGGTCAAGGCTGGGGTTCGAATCCCCTTAGCACCACAACTCCGCCCGCACCGATGCTGTGACTGCATTCGCGCAGGTAGATGTATGTTTCTATGCTCACTGTGGTGCCTCCTGGGCATCTGGTGGGCACATTTTGGGCACACTTTCCGGTGAATACCTGGCATGCAGAGTGACCGCGACAGCGTCCAAATCGTCGTCAAACAGGTCGGCGTAGGTGTCCAGGGTCATCTTTACTAAAACGACTTTACTAATACGACGCGGCGTTACCCGCCCGGGTTCCACGTCCCCGTGCCGGGGTCGTACTCGAGTCCGCAGGAGAGCGGCTGCCACCGACATCTCGGCGGGTACACCTGCGCGCCTGGGAATTCCGGACCTGCCGACGGTGGTTAGATTCTTCCGTGCCTATGGACGTCCTGTCGTCACTCGGGTTGAATTAGATACTGAGCAGATGACACCGAAGGAATGGAAATCCTGCCGAGCGCACCGGCATCACCAGCCTTGCAGACGCTCTGGTTAGCGCCTCGGTGGTGCTGACCGCCGCAATTATTTGCGCTGGCGCGGCAAGCGCCGACCCAAGCCAGCAGGATCAGTTTGTGGCGCTGCTCGAACAAGATCAGGTTCCCCTCATCGATAACTTGCCTGCTCTCGTCGCCCGAGCCCATCAAATTTGTGGCGAACTCGATGGCGGCGCCTCGGTCTATACCGTGGTAAACGAAGAGATGAACGGTATATTCGAGGAAAATCCGGCTTACCACCTAGAGTCCGCTCGGGTTCATAGGACCGCGATCAGATTCATCGCCGTATCAGCGGAAGTCTACTGCCCAAGCCATCTTGCCGATCCGTATGTAAGCGACGACGTCGGCTTCTCTATCCTTGGTCCAGTGGCAGGGGTACGTCACCAGACGTAGACGGGATTCGTTGTGGGGCAAGAGAATCCCTGCGACACATGTTCGACATGCATTGTTGCGGAACATGTGCTTGATATGCAATTTAATGCTGCTCACCTTTGCGGCGATACCCCGGCGGCGGTGACAGCCGTCGCCGGGGCCTTTCCGCGGGATTGCGGGAAGCTTTCACCACGCCGTGGGCACACATTGGGCACACTTCGGCGTCGGTAACAGATAACTGGCGTGAAGTACCGTTATGTGTTTCGCAGCTAGAAGCCATTTCGGTGGCGTGAGCGGGTAGCTGAATAGGGTTCGAGTCTCTCCGCCCGCACCGATTCCCGCACACGCAATCTCCCCGCGCCACTACGCGTGGCGCGGGGAGATATTTGCGGCCGGATTAGGTCGTGGCCGGGCCAGGCAGCGTGCCCGGCGCCGGAGCTGAGTTCTGCGGTGCGCCAGGCGAGTTCGGCTGTCCATTAGGGGCCGAGGTCCCCGGCACGTTCGACGTCCACATCAGAATGTCTTGCATTCCGTCGTTGTAGACGACGCCATTCGGGGGTGCGCCGGTCGCGTCGAAGTACAGCGTGCCGGTCGACTCGCTGCCCTGCGGGATCGGCGCCGGGTTGAGGCTGCCCGGGGCCTGAACCTTGTCGATCACCCGGTAGTTCTGACCGTTGGGCCCGCGGGCGATGAAGTCGTTAACCATTGGGGTAACAAGCCCGCCGTCCGACCTGACGGTGATGTCAGCCTGGTAGAGCGTTCCTTTAGGCGTGTAGCCGGGGATCGCAACGTTGCTGGGCTGCAGGTTGCTCACCGTGTAGTTGGTCACCAAGGGTCCCTCGATCAGCGGTTCACTGGTACCGAATCCCTGGATGTTTGGCGGCGCAGCCGAGGCGGCTGCTGCGGCGACAACGCTCGCTGCGGTTATTCCGGCGGCGCCGATTGCCGTCTTAACAGTGCTCGTTGTGAACTTCACGATGGGCTCCTTTTTGCTCCTGATCGTTTCGCGGCTACCCAGCATTGGGTGAAACCGCACGGGGTTGGCGTAGCCCAGCGACTGCGATTTCAAACGTGCGTGCATCGCGAAATGCCATGTACAGCTTGACTGCCTGCGTAAATGGCGCGAATTCATTTTGCGCGGAATAGCAGTTAGAACAACTTCTTTAACATTGGCATCACTGGTATTGGTATCACTTGCGACGAATTCGCAAAGCTGGCGCCGCAGTTCCCGAACTAATTAGCCCTTCGTTGCAGGTGCCTGCGTGGTTTGGAGGTGTCCGCCGCCGCCTGCTCGTGGGTGATTTCGGCGCCATGGGAGAACCGGCTGTGAAATGGGTAACTATCCCACCGGACCGGGCAGCATTTCCGGAGCCCGAGCGTTGGTGAACGGTAGCGGTCACTAAATCGGACGGTGGCTCCCACAGCTAGCGAGGCTGACATGCAGCAGACCACGATCGCCGGACGCCACGAAACCCACTACCCCATCGCCGAGACGCTTTGGGTCCTTGCGGGCGTCATCTTGCTGCTCGCCTTCGGAGACGGTGTGACCCTGTTGGTTCTCGGCTCCGCGATTGCGGCCATGGCCGCGGCGTGGTGGATCCACCGGAGCGTGGGCAGCAAGGGTCGCGCAGTGGCCGTGGTCGGGTCACTCATCGTCGCCGCGGCTGGACTGGCCGCGCTGTTGGCGGTCGCTGCGCCGGCACAGGCCGCGTCCGTTGACTCGCGTTTCGACATCTGTGCCGCACTGCGGAATGGCGCGAGCCTGGCCACCATCGAAAGCACCCTTGAGGCCCGCGGCTACAACGCAACCAATGCCGGCACCCTGACCGGTACTACCATCCGCCAGCACTGCCCGGATCAGGCAGCCGGTGTGATGGCGCAACTCTCGAAAATATCGTGAAAGCGCGGCAAGGCGGTTAGACCGACCTTCGACCTGTCACCATTGCAGGTGTGAGCGCCGCGATTTGGGTGTTATTGACCGTCTTGGCCATCGGAATAGTGGTCGAGAGCCTGCTCCGGCTTAGGAAGTGGCTCAATAACGCACCTCCAGGTCAAGACGTCAAACCGCCGCGCAGCGACGGTCCGGAATAGCCGCTACGGGCGACGGTTGGCGGGGTTACTGCCGGCAGATGTCGGCGCGACGGCCGCGGACGCCTTGACGTCGATCTGACCCGCGGCCGCCGTCGGTCAACACCCCACCTCGATCTTGAACGGCGCGGTAAGCGAAACGCGTGGATCGTTCAGCTGAGATCCTTCGGCCGTGCCGGTAATGGTGTAGGTGCCGTTGGCGAAAACGACTTTCGCATCACCGGCCCCCGCGTCGGCGACGCCGGTGAAGCCCGCGAAGTTGTCGATGTTGACCGATTCAAGCTTCGGCTTTTCGGAATCGAGCTTGAGCGACACCCGCACACTTGCCGGCGCTGCGGCGATGTGCGCGGTCAACAACCACTGAACCTGATCGCAGGTGACGGCATGCGAGGTGCGGGTGTTGTTGTCGACGGTGATTCGCGCGGTTTGCTGCGTCGGTTTTTCCGAATGCGAGCATCCTGCGCAGGATGCCACCATTAGAACGGTCACCGCCACGGTGACGAATCGACTTCCCACCGCGCACCTCCATTCCGACGGCCGCGTGAACGCGTGCTCTCGTCGCACGCTTTTTCTACCAGCCGCGAGGCCGTCTTCGGGAGTAAATGTGCGTGGTCGGCTAGTTGAGCGAGATCCGGCCCATGAGCAAGTCGATGATGGGTTTCCCGGCTGCGAAAGTTCCGGTATTCGATGAATTGACGTGTCCATAGTCGACAAGGAGTGTCACGCCGTTGACACCCGCGGCGGCGTCACTGTTGAGGAACGCCATCACGTTGCCCATCTGCTCCGGGGTGTGGACTTGGGCGCCGGTGGCCTCTCGGTAGTCCTGCGCGAAAGTCAGCCACAGATCGGCGTTGGCCCGGGCCAGGGGAGTGTCCGTGGGGCCGGGGCAGATCGCATTGATCCGCACGCCCTTAGCCAGGAACGGGAATGCGTGCGTCGCGACATAGGCGTTGATGGCCTGCTTGCTGGTGCCGTAATGGCCGAAGTTGTCCGCCTCGTGGGCCTTGACCCAGGCGTCTGCGGACTCGAAGTCAGGCGTGGCCAAGAACTCCTGAAGCCGCGGCAGATCGCTCTCCCATCCGATGCCGGCCACCGAGGAAATGAAGCAGATTGCCGAACCGCGGTTGAGTTGGTTGTTGTTCAGCAGTCGGTCGATCACGTGCCGGTGACCGATGAAGTTGATCTTCATCAGGTCTGGACCGTCGGCAATGCCGGCGGCGGAGAACAGGGCGTCGACCGGTCCGCCGACCTGCTCGAGTGCGCTGTCGATCGATGCCGGGTCCCGAAGGTCGACCTGGATCCCGCGGCCGAGTTCGGAGGCGACCGGCGCGTAGTCCATGTTGATGACCTCGGCTCCGAGTGCGCCAACGATCTTGGCCGCCGCGGCGCCCATGCCCGTGGCACCTCCCACGATCAGCGCCCGCTTGCCGTCGTAGCGGAACTGCTCGATACCAGTCATTTCAATCCTCTCTGGGGATGCCAACAGTAAGGCTCACGAGTACTTTACGGGAACAGATGTTTGGTACCAGATTGCGGGTCCTACTTGCGTCTGCCGCGGTCGGCGGCACCGCGCAGCACGGTATCGCGGGCGTTGACCAGCGCCGCTTGCTTGCCTTGAGCCCGCACGATGTTCTCCGGCACCCAGATGACGTCCATCACGTAGCGGGCGAGCATCGACAGCGAAGGGGAATCCTCGATGCGGATGTCGCCCGACTGGATCCCTTCAGACAGCAACGCTCTGAGTTGTCGTAGTCGCATCGTGAACGCCAGCCCTGGGTTGGGCGTGTCCGGCGGCGATTGGCGCATCCACGCCAGTTGAATCTTCCACTCGTCGGGAAATTGATCTAACGCGTTGATGTTGACCCAACTCAGTGCGTCCAGCTTCTCCACTGGCGTGGCGTCGGTGCGCAGAACGCTGGCGAAGCCACCGCCGGCTTTCTTACCGAACGACTCCATGATCGACGCGAGCAGTTCGTCTTTCGACCCGATGAGCCGGTAGACGGTTCCGGTACCCAGTCCCGCCGCGGAAGCGATGTCCCTGATGGTGGTGACTTCGTAACCTTTTCTGCCGAACTCGGCTCGTGCCACCGCACGGACATGAGCGGCCTTGTCGTCGGCATCGGACTCGCCTTCGTCGCTCCACGTCTTGATTGCCGCCTCGGCGGCCGCGAAAGCGGGGGAGCCATCCAATTCCCGGTCACTGGGCGGCCGGGCGGCCAAACCGTGCAACATGATCCGGCACAAGACGGCCGCGGTCTGGTCGGGTGCGGCGGTGTGCCGGACGACGTCAAGTCCGACGTGCATCATGGTCTGGCAGATCCGGTCGGCCAGCGTCGGGAGGTCGATATCGGATCTGATGTAGCCACTCCATCTGCCGGCGCGCAGCGTCTGCAGCATTGCCTGCTGGACAGCGGTGGGCGGATTTTGCAGGAGTTCGACGAGCACTTGATTGGCACTCGGCGCCTCATAGAACGACATCTGCAGAGCGGCGCGATGCTGTACCGCGCAGCGTGCGATCGCCGAACCCAACTCGTAGATCTCGTCAGCGACCGGCCGCGAGTCGGGCTTGTCCAATCTCCCCTGGGCGATCTCGCCGATGCGCTCCAAGTCGGCGTAATAACGCCAGACCAGCTCGACGAGAATTGCTTCCTTCGACTCGAAGTGGTGGTACAGGCTTCCCGGCAAAATGCCCGCCGCGTCCGCGATTTCCTGCAGTGATGTGCGCAGGCCCGAGGAGGCTATCAACGACGCCGCGGTTTGCAGGATTTCGGTGCGACGAGTGCCATCGTCGTAGGCACCTCCACGGTCGTCTGCCAAGTCTGGGATGTGCTTGGCGGCACCTCGTCCCCGCGACGTCATGCGAGAACGTCCGGGTCGCCCAGACCGGACCAACGAATCGGCATCGGGCAAGTCTAGGCGGCCAGAGCCCTGTGCGGCTGCAGGCTCGGATGGTTGCTGAAGCATGAATCTCGATCTCAGAGCGGCGCTCCGTTCCAGCCGTCGACGGCAACGACCTCTTCGAGCGGACGCCTGGGGGCGGGGCGGAAGGTATGACCCGCGCGGAGGCGGCCAACGGGAAGCAGACAGCCCTGCGCGTAGCTTTCCGGGATCTGCAGGAGTTCTCGGACGGCGTTCTCGCGGTGCAGGTGCAGCGTCGTGACGCAGGTGCCGTAGCCGCGGGCATGCAGCGCCAGCTGGAAGTTCCACACTGCCGGGAAGATCGAGCCGTATAGCGTCGCCTGGTAGAACGACTCGTCACCGTCGATGCGCGGCAGATACGGCTGGTAGCAAGGGATTACCAGCATCGGCACCTTCGCCAAGTTCTCCACCAGCCACTCGGTGGACGACATGAGCCTGCCCTCCGGGGTGCCGGCCGGCATCAGATCGGCCAGCATCTGCCCACCGACTCGTAGCAGATACGCCTCCCGGTAGAGCCCCGCCAGCTTTTCCCGCAAACCGGGATCGGTGACAACCAGCCACCGCCAGGACTGCGCATTAGAGCCGTTTGCCGCCTGCAACGCGATGCGAAGGCATTCGCGGATGTCACCGACATCGAGGCTCGCATCCAAGTCGAGCGACTTTCGCGCCGATCTCGTCGCGGTCAGCAGTTGCTCAATGTCGGTCGTCATTGTGAAAACACGTTCACGCCGAGCCTTTCGCAGACCGCGAAGACTTCTTCGAAAATCGATCCGGGAACGGTGAACGGCTCGGTGGCCGAGACTTCGGCGAGATGTGCCGCGACGTCGTCTGCCGTCGGGCTGCTGCCCGGCTCTGCGAGCCAACCCTCACCGAGGCCCACGAAGACTCGCGAAAAGCGCCCGGCACAGGCCGAATAGTTGTGATGGGTGAACTCGCAGGCCCGACTGGCCAGGAATGCAACGATCGGCACGACCAGCTCGGGCTGGATCACTTTCAAAAATCCGGTCTCTTCAAGCGCTTTGGGATCTCCGACGGTTTCGGTGACCATTCGCGAAAACCCAAACGGCAGCACGGTATTGGCGAGGATCCCGTGCTGGGCTCCTTCGATGGCGATGACATTGGCCAGCCCCACCAGTCCCGCCTTGGCCGCCGCGTAGTGGGCTTCCAGGGGCTGTCCGAACATCCCGCCGGACGAGGAAATGAACACGAACCGCCCGTAGCCGGCCGCCTTCATCTCCCGGTATGCCGGTTGGCTCAAATAGAACCCGCCGTCCAGGTGCACGCCCAGCATCCGCCGCCAGTCGGCCTGCGACAAGTCTTCGAAGGGCACGCTGTTGAAGATGCCCGCGTTGCTCACCACTGCGTCGAGGCGACCGAATCGGTCGATGGCAGTGCGGACGATCGCTTCTCCACCCTGCGGGCTGTCCACCGAATCATGTGACGCCGCAGCGACACCACCGGCGCGCTCGATCTCTTCGACGACCGCGTCGGCGACGCTGGTGTCCGCACCATCGCCGTGCATGGATCCGCCGAGATCGTTGACCACCACCGCGGCGCCGCGGCGTGCCAATTCGATCGCATACAGGCGTCCGAGACCCCGGCCGGCGCCGGTCACGATAGCCACCTGTCCGGTGAAGTCGATCATTGCCACTCTCCCTCCAGGTCAGTGCACGACGACATCGACGAATTGCGCACCCACGTCGACGAGGTAGCGGTCGGGTCCGCCCAGAAATGCGTTCCAGCTCAGCAGCCGCTTGAGATACAGATGGGCATCATGCTCCCAGGTGTAGCCGATGCCGCCGAATACCTGAATGGCGTTGTCGCCAACGCTGGCCAGCCGCCCGGCGAACGCTTTGGCGCGCATCGCAGCCATATGCCGCTCGTCACGATCACCGGCGTCGGCCGCCCACAGCGCGTGGATCACGCCGCTGCGGGCGAGTTCAACCGTTTCGAACATGTCGACGCAGAGGTGCTGGACCGCCTGGAAAGCGCCGATCGGCTGGCCGAATTGGCGGCGCACCTTGGCGTATTCGACGGCCAAGTGCAAGACTGCGCGCGCGGCGCCGAGCGCGTCGGCGGCCCAGGCGATGACCACGTCGTCGACGAGCGCCTCGACGGCATCCGGCGGCGCAGTGGCCAGACGTTGCGCGGGTGTGCCGTCGAAGGTCACGCGAAAGTGCTTGCGGGTCTGGTCGATTCCGGTTTGCGCCGTGACGTCGACGCCTGGCGCCGACGTCTGGACGGCGAAAAGCCCTGTGCCGTCCTGGTCGTCGGCCAGCACGAGCAGGACGTCGGCGGCGGCGACATCACAGAAGTTGTCGATCGCGCCACGCAGCACAATGTCGTCGGCCTGTTTGACAGCAGTTGGGCGAGCGCCGTCGAGCGGGCCCACCGTCGCGATGGTGGAGCCGTCTGCAATGCCGTTGAAAAGCGGTGCCGCGGTGGCGCTATCCACGCCGAACCGCATCAGTGCGCGAGTCGCGGCGACCGCGGTGGACAGCCATGGTCCGGGGTGTAGTCCGGCCCCGAGCTCCTCGAGGACGATGCCGGCCTCGACCATCGTCATACCGGCACCGTCGTATTCCGGTGGCACCAGTAGCCCGATGGTCCCCAGGTCGGCGAGCCCACGCCAGACCGCCTCGGTGGTGCCGGTTGGATCCTCGAGCATCGGGCGGACATGTCCGGCAATCGACGCCTTTTCGGCAAGGAAGCTTCGCACGGTCTCGCGCAACGCGATCTGCTCGTCGCTCAGTTCCAGGTTCATGAGCGCGGCAACCCGAGGACCCGCTGCGCGTTGATGTTCTTGTTGATCTGCGTCGTGCCGCCGGCGATGGTGAGCGATCGCGATGTCAAGCGATAGTCGGCCCAGCGACGGCCGTCGGCGTGCGAGCCGAGTAAGTCGAACGCGAGCGCCGCAATCTCCTGCCCGACCTCGCCCCAGATCGTCTTGGCAAGGCTGGCCGACCCGAATGCGTCGCCCCCGTGCAGAATCGCCGAGATCGAGCGCTGGCACAGCACCTCGAGATATTTGATACGCAAAGCGATTTCGCCGAGGCGCCGCAACGTCGTGGCATCGCCGAGCACCGGCCGACCGTCGATGTGAACGTCGGCGAGGTCGGCCACCAGTTCTGCCAGTCGCATCTGCATCTCGGTGTAGAGGCGCGCCGCGCCGGCACGTTCGTGGCTCAGCGTCGTTGTCGCGATCCGCCAGCCTCCGTTCACCGGGCCGAGCAGCGCATCCGCGGGCACCCGCACGTCGTTCAAAAAGACTTCCGCGAAATCGGCTTCGCCGCTGAGCGTGACGAGCGGGCGGACCTCGATGCCCGGCAACGACATGTCCACGATCAGGCAGGAAATACCCTTGTGTTTGGGTGCATCCGGGTCGGTGCGTACGTACAGCTGACACCAATCGGCGCGGTAGCCCAGCGAGGTCCAGATTTTCTGGCCGTTGACGACGAAATCATCGCCGTCCCGTACGGCGCGGGTGCGCAGCGACGCGAGATCTGAGCCCGCTTCGGGCTCCGACATTCCCTGGCACCAGATGTCGTCGGCCCGCATCATCCGGGGAAGCAGTGTGCGCTTCTGGGCTTCGGTGCCGTACTGCATGATCGCGGGTGCGATGTTGTTCATCCCGATCACGTTGAGCGGCATCGGCACCCGAGCACGAGTGGTCTCCTCGGCGTACACCAGCTGCTCGAGCACCGTTGCACCGCGGCCACCGTACTCCTGCGGCCAGGAGACAGCGGCCCATCCGGCGTCGGCCATCGTCGCGTTCCAGGCTCGAAGTTTTTCGAACGCGGCGTCGTCCTTGCCCCGCTGGCGGCCGGCGGCCACAACGTCGTCGGTGAGGTTTGCGGCCAGCCACGCGCGCAACTCCTTGCGGACCTGTTCCACCTCTGGTGGGTACGAGAAATCCACGTTTGCTTGTTTACCTCGCGAGATTGACTGTGGCCAAGCCGGACTTTACGTTGGAACAGATATTTGGTCAACGAGGTCACAATGGTTCGGAGGTCGGAAGTGGCAAGCGACGCTTCTGACGATCGGTTGCAAGGCCTCGGCATGCTCGCATCCGCGCTTGCGGGCCGAGCGCTCGCGGTGGCCGAACTGCAACCGGGCGAACCCTCGTGGACGGACGGCCAGACGATTTTCGTCGACCCTTCCGCTCGCACCCGCGCGAAACTCGAAGCGATTGCGGTGCAGGCGTCGATGCTTGCGGCCGGCAGCCTGGACCCCGATGTCGTGCGTCCGCTGGTCCGCCATCCACGACTGGCCAGGCGCTTTCTGGCGATCGAGGGCCACCGCGCATTGGTCGCCAATAGTGCGCTGCTACCAGGTGTTTTAGCATCAGTGGCCGACCGCGATATCGCCGGCCGTAGCGACTCGCCTGCCGCTTCGCTGAGCATCGCCGCCGGACGGACCGTGATCGACGACCCGGCCCCGGAGTTCGGCGTGATTCGCGCCGCGAAGGTACTGGCGGCGTCCTCCCGAGCGGCCACACCACAGGATCAGGCGCAACCCGCACACGTCCCGCGCAGCCGCGGCGCCAAGGAACTCGAGCAACTCGACGACGGTGAAGTCGACGAAACCGACGATCCAGACTTGTTCACCAGCCCGGTTGGCGGAGGCGGCTTTATCGGCAAGTGGCTGAAGAAGATGCTGTCGTCGGTGCGTAAGACGGGCAGCGGCGGCGGACCGCCCGGCGCGGATACCCCGACGCACCGGACGAACTCCGCCAATCGCGGTCTGCACGCCGTGTCATCACTGGCCTCGACATCGAGCGAGGACATCAACGACGACGAAGCCAAAGCGGACGGCGTGCGGTATCCGGAATGGGACGTCACCCGCAAGAGTTACCGGCCCGACTGGTGCACGGTGCGGGAAGTCGAGCCGAAGACCAAGGTGACGGCGACCCATGCGATCGAAGATGCCATCAGCGTGCGGCGCCCGTTATCGCGACTCGGAATGGGACTGCACCGCCGCCACCGCCAGTCGCAGGGCGACGACATCGACATCGACGCGGCCGTCGAAGCACGCGTCGAGGTGCGAGCCAGGTCGGTGCCCGACGAGGCGGTGTACCTCGACAGCCTGCGGCGCCGACGCGACCTGTCGGTGCTGCTGCTCCTCGATGTATCGGGGTCGGCGGCGGAGCCCGGAACGGTCGGACGGACGGTGCACGAGCAACAGCGTGCGGCAGCCGCCAACCTCGCGGTTGCGCTGCACGACCTGGGCGACCGCGTTGCGCTCTACGCCTATTACTCGCAGGGCCGGAGCGCGGTGACCATGGTGCCCGTCAAACGATTCGATGACCAGCTGGACTCCCAGGTCATGAGACGACTGAACAGTCTTGAACCCGGCGCTTATTCGCGTCTCGGTGCGGCCATCCGACACGGCTCGGCGGTCCTGGAGGCACGCGGCGGAACGTCACGCCGGCTGTTGGTGGTGCTTTCCGACGGACTCGCATACGACCACGGCTACGAGCGGCCCTACGGTGCGGCCGACGCGCGGCGTGCTTTGACCGAGGCCCGCCGTCGGGGCACCGGCTGCGTGTGCCTGACGATCGGCGCGGGAACCGACGTGCAGTCGCTGCGCAGGGTCTTCGGCGACACCGCGCACGCGACGATCGGGCGCCCGGATCAACTCGCGGGCGTGATCGGGCCGCTGTTCCGCTCAGCGCTGCGTTCGGCAGAGGTTCGCCGGAAGGTGTCGTGAGGACCTTGATGCCAAGTCCCAGAACACAGTTGGCGCACCACTATTGCAGGCCCGGTCGTCAGGGAACTTGAAACAAACATCTGTTCCGGATAGGCTCCAGGCACCGCAGTGCGGCGGGGCAGAAGGGAAGCTATGGCCAACGAGTCCGGACTCGCCTATCGAAACGGCGCGACCACCGAGGCGGAGAGCATGCGGCCCTACTACAAGACGATCGGCAGCGAAGAGGCCATCTTCAAGGCGGCATACCGCCAGGGCCTGGCACTCCTCCTGAAGGGGCCGACGGGTTGCGGCAAGACCCGCTTCGTCGAGGCGATGGCCTACGACCTCGGACGGCCGCTGATCACCGTCGCCTGCCATGACGACCTCACCACCGCGGATCTCGTCGGTCGGTATCTGCTGCAGGGCGACGAAACCGTGTGGGTGGACGGTCCGCTGACGCGGGCGGTGCGCGAGGGCGCGATCTGCTATCTCGACGAAGTGGTGGAAGCCCGACAGGACACCACCGTGGTGCTGCATCCGCTCGCCGATCACCGGCGGCAACTGCCCATTGAGCGTCTCGGTGTCACGCTGGATGCGGCGCCCGAGTTCGGACTCGTGGTGTCCTACAACCCCGGCTATCAAAGCGTGCTCAAAGACCTCAAGGATTCGACACGCCAGCGGATGGTTGCCGTCGAATTCGGCTTCCCCGCAGCCGATGTCGAAGAGGGAATCGTCGCACACGAGGCCGGCGTGGATAGTGCCACCGCAGCCGAGTTGGTGCGTTTGGGGCAGGCCATCCGGCGGCTGGAAACCGGCGGGCTGCGTGAGGTCGCCTCGACCCGCGTGCTGATCGCGGCGGGCAGGCTTGTCGCAGAGGGCCTGACCATGCCGGAGGCGGCCCGGGCTGCGATCGCCGGGCCGCTCACCGACGACGTGGCGGTGGGCAAGGCTCTCGGCGAGATGATCGAGATCTATCTGGGCGGGGCGGAGGCCCGATGATTGACGCTGTATACCCGCGCGGCTAGGGTCTGAACAAATATTAGGTTTTCCACGGTTCGGCGTGCGTGAGGTTGTGATCAGGAGGTCAGATGTCCTACGAAAGCACCGCAGAACCGATCAAGGTCGGCTACCTGATGGACTTCAGGCTGCCGCCGGGCTTTCCGGAGGATCTGTTCGCCTCCTTCACTCAGACCTTTGACCTCATTTTCGAGGAGGCGGTCGAGCAGGGCGTTATGGACCGTCCCGTGCAGATGATCTATCGCGAGGTGGAGGGTCTGCCCAAGGGTTCGGTGAAGGCGGTGATCGATGCATATGGCGAACTGGTTGATGAGGGCTGTCTGGTCGTCTTCGGTCCCAACATCACCGATAACTGCGTGCCGTTGCGCGAAGCGATCGAGGAGCGATTCAAGGTGCCCGCGATCAGCGTGACCGGCACAGACGACTGGTTGGGCGAGTGGACCTTCGCATTCCCCCAGGGATCGATGACCGACGAGCCGATCTTTCTGGCCGACCTGATCGGCAAACGGGGGATCACCGAGATCGGTGTTCTGATGGAGCAGAGCCTGATCGGGCAGAGCTACCTGAAGAATCTGCGAACTGCATGTCAGCGCAAGGGTATTCGGATCGTCGCCGAGGTCGCGGTCGCGCAGACCGCACAGGACATCAACGAAGCGGTGCGTACCCTGCACGATGCGAAGGCCGAAGCGATCGTGCACCTAGGCTTCGGCTTTGGGATCGTGTTCATCAACCCGGCGCTGGAGGCTGTCAACTGGGATCCGCCCCGGTTCACCACCACAGCGTGGCAGAACGCATGGGTCAACCCGATCATGTGGAATGCGTTCATGGGCTGGACCGGTGTCGACCAGTACGACGAGGCGAACCGGATCGGGCAGGATTTCCTGGACTCCTACGCGAAGAAGTACAACGGCAGTCGTCCCGAGTTCTGCGTGACGGTCGTCAACCGCGACGTCGCCGCGACGTTGGTGCGGGCGTTCAGCGACTCCCACCCACTCAGCCCGCGCGGCGTCAAGGAGGCGCTGGAGCGGGTCAAGATGATGCCGGCCGCCTCCGGTGCGCCCGGCACCCGGGTGTCGTTCGGTAAGTGGACGCGGCGGGCCTGGATGGGTGCCGGCTATCTGGTGGCACGGACCCTCGATGCCGACGGCGTCAACTCGCATCTGGTCGATCGCTTCGGAGAGGAAGGCTGACTCGATGTCTACGGAACAGTCCATACCCCTGCAGGCAGACGACAAGCCCGCCCCGGCGCACGGAGGCGAAAAGCGCGGCTGGGGCGGATGGGTCGCTGGTGCTGCGCTGGCGGCGTTCGTGCTGTTCTTCATCGCGAACGCCCGCGTTGCCCTTGACCCGCGCGTCGCCAACCCGAACGTGCAGGGTCGGCCGCGCCCGGTGAAGTTCCTCTTCGGGCTGGACTACATCACCTTCCTGCACATCTCCACCGTGATCATGCTGCTCGTGCTGCTGGTGGTGTTCATCAGGGGATGGCGGCGCAATCCGGGCAGCCCATTGATGCTGATGTTCCTGTGCACCACGCTGATCGTGTGGCAGGACCCGATCATGAACTGGGCGCCGTTCGCGGTCTACAACCCCGATCTGATCCACTGGCCGGAGTCATGGCCGCTGGTGTCGTTGTCGCCGACGGTCGAACCGTTCGTCGTATTCGGTTACGTGACATTCTATTTCGGCCCGTACTTCCCGGCGGTCTGGATCCTGCGCAAGCTGCAGGCGAAATACGGACCCACGAGTTTCGTGTCGCGACACCCCTTGGTCAGTCTCGGAGTGCTGACTTGTGCGATCGGCTTCGTCTTCGACGCGTGGCTGGAGATCCAACTCGTTCACATGGGCATGTACATCTACTCGCAGGTGATTCCGTGGGGCTCGGTATTCACCGGCACGACGTTCCAATTCCCGCTGATCTGGGAGTCGTTCTCGGTGACCTTCGTGATGGTACCGGCGGCAATACTCTGCTACCGCGACGACACCGGGAAATCGGTGGCCGAGAAGCTTGCCGCAAAAGCCAAGATCTTCCCCAGTCGTCCGGTGCTCGGAACGTTCCTGGTGATGTTCGCCATCATCAACGTGTCCTACTTTGCCTACGGGGCATGGTTCGCCGCCATCAAGATCAGCAAGTCGGCCACCTCCGTCGCCTGCCCGTGGCCTTATCCGGAAGCCAAAGTTTATGATCCACAAGGCTTTTACGAAAAGGCGGGCGCGCAAGGCCCGTACTCCGTTGGCATCTGGTCGACGTGGGCGAGCGGGGAGCCGAACGGCCGGCCGCATGTCGACCCGCCTGCGCCGGGTCAAGGCCGCTGCGAACCCGCGAGAACGAATGGTTGAGCCGCGCACCGTTGTCGTCACCGGTGCGTCGCGCGGACTGGGGTTCGCATCGACCGTGCGCCTGTATAACGAGGGGTGGCGCGTGGTCGCGGCGATGCGGACACCCGACCGCGGGCTTCCGCTACTACGGCAGGCGACAGGCGCAGGCGAAGACGACGACCGGCTGATCGGTGTGCAGCTGGATTTGCTGGACCCCGCGTCGATCGCCGTGGCGGCCAAGGCAATTGAAGAAGCCGTGGGCGCACCCTATGCGCTCGTACACAACGCGGGGATCTCCGCCGCCGGCATGGTGGAGGAGACGGATATGGCGTTGTGGCAGAAGATGTTCGCCACCAGTGTCCTGGGCCCCGTCGCGCTCACCCAGGCGCTGCTGCCGTCCATGCGGGCGGTGGGCGAGGGGCGCATCGTGTTGGTATCCAGCGCGGCAGGGGTGCGCGGTCAGCCGGGCACCGCGCCGTACTCGGCGGCCAAGGGAGCGTTGGAGCGGTGGGGTGAGTCGATGGCGTGCGAGATCGCGCCCTTCGGTCTCGGTGTCACCGTTCTGGTCGCCGGCACCTATGACACCGAAATCATCACCGACGCCGGCACCACCGATGACCGTGATTTCGACGGCCCGTACGCCCGGCTGCACAACACCATGAACACCCGCGGGCGATTCGCGGTCAGTTTCGCCAGGCCCGCCGAGCGGTTCACCGACGGACTACTGAAGGCGCTCGACGACCGGGGGCCGTTTCGCCGCCGCGGCGTGGGCCCGGACGCCTCGATGCTGTTGGCTTTCAACAGGATTCTTCCGTCTTCGGGCATGCACCACATGTCGCGGATCGTGCTGGGCATACCCAGACAAGGCTCGATGCGCGGTGGGGCGTATCCGTTGACGGCGGCCCAAAAGGCGATGGTTTTTGCGGCGAAAGTACTTCCGCAGCCGGTGCTGCAGCGCCTGGCGTCGTCGGCGGCTCGGCGACGCCAGGGACTGAAAGGGAATGAAGGGGACTGAGGGGTAATTATGGAACAGCTTTTCGACGACCTCGATGATTTCGGCTCGTTCGACGACGCGATCTCCGGTGACGTGCGTGACCCGTACACCGAACTCGCGCGGCTGCGCCGCGAGGAACCAGTGCAGCGGCTTGAGACGTCCGGAGCGCTTCCGCACGAGGAATCGTTGCCGATGTTCATCGTCTATCGCCACGAGGATGTGCAGCAGATGCTGCGCGACAACGAGACGTTTTCGTCGTCGGCGGTCATCGCCGCGTTCGGCCCCGTGCTGGGTGAAGGTGTGATGCTCGGCATGGACGAGCCGATCCATGGCCGGTTGCGTTCCTTGGTCTCGAAGGCGTTCTCGCAGAAGTCGCTGGCGCGCTGGCAAGACGAGTTGGTCGGCCGCGTGGCGAATGGCCTGATCGACAACTTCGCGCCCAAAGGCAAGGCGGATCTGGTGAAGGAGTTCACCTTCGACTACCCAAGCCAGATCATCGCCGGTCTGTTGGGCTTGCCGGAAAAGGACTACCCGCAGTTCCAGCGGTGGTCGATTTCGCTGCTGAGCTGGCTGATGAATCCGGAACGCGGACTTGCGGCCTCGGCTGCCCTGTGCGACTACTTCGCCCCGATCCTCGAGGCCCGCCGAGCCGAGCCGAAGGACGACCTGATCAGTGCGCTTGGTGCCGCCGAGATCGATGGGGAGAAGCTCGCGGACGAAGAGATCTTTTCGTTCCTTCGGCTGCTGTTGCCCGCCGGCGTGGAGACGACGTACCGGGCGCTGGGCAGCCTGCTGCTCGGGTTGTTGTCGGATCCGCCGCAACTGGATGCCCTCCGCGAGGATCGCTCGCTGCTGCCGCAGGCCATCGAGGAGGGTGTGCGGTGGGAACCGCCGCTGCTGACCATCACCCGGGTGGCGACCCGCGACACCGAGCTCGGCGGGGTGGCGATCCCGGCCGGTGCGACGGTGATGCCGATGCTGGGTTCGGCGAATCGGCAACAGGATCGCTACCCGGATCCGAACACGTTCAATATCCACCGGGAGGCTCGGGCGAATCTGGGCTGGGGGCACGGCGTGCACGTCTGCCTCGGCATGCACCTGGCACGGCTGGAAATGCGCACCGCCATCAACCTCTTGCTGGACCGGCTGCCGAATCTTCGACTCGATCCGGACGGCGACGACCCGCATATCCGCGGGCAGGTTTTCCGGTCGCCGACGTCGGTACCGGTGCTGTTCGACCCCCAATGGCGAACCCCGGAGAGGTCGCAGCTTGCCAATCGGCTAGTTTCCAGTAAGGCTCTCCGTAGAGTAACCAGCGCTCTGCGGGACACCCCTCTAACGAGTCAGAAGAGAGTGACAGATATGACTGAGGCTGTAAAGGTCCGCTTCGAGCCGAAGATGATGATCGACGGCAAGCTCGTCGAGGGTCAGGCCGGCACCTTCACGAACATCAACCCCGCGACCGAGGAGTCGCTCGGTGAGGTTGCCGACGCCTCGAAGGAGGACATGCATCGGGCCATCGACGCCGCCCGGCGCGCCTTCGACGAGACCGACTGGTCGACGAACAAGGAGCTGCGCAAGCGCTGCCTCTTGCAGTTGCACGACGCCATCGAGTCCGAGATAGATGAGCTGCGCGAGGAGCTGATCCTCGAGGTCGGCTCGCCTCGAGCGATCACTTTCGGCCCCCAGTTGGATGCCCCACTGGAAGACGGACTGAAGTACCCCGCCAGGCTGATCGACGAGTACGCCTGGGAAACCGACCTGGGCGACAAGGTCATCAGCCTGACCGGCGCGCTGACCACCCGCAAAGTCTGGCGGGAGCCGGTCGGCGTGGTCGGCGCGATCGTGCCGTGGAACTTCCCGTTCGAAGTCACCCTCAACAAGCTCGACCAGGCGCTGGGCACCGGCAACACCGTGGTGCTCAAGCCGGCGCCCAACACCCCGTTCAACGCGACCCGGCTTGGCCGGCTCATCGCCGAAAAGACGGACATCCCAGCCGGTGTCGTCAACGTGGTCACCGCATCGGATCACTTCGTCGGTGAGGAACTGACGCT
>NZ_DATFZD010000232.1:0-13254 GCF_035314665.1 Mycobacterium sp. | reverse complement strand
TGGGGTGACGCTTCGGCCATCAGCTGTGTCCACGCGTGCCGCTCACGGAGCCGGTCCAACTCGGCAGCCAACGCGTCAGGGTCGGTGCCGATCACCGCCGAGCGGCCGTCGGGAAAGGAAGCGCCGGTGCTCACCTCACCCTGTACATACCGCAGCCCGTGGTCGGCGAGTTCGTCGCCCAACTCGGCGAACACCGGGCCGCCGACAAAAATCGGGTGCAGGGCCGAGAAACTGTCATGGACGAACCCCGGCAGCGTCAGCTCCTCGCTGCGGACCCAGCCACCGGGGGTCGAGCTCTGGTCGAGAAGACATACGCTACGGCCTTCCTTAGCGAGGTAAACCGGCAGCGATCAGCGCGTTGTGTCCGGCGCCGACGAAGATGACGTCGAATGCGGTGGATGAGGTCATGCCATCCGACGCTAGAAGGCGGCGCAACCACCGGCGACTAATCGTCCATTGAGTGGACTTTCCCCGCGAATCGTTGCCTCCGGCGCGTCGCTGACCTGCGTTTTATCGGCGGCTTTGGCCCAGCCTCGACCGCGAGTCGCCGTGCCGCTTGTGACTCTGCGCGTCGGCACGGGAAGAAGCCGTGGGTATCGCGCG
Source organism: Mycobacterium sp. (assembly GCF_035314665.1). Lineage (GTDB taxonomy): Bacteria > Actinomycetota > Actinomycetes > Mycobacteriales > Mycobacteriaceae > Mycobacterium. Next base: position 12,651 of record NZ_DATFZD010000232.1, on the reverse strand, counting down.
TTACTGAGTGTCAACGAGCGCGCGGAAACGCCACGACTTGATCCTCCCTACTACCGGTCGGTCGTCGGCCCGCGCCGCGTGGTGGTGACAGTGAGAGCAAGGGGCAGACGCCGTGATCGCTGATCGGGACGCGGACGCGCCTGGGCGTCCCAGCCACAATGACGGCCGCAGCATCGTCGAGACCGCATTTGACTTGTTGGATCAGGTGGGCGCCCTGCAGCCGGTGCGGCTGATCGATCTGGCGCAGGCAACCGGAGTGCCGCGACCCACGGTGCACCGGCTGCTCAAACAGTTGATCGAGGTTGGGGCGGTCCGGCGCGAGGGCACCCGTTACCGCCTCGGCGCCAGCCTGTTGGGATTGGGTTCTCGCGTGACGCCGGAGCGTCGACTACGGGTCGCCGCGCGGCGGCCGATGGCTGAACTCGCCGCCGCCACCGGCGCAGCTGTCAGCCTGTCGGCCACGATCGGCGGCGATGTGGTGTTTCTGGACACCGTGGATGCCCGCGACCCGCTTGGATTCCTACCCGAGCCCGGCGCGCGGGTACCGTCGGGAACGGCGCAGGCGCGCGCCCACACTGAAATCGGCCGCTCCGTACCAATTGTGGACGCCGGCAGTGTGCTGGCAGATGTCAGCTGTGTCGCGGTAGCGGTTCCGCTGGGCGACGGGCAGGTGGCGGCGGTGTCCGCGCTTGTGGTCGGGATCCGCCCCCCGGCTGCGCTGTTAGCAGCCACCCGGGCCACCGGCGCCCGAATCGCCGGACGACTGCGCGCACCGTCAGTGGGTCGGGCGTAACGCAGCTGCGCCTTTAGCGTCGGAGGGATGGCCGCCGCGAGGGCATCGGGGTACGTCGCCCAACTTCGAGTGCACCACGTACGTTCTCCTGCGACGCGGTCCGGTAAGGCCGGCCCGCTCGGTGGCTGCGTGACCGACCGGCTGCGAACGACGCAGTCGTGCAAATAGCTTCTTCCCAAGCTGGACACCCGGGTTCGATTTTCGTCCGGCGACGGGTCAGCCGGATGCGCCAGAAGTGGTGAGACGCCTTGCGTCGAAAGGTCCTAACGAAATCAATCGTCGTCACCAACTTCTATGGTTACCAGTACATCTAGAGCGCGCTGATCCAGGCGGCGCCGGCGGTTCCTCCCGCCCGCCGGCGCCGCAGGCCAATCTCAGGGCACCAAGCCGGCGAGCAGTTCTGAGGCTAGGCCGCTGAGGTTGAGTGTCAGGTCACCGCCGGTAATCGACACTGGCAGGCCCAGGTCCGTCACCACACTGCTCAACAGCGACGTGACGTCGAGCGTCGGGTCGGTGCCCAACAGGCTCGGCAGATCCGACGAAATCGGTGCGATGCTGCCGAGCACCGCCAGCAGGTCTTGGCCCAGGTCCACGTCGAAGTTGGGCACAGCGCCCCCAGTTACCTCGGGAATGGTCAGGTCCAGACTCAGCGTGCTGGGGAAGAGCCCCTCAAGGGTGTTGAGCGGGATGCTGATGTCCGAGCTGCCGGCCGCGCCGAGAAGCGACTCGAGGGTGCTGATCGGCAGGCTGATGTCCTGGCTGCCGGCGCTGCCGAGAAGCGTCTGCAGGTCGGACACCGACAGGGTGATGTCGCTGCTGCCGGAGGTACCCAGCAGCCCCTCGAGGGTGGCGGTGGAGACGCTGATGTCCTGGCTTCCCGCGCTGCCGAGAAGGCTCTCGAGGTCGCCGAGGGAGACGGTGATGTCCTGGGTGCCGGAGTTGCCCAGCACCGACTCCAGGTCGCTGAGCACGGTGCTGTCGGGGATCGATGGGGGAGTAATGGTGTGATTGCCGATGCCGAGGTCGTTGATGAAAGTCTGCAGGGAGATGGTTTCTTTGGCGATGCCGAGGTTGATTGTGTAGGAAGGATTGCCGAGGTCACTGACGATTGTGTCGACGGAGATCGGTGGGACGCTGATACTGCCGCCGTTTCCGAGGACGTCGCCGAGGACTTGGTCAAGGGTGACCGGCACGGTGATATTGCCGTTGGTGGCGGCGTCGCTGAGCAGCCCGTCGAGGGAGATCGGCAGACTGAGTGTGCCGCCGGGAGTGGCCCCATTGAGGAGACTGTCAAGGCTGACCGGGAGAGTGAGTGTGCCGCTGGGTGCGACGTCGCCGAGGAGCTGGTCCACGGAGACCGGGAGGCTGAGTGCGCCGCTGGGGGCGGCGTCGCTGAGCAGACTGTCCAGGCTGACCGGCAGGCTCAGAGTGCCGCTGGGGGCAAGGTCGTTGAGGATTGTGCTGACGTTGACGGAAAGGTCCAAGGTGCCCGGTTCCAACAAGGTTGGGGTCGTCGTCAGATCGCCTCCGCCGACGGCAGATAGTTCGTCGGCCAGGGTGTTGCTCAACTGCTGTAGGGCATCGATCTGCCCGGTGGCCGCACCGCCAACGGTGTTGGTGAGCAGCCCGAGCTCCGGCGAAATCAATTCGGAGCCAAGGGTTTCCGGGTAGCCATTGAGGAATGCGTACAGGACCGTGCTGGGCCCGTCTTCGAGGTCGGTGAGCGCCGTCGAGTAGTCGCCGCTGCTAAGCGCAGATTCGACGTTGTCCGATACGGCCGTTAGCGCGGTCGAGGCCGCGTTGGACGCGTCGTCGCTGCTGAGTAACGCCAGCGCGCCCTCGGTCAGCAGCGAGAGCGGGTTGGTCACCGGGTTCGCGGTGTTGGTCGACAGGTCGCTGAACAGGGTGCTCAGGCCTTGCGAGATGTCCGGGTCGGTCAGCCAATGACTGCTGCTGAGTACCGTTTCCAACCCGGACCAGTTGGCTTCGGTCGTGGTGACCAGCTGGGACATGTCGAACTCGTCATAGTCGGTGAGCCGGAACTGTCGGTGCTGCACGTCAGGCAACGGCGTAGCTACCGGAGTGACGGCTATCAGGCCGGCGCCTAAGAGACCGATACCGGTGGTGATCCAGAGTTGAGGATTGCGCTGCATGAAAGGGTCCTTACGCACGTTCGAGATACGGCTGAGACAAAGCTGAAGGATGTCTGACGTGGATCTGAGAAATTTCACGTCAGATGTTGCACGTCCCGTTTGGCTCGTGGCAACGCGCAAGAGCGAACTCACAGCGGGACGTCTAGTAATTACCTTTGTACCAACGACGGGTAGGAAACTGGAGCAATGACGCCAAGTGGAGCGCGCGGTCGACCGCGCAGCGAGGAACACCGCGACGCCGTTCTGAAAGCCGCCATGGAACTGATGCGGGAGGACGACCTGAGCAGGGCGTCGATCGACCGGATCTCGGCCCGCAGCGGCGTCAGCAAGGCGACGATCTACAAGTGGTGGCCGAACAGGACCGCGGTGGCTATCGACGCGTTCCTGCACCAAATGATGACCGACGCGCCCGTGCCCGACACTGGGTCGGCGGCCGAAGACTTCCGCTTGACGTTGCGCGGCATGATGGGCTTCTACACCAGCCCACTTGGCGCGATCTACGCCCAACTCGTCGGCGAGTCGCAGTTCTACCCAACTGAACGTGAGCGAATACGAACACACCAGGTGAACGTCCGCCGAGCAGCCGTGAGGAAGATCTGGGACCGCGGAGTCGCCCGCGGTGAACTGGATCCGAACGTCGATTCCGAGGTGGCGCTGGATCTCATCTTCGGGCCGGCGATGTACCGGAGGGCGACCGGGCACGGAGGATTGACGCCAGCCGACGCCGACGCCATCGTGGCCACAGCCATGCGGGCACTGGCCAGCTGATCAGTTGAAGCGGGGCCGACCCCTGAGCGCCGCCCAGACGCACCCGGCCGCCCCGCTAGCGTCAATTACACGCGCCGGCATCGTCTTTCGTCCCGCGCCGCAGGTCGCAAGTCGGCTTGACGGGCGGCTCCGATCGAAGAGGATCCGTGTTCGTCCCGAACGCGCACAATTAGCCGGCGCGCGGCCGGTAGCGGCCGTGCTCGGTGACAACTGCGGTGATGAGCTCGGCCGGGGTTACGTCGAAGGCCGGGTTGAAAACGTCGGCGTCCGGCGGGGTGATGGTGGTGCCGCTGAACGTCCTGAGTTCGTCGGGCGGGCGTTCCTCGATTGCGATCTCGGCGCCGGTGGCGAGCGACCCGTCGACCGTGGACGAAGGCGCGACCACGACGAGCGGCACGTTGTGATGATGCGCTGCGATGGCCAGGCCGTAGGTGCCGATCTTGTTGGCGACGTCGCCATTCGCCGCGATCCGATCGGCGCCGACGACCACGCAGTCGACGAGGCCGCGTGCCATCGCCGCCGCCGCGGCGCCGTCCGGCTGCACCCGGTAGGGCACGCCCGACTGCGCCAGCTCCCATGCCGTGAGCCGGGCACCCTGCAGCAGTGGACGCGTCTCATCGACCAGCACCGACTCGACCAGTCCGCGCTCGTGAAGGTGCCAGACGACACCGAGGGCACTGCCCCAGGCCACGGTGGCGAGGTGACCGGCGTTGCAATGGCTGAGCAGCCGCAGCGGGCGGCGATCGCATAATGCAAGGACGATCTCGGCGGCGTGAGCGGATGCGGCGCGATTGAGGCGTTCGTCCTCGTCGAGGATTTCCAGTGCCTCGGCGAGCACGGCTTCGGCACCCTCGTCGACTTTCTCGAGAGCACGCGCGACTCCCCAGCTGAGGTTGACAGCGGTCGGCCGTGCCTTCGCGACTCGTTCGGCCGCGGCCCGGAGGTCGCCTCCTTCGCGGGCCGCGAGCACAACGCCAAGCGCGCCTGCCGCGCCGAGCGCCGGGGCGCCACGTACGGCAAGGCGGCGGATCGCGTCGATCAGCTCGTCGACGGTGCGCAGACTAAGAACACGGTAATCGGCCGGCAGCGCGGTCTGGTCGATGATCGTGACCGCGTCGCCGTCCCAGTCGATGGTCCTGCGCACGAGCCGACCTTAGCCCTCGGTGAGCTCAATCCCACGGCACGTTTGCTACACCCGAACCGCGAAGATGTCCGCCCGCTTGCCGCTATTAGTCAGTTAGTCAGCCACTGCGACACGCCGCCGTGGCCGGAACAGGTACCGGAATGGTGCGTGCTGTACGAGTAATCGCCGTCTCGGCACCTAGCGGTCGCGTTGGGCGGCGGACCGCCGGGGATGCCACCACCGAAGTTGGGAGAGGTCGCTACGCCCGGACCAACGAAGCCGGGGGCGGTGACCAGGCCTGGGGTGCCGTCACCGGGCAACCCGCTCGCCGGAGATTTCGAGGGGTCGGGAATGCAATCTCCATTCGAATTTCTGGAAGCCCAGTCCGCAGCCGGACAGATACACCGGCGGCTCGCTCAGAGTCGCCGGAGCCGCGCCCAACCCGACCGCGCCAACCGCGACCGTGACAAAGAAAAAGAAAGCAGTGCCTGCACCTGTTGTGACGAGAGTGTCGAGCTGGACCGGCGTTGCGCATTGTTTACCTCTGCCTGTTGATATTGGGCTGCAGCGCCGCCGAAGGTCGCCGGTCTGTTCGTGGAAAGGGTCGTCATGAGTGATGCCGCTTCGTCTGAGGTCGCCGCGTCAACGTCACCGCCCGTGATCCATTTGTCCGAATTGCTGGGTCAGCCGGTCATCGCCAGGTCCGGCGACACCATCGGCAAGGTCGAGGATGTGGTGGTGCGTTTGGGGGGAGTCGACGTCTACCCGCCGGTGACGGGGCTGGTAGCAGAGATCGGCGGGAACCGGGCGTATGTGTCCTGGAAGCAGATCGCGGAGTGGGCGCACGGCCAGGTCCAGTTGTCGCAGAACAAGGTCAACCTGCGCGCGTTTGAGCGCCGGCCCGGCGAGGTTCTGTTGCGCGCGGATTTGCTCGATCATCGACTGATCGATGTGCCGGCGGCGGAGTTGGTGCACGCCTACGACGTCGAGTTGGAAGACACCGGGACGGACTGGGTGCTGGCGCGCCTCGATACCCGCCGTCCGGCGCGACTATTCGGCCTCATAAAGGCCGGTAGCGGCCACGCCAGCCGGGACTGGAAGTCGTTCGAACCGCTGATCGGGCAGCAGCAGAGCGGTCTTGAGCCCCGCGCCAGGGGGCGTTTTGGCAAGCTCAAACCGGCGCAGATCGCTGACCTGCTCGAAGACGCCGACAAGCGCGAGGGCGGCGAGATTCTCGACCGCATTCATGGTGACCCCGAGTTGGAAGCCGACGTTTTCGAAGAACTCGACCCCGATAAAGCCAACAAGCTGCTCGACAATATGAGTGATGCCGATGTCGCCGGGGTGTTAGCGCGGATGCGGGCTGACGACGCCGCCGACGCGATCTTCGAGCTGCGTCAATCTCGCCGTCGCCCTGTGCTTGAGCTGCTGCCTGCGGGTCAGCGCACCAAGGTCATCACCTTGATGGGTTTCAACCCCGCCACTGCCGGTGGTTTGATGGGCGTTGATGTGGCTTCCTGTCCGGCAGATGCTACTGTCGCGCAGGCGATTTCGATTCTGTCGGAGGCCCGTACGTTGCAGCCCGAGGCGCTGTTGAACATCCATGTTCTGAATGCGTCCGGTGAGCTGGTCGGCGTGGTGTCGGTGATCGGGCTGCTGCAGTCGGCCCCTGACACTCCGGTGCTAGAAGTGGCCGACTTGGACCCGGTCCGGGTCACCCCGACAGCCGACGTGACCGATATCGCCTTGCTGATGGCCGATTACAACCTGGTGACCATCCCTGTCGTCGACGCACACGACCACGTCCTGGGCGTGGTGACGTTTGACGATCTCTTGGAAGCCACAGTTCCGGAAGACTGGCGCCGACGCGAACCTGCGCCGCACCCGATCCGCGAATCCTCGCCGGATAACTCGGATTTGGACAACCAGGGCGGATCGACCCATGGCTGAGCCCAATATCCGACCAGAGGTCGAGGGTTCAGCGGCCACTCAGGTCAGCCAGCGTTCTGTGTTGGACACCGCTGGTGAGGTTCCGCGTACTTCGGCGGTGCTGGACAGTGCGCACCTCGGCGACATTGAAGGTGCGTTCGGTCGGATCCGGATGGACGCGACCGATCACGGACGCACGCTCAAGACGCGATTGATCACGTTGCTGGCGATCGTCGGTCCGGGGCTGATCGTAATGGTCGGCGATAACGACGCCGGTGGTGTGGCGACCTACAGCCAGGCAGGGCAAAACTACAGCTACAGCCTTTTGTGGGTGTTGTTGTTGCTTATTCCGGTTCTGATCGTCAACCAGGAGATGGTGGTTCGACTCGGAGCGGTCACCGGAGTAGGACATGCGCGGTTGATCAACGAGCGTTTTGGCCGCGGCTGGGGCTGGTTTTCGGTCGGCGACCTGTTCTTGCTGAATTTCTTGACGATCGTGACTGAATTCATCGGAATATCGTTGGCTGCAAGCTATTTCGGTGTTTCGAAGTACATCGTCGTTCCCATCTCGGCCGTCGCCCTCGTCGCGATCATGGCCTCAGGGAGTTTTCGGCGTTGGGAGCGGGCCATGTTCGCGTTCATCGCTGTTACGTTGTTGCAGATTCCAATGCTGTTGCTGTCACATCCGCAATGGGGCGCCGCTGCCCGTTATTTCGTGGTACCCGGCATCAAAGGTGGGCTCAGCTCGGATGCGGTGCTGCTGATCATCGCGATCGTCGGAACCACGGTCGCCCCCTGGCAGCTTTTCTTCCAACAGTCCAACATCGTCGATAAACGCATAACACCCCGTTTCATCGGCTACGAACGCGCGGACACCACCCTCGGCGCGTTTGTCGTCGTCGTTGGCGCAGCAGCATTGGTGATGACTGCGGACTGGGCATCACGCTCCACCGGCCACTCGACGGAGTTCATCGATGCCGGCGCGATTGCGCGACTGCTGGCTCAGCACAGCAATGTGTTGGGATGGATGTTCGCGGTCGTGCTCCTCGACGCGTCCATCATCGGCGCGGCCGCGGTCACGCTGTCCACCAGCTACGCCTTCGGTGACGTCTTCGGTCTCAAACACTCGTTGCACCGAGGGTTTTCCGACGCCAAAGAGTTCTATTTCTCCTACAGCGCTATGGTTGCCGCCGCCGCGGCAATCGTGCTGATCCCTGGCGCACCGCTGGGGTTGATCACCACCGCCGTGCAGGCGCTGGCCGGTCTGCTGTTGCCCAGCGCCAGCGTGTTTCTGCTGCTGTTGTGCAACGACCGAGAAGTGCTCGGCCCGTGGGTGAACCGCACCTGGCTTAACATCGTCGCCGCTTTCATCGTGTCGACGCTGCTCCTCTTGTCGGGAATCTTGATGGCCACCACCCTGTTCCCGGACGTCAACGTCGTCGCCGTCACCGAGTACCTGGTGGTCGCTATCGTGATCGGCGCCATTGTTGCTGTCGGCGCATTGAAATGGCTCGAACGCCGTCATGGCCCGCAACCAGCCCCGCCGCCCATGCCCGACGACATAGATAAAAAGCAGTGGCGGATGCCGCAGTTGGCGCTACTAGAACCGGTGACATGGTCGGCAGGCACCAAACTGGGCATGCTGGCCCTACGCGGTTACCTTGTGATCGGCGCGGTGCTGCTGGTCGTCAAAGCCGTCCAACTCGGAAGCCACTGAAACAGCACCCGCGTCAGCGACCCCGCCGGTACCGGATGATCGACGCAATCGCTACCAACAGGATCAACCCCACGATCACGGCAGCACCGGCGAACTGCTGGGCATGGCTGTAATCGGGTATGTGGTCAGGTTCAGGTAGAGACGCCACCCAGAAAATCATCGTTACCCCCTCATGTATCCATGCGTGGCAGGCCGCCCGAGGACAGCTTGAAGTCGTTGGTTCTACTGGCTATGGCGTGGGCAGAAAGCGGCAATGCTGACTCCGACGAAAAACCCGGCGTGATAGGCGTCCAAATCAGTCTGTGTCATGACGTTGTTCGCGACGTCACTCGCCTGCCTACCTTGATCAAGTTCGTCGCAGACCTCATGACCGGCGGCGATCGCGGCTTGCCTGGCCGCGAAGGTGAGAGCCGACCAATGAACAACAACGTATTGCGAACCCGACAACTACGGGACGCCAGCTCACGCTGCTGCGGTGCGAAGACTGCGGCTCGACGAACTGGCTGACGTCAGGTGCGCCCAACGCCGCAGACGCGAAACCGTCTGCGGCGGAGGGTTGCCCGCCCCGAGTGGGCACGCCGTGACTGCGCCGACCGTGGGTCTTCGGGCGACGCCGGAATGCTCATTCAGGCTCCCGCGGTGCGTCAGCGTCGATGCGCCAGATCCAGTTGCCGAAGATCGGCCTGTCAACGGCAAGAGCCCCGAGGGGAGCGATGACGAAGATAGAAGCCAACGTCCACCAAATCATTTTGATCACTCCTCTCCGCAGCCTCCGCGGTTCATGCTTTTTATGGTTCGCCGCCCAACCGGCATGCACCACTGTCTAGATGTTGTGGGGTCACAAAGCTCCGCTGTGGCCGCCATGCCGGATCTCTCGTCAGCACCTACCCCAAACGAGCAACCCCGCGCCGCAAGGGGGATCGAGCCGACACATCCAACATGCACCACCAGCGGCCAACGCGTCCAAGTCCCGTTTTGGATGCATTAATCGATCGCATTTATGGTCGGCGCCTGCGTATTGACGCCCACGACTAAGGAGATGACAGCCATGCAACTAGGCGGTGGCTTCGTTCTGAGCGGCGCCAGCGATATGGACGAAGCGCTTGCCGGTCGCGGGAGGCCGGCGGCATTGGGGCGCTCACCCCAAAGATGAGTATCGAAATCAGTCCCCCTGCAACCGATTTTGCGAGACATCCGCCACCCCACAAGCGATTATCCGCCTGGTAGCTTAATCGGCTATGGGTGCTTTGGATGGCCGCGTGGCCTTGATCACGGGCGGGGCTCGAGGGCAAGGGCGCGCACATGCGTTGGCGTTGGCGGCTGAGGGAGCCGAGATCGTCGTCGCCGACGGCCCCGGCGCGATGGCGGACCTCACCTACCCGCTCGGCACCGAGGACGACTTACGCGAGACGGCAAAGCTGGTTGAAGCGCTCGATCGGCGCTGCTTGCCGCTAACCCTGGACGTACGCGATTCGGCCGCGGTCGGCGCCGCGATCGACCAGACGGTCGCCGACATGGGCAGCCTCGACATCGTGGTAGCGAACGCGGGGATCGTCAGCACCGGGCCGCTGGAAGAGGTCAGCGACACGGTCTGGCAGCAGCTGGTCGACACGAATCTGACCGGCGCATTTCACACCCTGCGGGCGGCGATACCGGTGATGCGACAGCAGCGGTTCGGACGGATCGTCGTGACCTCGTCGATGGGCGGCCGCATGGGCATCCCCGAGCTGGCCGCATACAACGCGACGAAGTGGGGTGTCATCGGCCTCGCAAAGTCCGTTGCCCTGGAGGTCGCCAAAGAGGGCATCACGGTCAACGTCATCTGTCCGACCACAACTCAAACACCGATGGTGCAACCCGCTGGCGGCGACGACATCCCAGATGATCTGGTGCGCCGGATGATGAGGGCCAATCCGATACCTCAGCCATGGCTGCAGCCCGAAGACGTCAGCCGCGGAGTGGTGTACCTGGTGACCGACCCCGGGGTCATCACCGGCAGTGTCCTGGAAATTGGCCTCGGCGGCAGCGCCCGCATCCATTGACGCCAGCCTCTGTGGTCAAAACGTGACCAACGCGTGATCGAATTGCTTACGCGCCCTTGTGCTTCCACTCTTTGCGGTACCCCTACGATCCCAATTGGAACCGTGTCGATTAAAGGGGTCGGACCATGCGGGCGGTTGTGCGCTGTCTTTTTACGGTGATGGTGATCGCTGCGATCGTCGTTGCGGGGCCGGCCGGCGTAAGCGGGGCTGCGACGAACCAGTCGTCGAGCTTCACCATCGCATCGGTTACACCAACGCCTGGCGAGGTGGTGGGTGTGGCGCACCCCGTGGTGGTGACGTTCAGCGCGCCGGTCACCAACCGGCATGCGGCCGAGCGTGCCATAGACGTCAAATCGTCGCCCGCGATGACCGGCAAGTTCGAATGGCTCGACAACGATGTCGTGCAATGGGTTCCGGACCGATTCTGGCCGGCGCACAGCAACGTGACCCTCTTGGTGGGCGGCGAGTCCACAAAGATCAAGACCGGTCCCGCCGTCCTCGGCGTCGCCGATATCTCGGACCACACGTTCACCGTCAGCGTCGACGGGGTCGGGGCGACACCGCCGCCGCCACGGCCAGCACCACACCACCGCCCACACTGGGGCGAAGACGGCGTGATGCTGGCCACGATGGGTAGGCCGGAATTCCCGACGCCCGTCGGTGTCTACTCGGTCCTGTCCAAAGACCGCTCGGTGCTTATGGATTCGAGCAGCGTCGGCGTCCCGCTCACCGATCCCGCGGGTTACCGGGTCCCGGTCGATTACGCCGTACGTATCACCCGCCGTGGCATCTTCGTACACTCAGCGCCGTGGGCGGTGAATTCGCTTGGGCTGGAAAATGTCAGCCACGGCTGCATCAGCCTGAGCCCCGCAGACGCGGAGTGGTACTTCAACAACGTCAATGTTGGCGACCCGGTGATTGTGAAGGAATAGGGGCGTCCGACCCCAAATTCGTTGCAGCGCGAGGGAAAATACTAAAGCGATGGCAGGATGTCGACCAAGTAGTTGGCGCCGGTAGCCGTCGCGTCGAGCGAGTTGCCGAAGACGCCGGCGAGGTCGTTGTTGCGGTCTTGGGCCCACACCTCGTTGCTGTTGCCGAAAACAGAGGCTACTTCGCCGTTGCCTTCTGAGGCAAACGCATTGGCCCGCAACCGATTCGATCCGCAGACCGCGCGCCAAGGTCACGGATGTGAAGCAGCCGCCACCTACTCCAGAGGGCCCGGCAGAATCGGCTGACGGGCCGCGGGCCCGCCAGTGGGTGGCGTACCAGTCGGCGCCTCCTTGCCTGCAGGACCACCCGCGCCAGTGAGTAAAGCGCCGCCTGGTGCCGGAGCACCCGCTATCACGGGGGCACCGACTGGCAAACCCGCCGGAGCACCAACCGGCACCGGGCCACCACCGCCCGCCGGGACGGGGGCACCCGCCAGCACCGGGGCCGCCGCGGCAGGACCACCCGCACCGGATAGTGCGGCCCCGACAGGCGCAGGCGGAACACATACTGCCGCGACCACCGGTCCGCCGGCGACCGCCGCCGGTGCGGTTTCGCCCGCTAGTCCCTGGACGCATGAATAGCCGCCCGTTTTCAGGTGGGTTGCCGCCGCGTCCGGGCTCAACGCGATGGCGGCCCCGTACAAGCCAACGCCGGCAACTACTTTGATGCCGAATCGATCAAAGATCGAGATCAACGTCAGCTCCTTTATCCGCGCTCAGCAGAACCGCATAGTCGTACCTGAGTCGTATTGGACACCGGGTCAATTGTCAATAAGTTTGATCTTGAAAGCCAGCCGTGTTGCACAACCGTTTTCGAATGGTGACCTTCGGCCGGCGTGGAAGACCTCCTCGACAGCAAAGAACCGCTCGCCACGGACCCGGGCGCAGACCGCTACACCTATGTCGTCACGCGCCAGAACGCGCTGGGAAGCACGACGCGCGAGATCCCTGAAAGCGTGATGCCCCCGACGGTGGCTAGCGTTGTCACACCAGAGATCTGAACGCGCGTCGGGCTTTTCACTGCGCAAGCAGGTTGACGACGCCGGCGAAGACGGTCGGCAGCGCCGCCGCGGCCGGCACGATGTGCGACCGTATCGGCGGAGAGCCGCTTGCCTGAAGTAGGGCCGCGGTCAGCAT
>NZ_DATFZD010000231.1:0-24426 GCF_035314665.1 Mycobacterium sp. | reverse complement strand
GCCGTTCTCGCACACCGTCGCGGTGATGCAGACGCCCGAGTCGCTGCACCGGGTGGCCTACGAATGCGTGGAGGACCTGTCCGCCGACTCGGTGGTATACGCCGAGGTGCGGTTCGCCCCCGAACTGCACATCAACCGCGGGCTGTCGTTCGACGCCGTCGTCGATGCCGTGCTGGCGGGTTTCGCCGACGGGGAGAAGGCGGCCGCAGCGGCCGGACGAGCCATCGTCGTGCGCTGTCTGGTCACCGCGATGCGCCACGCCGCGCTGTCCCGCGAAATCGCCGAGCTGGCGATCCGATTCCGCGACAAGGGCGTGGTCGGATTCGACATCGCCGGTGCGGAAGCCGGCTACCCACCCACCCGGCACCTGGATGCATTCGACTATATGCGAAATAACAACGCGCGCTTCACGATTCACGCCGGTGAAGCCTTCGGGCTACCGTCCATCCACGAGGCGATCGCATCCTGTGGTGCCGACCGGCTGGGCCACGGCGTGCGGATCGTCGACGACATCGACGTCGCCGACGACGGCACGGTGCGACTGGGCCGATTGGCATCGATACTGCGGGACAAGCGGATTCCGTTGGAGCTGTGCCCCAGCTCCAACGTCCAGACCGGCGCGGTCAACAGCATCGCCGAGCATCCGTTCGACCTGCTCGCCCGGGCGCGGTTCCGGGTCACCGTCAACACCGACAACCGGTTGATGAGCGACACGACAATGAGCCGTGAAATGCTGGCTCTCGTCGACGCGTTCGGATACGGCTGGAGTGACCTCGAGCGGTTCACCATCAATGCGATGAAGTCCGCGTTCATTCCCTTTGACGAGCGACTTGCGATCATCGACGAAGTCATCAAACCGCGCTTTGCGGTGCTGGTCGGTTAGCGGGGACTGACCACACCGGCAACATCAGCACCGTCTGACCTTCACCACTCTGGCCGGCAGAGCGATATCGCATGCGATAGCACTTTGCGCAGGGTCTTGTCTTAGCGAATTCCTCTGGCCGCCCGATGAATCCGCCGTGATCACCGGGGAATTCCACCGGCGGCGGTACCGTGCCCTTGCCGCGCCGCCGCGAGCGCGAGACCGTCATGTCTCCGTTGCCGCAAGGTAACCCAATCAAGTGCAGAATGTTGCCCAGCGTTGTCACCCGCGACAATTCCGCGACGAGTTGGCTTTGTTATCCATCGGTACCTTTTGGCGGGCATCAAACAGACGCTGTAGGGCGCTCACCAGCGACAGGACCGCCATGACGACCAAGCGGACCGGTTTGTCACACCGTGACCCGACAGATTGTCCACCCGCGCCGGACACCGGGCAGCACTGGCATCCGGCCTGTCACCGGCCGTCTCGAACTTCGTGTGCGCGTGTTGTCGTTGATCGCTTCGGACAAGAGCAGTGATGATGAGTAGCGGGGCCTTGTTCCTGGCGGTGTTCCTGGCCTCCGCCGTCGAGGGAGTCGAAGCGCTGGTCATCGTGCTGGCAGCCGGTACCAGCAGAGGTTGGCACTCGGCGATCAGCGGGGTCGTTGCGGGCGTTGTCGTGTTGTCAACGGTGATTGCCGTGCTGGGTCCCGCGCTCGCTGTCATTCCGCTGGCAGCCCTGCGCCTATTTGTCGGCGGCCTGCTGCTGACCTTCGGCCTGCGGTGGCTGCGCAAGGCAATCCTGCGGGCCGCCGGCCTCAAGGCGCGGCACGACGAGGTCGCCATCTTCGCCACCGAGGTTGCGGCCGCCGAGGCCGCTGCTGTCATCCGCCGGCCAGTGGTTGGCGACTGGTACGCCTTCACTCTGTCGTTCAAAGGTGTTGTCCTGGAAGGCCTCGAAGTCGCGCTTGTTGTGGTCACCCTTGGCGCCAACCAGCGCAGCATGCCCCTCGCGGCGCTGGCAGCGATAACCGCGGTGCTGGTCGTGACTATCGCTGGAGTCCTCGTCCAGGCGCCACTGACTCGGGTGCCCGAAAACACTATGAAGTTCATCGTCGGGATCATGCTGACATCGTTCGGCGTCTATTGGGGTGCCGAAGGCGCCGGCGCGCAATGGCCCGGCGCCGACAGTGCACTGTTGGTGCTCGTTCCTGGCGTCGCGCTTGTCGCCCTCGCACTCACGGCCCTGCTGCGTAGAACAGAGGCTCGTCCCTTGGCGGCGGCACCAGTACCCACCGAAAACAAGGGTCGCATCATGGCCCGCCGCCTCGCAGCGTTCGTCACGTTCTGGTATGAGTTCATCGTCGGCGATGACTGGCTCGTGGCCGTCGGGGTGGTCTGTGCACTCGCCCTTACCCGCGTTCTGCACGTCACCACGACAGTCCCGGTGTGGTGGGTGCTGCCTGGCACCGCACTCATCCTGCTCCCAACGAGCTTGTGGCGTCACTCCCGAATCCCTGGAACTGACGCAACGATGCGAGCGGACGTGGCATCGGTGGGGGGAATTGGCAGTTCGCGGAGAGCCAATCGACTGCACCTGCAGACTTGAACCGACGACGCCCGACAAGGGCGGAGCCGAACCGTTCAACCAGAGTTGTTCGACCCGCGTTATTCGCGCCTTAGCCGCGACGCGCACAGCAATGTCGTCGCCGGCTTGCGGCGCTATTCGCGCCTTAGCCGCGACTCGACGAACTGCTCCAGCTCTTCCCACGCTCGCACCGAGGCGGCGTACGGGGGTGCGGGCTTGCTTACCGAGTCGGGATCGAGAACGTAGGCTGCCAGCTTGCCCAACGGCCGTTCCCTCGCCAGGGCCTTCTCGACGGTGTTGTCCTCAGCGTAGTCGCCCACATCGCGAAGCAGCTCGACAGCCAGATCAAGCTGGTCACGGTCCAGCGCGTCCGGGCCGTCGGCTAAATCGTCGGCCATTCCGGTCAGCACATAGACGTTGTCCTCGGTCACCTCGACCTGCAGGGAGCCGTCAGTTGCGGCAGTGCGGATGTCGTCGTAGGTGCTCAAGTCGGACAAATCGTGGTCGTGCTCATCGGCCAGATATCTGGCCAGGGCCCGCTCCGAGGTGAATACGCTGATTCGACCGTTACGGCCCAGGAAAATCGGGCGGTCGTCGAAATAGCAGCGCAGTGTGTAGAACGTACCTGCGGCGGTCATGATCCGGATCGGGTCGATGCCGACTTTCAGCCAAAAATCCTCGTCGCCGCCGAGCACAACCTCGTCGCCGGTGGCACCGGCTGTCTCGCCGTCCTCGGCAGGCTCGGTCTCTTGCTCCTCGGTGCCGGCGTCGCTTTCCTGATGGGTGCCCGAATCGTCCTCTTCGAGGTGCTCTTCTTCGACCGGTTCGGCCAGTTCGGCAGCGGCGGCGTCCGATATCGCGCTGTCAACGTCGGGAGTGCTGATGATCTCGTCCAAGGCGCCGAGCACGTCGTCCCAGCTACGTCCGATGACTTCGGCGATCACGTTCCAGCGCTTGAGACCGGCTTTGCCGGTGAAGTGGTCGATCCCGCCGGCCAGCGTGCCCAAGGTCGGGTTGCCGTTGAAAAATTTCATCACCGCCGGCAGCTCGCACACCGACCCGATCGACGAGACGATCGCCAGCGAGTTCGCCAGCGCGGTCACGGACTTTTCGGTCGGTTTCTCGGAGACCACCTCCTCGACCCCGATCAGGTCGAATTGCTTGTCGTCGGCGGGCTCGAGCTTGTGGGCGTTGGCCTCGGTCAGCCCTTTCCACCCCGGGTGGTCCACCAGGTCGTTGTCGGTGTTGGTGCGCACGAATGCCACCAGGTCAGCGGCCGTCTGGAACGCGTAGAGGTCCTCATCCTTACCCAGAAACCCCTCCCACTCGTCGCCCGCGTCGCGCCAGCGGGGCGCCCACACGGTGTAGTGGTCACCGTCGGTCAGGCTCAAGCAGATCG
The DNA here is from genome assembly GCF_035314665.1 of Mycobacterium sp. Taxonomy (GTDB): domain Bacteria; phylum Actinomycetota; class Actinomycetes; order Mycobacteriales; family Mycobacteriaceae; genus Mycobacterium. The sequence continues at coordinate 20,578 of NZ_DATFZD010000231.1, read as the reverse complement.
GGACGAGGTCAGCAGCCATGCGGCACACAATAGCGACGGGCGGCGTGGCTGCCGGACGCCAGGCTGCGGTTAGGCGCCCCAAATGTCGGTGATGGCGGGCGCTCTGGTTGCATAGCCGAGCTTCGGCAGCCCGTACATCTGCTCCAGCGTGGACAACACGTTGTAGTGGCTGATCGGCTCGCTGTAAGTTCCGGGTCTGACGTTCGCCCCGTAGATCACCGTCGGAATCTGGTTCCGCGAGGTGTTGTCGTCCTCGTCCCATGTCAGGATCAGCAGGCTGTTATTGGCTTTCGCCCATTCGGCGTACTGCGACAAGTTCTGATACAGCCACGTGTCGCCTTGGCCGATCGAGCCGTCGTGCATGTCATTGTCGAGGTTCGGGGTGACGAATGCGACCGTCGGCAAGCTGGCGTAATTCGACGGGGCCGGAAACGCGGAAAACGGAAGGGAATAGGAGCCCGGGATATTGCTGAAGCTGACCCAGGGCACATGCTTGCGCGCATACTTTCCCGCCCGGCATTCCGTCGAGCCGACCGCGGGCAGGCTCTCCGCGAAGCCCACGAACGTGTAACCGCCGGCGAGCAATTGCGAGCCGAGATTGGGCGTGTTGCCCGCGTTGACCGGACAGACGTTGTCCTTCACCAGCGTGTCGCCGGCGAACAACGCGTAATAGTTGGGCTCGCTGGGATGCACCTCGGCGAACGACTGCGCCATCATCGCGCCACCGGCGGCCAGCTGGTTGATGTAGGGGGCCGATCTGTTTCCGATGATGTTGGCTTGCGAGCGATTTTCTTCCACCACGACGACGATGTGCGCTGGGGTCGGAACGGCGGCCGCCTTGAAGTCCACCGGGGCCGTTTCGTGGGCTCGATGAACCGACGGCCACGACATCAGCACACTGGAAGCCGCCAGCACACCGAATAAGCTGACCGCTCGATATCGCTTGCCACTGCGCGATGGTCGGCGTCGCATGGCGGGGAGTATATGGTTCCCGCCCCAGCTCATTGGTGCACGCCGACGCGTGTCGAGTGGCGGAAGCGCAACCGACGAATTCGCGAATTGCGTCATGAAGAGTGCCCGAACAGGACATGATGTTTGCCAATCGCCGGGCCGGGGATGATCACGCCATCTGTGGCTGCATTCTCGGCTGGCGGTTTACCGCTGGGAGGTCGGGATGTCAGAACCGAGATTGCGTTCGCGGGGTTATGCATCGTTGGTGATCGCTTGTGCCGCCGCCACCGGCGCGTTGTCGATCGGACTGTGGGCCTTCCCGTCTGAGGTGAAAGCGCTCATCGCGGAGGCCAGGCTGCTCGCCGACGAGGGCTGGATCATGAGCGGCACCGGCGTTCCCACCCCTGACAACGGTTTCCTCAGCTCAGTCGAATCGCTGTACCTCAGCCAGGACAGCGCCTACACCTTCGACCCGCTGACCACGCCGGAGCAGTTTTGCCCGTTCGTCTGCAATCCCAGCGAGCCGAACTTGGGCTTCGGCGACTCACTGAATACCGGCGCCAGCGACCTGAACAACGTAATCGTCCCGGCACTACAGGGCGGAAACGACGTCGCCGTGCTGGGCTACTCGCAGAGCGCCGACGTCGCCACCGTGGAGATGAACGACCTCCTCAACAACACGCCGGCCGGAGTCAACCTGAACGACTTGAGCGTCACGCTGCTCGGTGACCCCCAAAGCCCGATCGGCGGCATCCTGGACCGCTTCCAATTCCCCGACGGCGTCGGCGCCTTCAGCTTGACTCCCGAGCCCCAACACGTTCCGTTCGTTGATATCCCGCTGAGCCTGGCAACCACCCCGACCACCGGGATTGCGACCGACATCTACACCGGCGAATACGACGGCTGGGCCGATTTCCCCGAGGATCCCAGCAACCTCTTCGCCGACCTCAACGCGCTCATCGGGATCGAGACGGTTCACCCCTACTACCCGGACCCGACTCCCGGCGTGAACTTGGACACGAATGGCATCATCAGTCTCGGGTCGATCGGCAATACCAACTTCTATGAGATTCCCGCGCCGCTGCCGACGTTGGCGTTCATGTACGACGGTGGCCCCGCTGGGCAGTTCTTCTACGACTCCTTCGCGCCGTTTGCGACCTTGTTCGACGACTGGGGCTACGGCAACCCCGGTGATCCGGGCGCCGGCATCGAAGTCAACGGGGTCGACCCGATCGGTGCTGCCGGCCCCTGGACGGTCGACGCGACCGGCCAACTGGTCGAGTCCGGGGGCGCCGGCTTTGCTCCGGAGATGGATCCGCTGCAGATGCTGGCCGGAATGGAATACGCCACGGTGCAGACGTTCGTTGGGCCGATCGACGATCTTTTGGAGGACGCCGGGCAGTCGCCGCTGCCGACGTCGTTCGTTGACTCGCTGCTGTCAGGCTACGACGCCACGAACCAGCTGGACGCGTCGCTGCTGACCGAGTGGACTGCCTTGACGGCGAGCATCCCGTCCTTGGCGCCAGACGCCATTTTCAGTGGCGACCCGGCGATTTCCGCACAGCCGCTGATCGACTTGGTTGGCTACGGCTTCGACATCTTCAACTTCTTCGGCGCCTAAGCCGCGGACCCGGCTAGGGTCAGGTCCCGTGGATGTACGTGTCGTTGAGCACCCGCTGGCAGCGGCCCGGCTGACGATACTGCGCGACGAAAACACCGATAACGCAGTGTTTCGCGTAGCGCTGCGAGATCTGACCCTGATGCTGGTCTACGAAGCCACCCGAGACGCGTCCCGCCAGACGATCACCGTGCGCACCCCACTGGCCGAGACGGCCGGCACCCGGTTGGCGAAACCGCCGCTGCTGGTGCCGGTCCTGCGGGCCGGGCTGGGCATGGTCGATTCGGCCCTTCTGCTGTTACCGGAAGCCCAGGTGGGGTTTGTCGGCGTGGCCCGCGACGAGGAAACCGCTTTGCCCACACCGTATCTGGAGTCATTGCCCGACGATCTGCGTGGCCGGCCGGTGCTGGCCCTCGACCCGATGCTGGCTACCGGCGGGACGATGAATTACACCATCGAGTTGCTGCACCGCCGCGGCGCCGACGACATCACCGTGCTGGCTGCACTCGTGGCCCCGGAAGGCATTGCGGCGTTGGAAAAAACAGCGCCCGACGTACGAGTGTTCACCGCGGCCGTCGATGACCGCCTCAACGACGTGAAGTACATTGTCCCGGGCCTCGGCGACGCCGGCGACCGTCAATTCGGACCGTGCTGAGACAGCAGCGCCTACCAGTGCTGCACCGACGATGCCAGTTCGTCGCAGAGCGCGGTCGCCCGCCGGCGAACACCGGCCAGATCGTCGGCCACCGCGGACCGAACTTCGATGTAGCACTTGACTTTCGGCTCGGTGCCCGACGGTCGGACAACAACGCGGGCCGACGTGCCGGCGTCGCCGCCGGTGAAGATCAGCGCATCGGTTCGATCGACATCGGGGCGCTGCAGCAGATCAGTTGTGGTCGAGGCGAATCCGGCCAGCCGAGTGGGCGGCGAAGTCCGCAGCCGACGCATCAATGCGGTTGCCTCGTCCGGGTCGGTCACCGCCCATGACACGGCGGCGCCGACGTGCACGCCGAATCGGCGGGCCAGGTCATCCAGCGCGTCGAGGACCGAGCGGCCTGAAAGCTTTAGCGTCGCCACCAAATCGCAGGCGAGCACCGCGGCGCTGATGCCGTCCTTGTCCCGGACCGCGGCCGGGTCGACACAGTGCCCGATCGCCTCCTCATAGGCGTAAATCAACGTGCTGCCGGGCAGGTCGGCATCGGCGCGGGCCAGCCATTTGAAGCCGGTCAGGGTCTCCACGTGGCGTGCGCCCCAGCGGGCGGCGATTGCCGAAAGCATCCGCGACGACACCACGGTGCTGGCCACCACACTGGTGGCGAGCTCGCCCGGTTCGGTTCGAGACAAGATGAAATCGCCGAGCAGCCAACCGGTCTCATCACCGGAAAGCATCCTCCAGCCCGTCGGTGTGGGTATCCCGACCGCGCAGCGATCGGCGTCAGGATCGAGCGCGATCACGATCTCGGCATCGACGTCGTCGCCCAGCGCCAGCAGCGCGTCCGTGGCACCGGGCTCTTCGGGATTGGGGAACCGGACGGTCGGGAAGTCCGGATCGGGCCGAAACTGGCTGGCCACGGTATGCACATCGCCGAAGCCGGCGCGTCGCAGCGCTTCGACGGCCACGTCGCCGCCCACCCCGTGCAGGGGCGTCAGCGCCACCCGGACCGGGCCCGACGAGCGCCGCACCCGAACGGCCCGCTCGATGTAGTGCTCGACCAGACCTGGGTCAGCCGGTTCGACGTGCGCCCTGCCGATCTCGTCGGCGAAGGGGGCCGCGTCAATCGCGGTTTCGATCTCGTGGTCGGTGGGGGAGATGATCTGCATTCCCCCAGCGAGATACACCTTGTAGCCGTTGTCGGCCGGCGGATTGTGTGATGCGGTGATCTGGATGCCCGCCGCAGCGCCGGTGTGCCGCACGGCAAATGCCAGTACGGGTGTGGGTACCGGATGCGGAAACAGCGTGGGCGAAAAGCCCGCGGCGGCAAGTACTTCGGCTGCCGCCACGGCGAATGTGGCTGAGCCGTGCCGCGCGTCGCGCCCGACGAACACCGTCGAACCGGCGTCGCCGCGCTCGGTGAGCACCGTTGCGACGGCCCAGGTGGCACGCAACACGACGGCGAGGTTCATCGCGTCCGGACCACCCCGGACCGGGCCGCGCAGTCCCGCGGTGCCGAATGTCAGCGGCCGGGCGAACCGCGCCGCCAATTCGGCCGGATCGCACTGCGCGAGCTCGGCGGCCGTCGCCGGGTCGGGGTCGTGCGCGATCCAATCCTCCGGAGTCACTGGATTCCTCAGAAGCCCTCTACAGCTGCGCGACCACGTCGGCCAGTAGTGCGCCCATCCGGGTCGCCGAGGCCGCGCCGGCGGCAAGCACCTCGGCATGGCTGAGCGGTTGACCCGTGATGCCGGCCGCCATATTCGTCACCAGCGACATCCCCAGCACCTCGGCGCCCGCCGCCCGCGCTGCGATCGTCTCGTGCACGGTGGACATGCCCACCAGATCGGCGCCCAGCGTCCGCAGCATTCGGATCTCGGCCGGCGTCTCATAATGCGGGCCGGGCAGCCCGGCGTACACGCCTTCGGTCAGCGCCGGGTCGACCGCGCGGGCCAGCACCCGCAGTCGCGGCGCGTAGGCGTCGACCATGTCGACGAACTGGGCCCCGACCAGCGGAGACCGCGCGGTCAGGTTCAGGTGGTCGCTGATCAGCACCGGCTGGCCGACCGCGAAGTCTTGGCGCACCGCACCGGCCGCGTTGGTCAGCACGACGACGCGTGCGCCGGCGGCGCAAGCCGTCCGCACCGGGTGCACGACGTGCATCAGGTCATGCCCTTCATACGCGTGGACACGACCGGCCAGCACCAGCACGCGGTGTGCACCGATACCCAACGACAACACGTGACCGGTATGGCCGACCGCAGTCGGAGGGGTGAAGCCGGGCAGTTCGGCCATCGGCAGCACGGCGGTCGCCGAGCCCAGGGCGGCAACAGCGGGCGCCCACCCCGACCCCAGAACGATCGCGACATCGTGTTCGGCGATCCCGGTGCCCTCGACGATGAATTGCGCGGCCCGCCGCGCAAGCGCGGCGGGGTCGGGCGGGCCGTCACTCACAGTCGGGCAGCCTAACCGCCAAAGGTGAGCTGGCGCAGCGCGCGCAGAAAGACGTCTCGGTCGTTGGCCGATAGCTGCCCGAGCCAGTGCTCCTCCCCACGCTGGATGGCCACCTGCACTGCGTCTTTGGTGGAACGGCCCGACTCGGTGATCGCGAGCAGGCGCGCGCGGCGGTCGTCGGGGTCGGGAATCCGTTCGATGAAACCGTGCTGCTGCAACTCGTCGAGGGTGGGAATGATGCGTGTTTTGTCGGCGCCGATCGCCTCGGCGAGTGCGGCTTGAGTGCGGATCGGCGAACGATCCAGGGCGCTGAGAACGATGTAGCCCCACATCGACAGGCCGTGCGCGGCCAGCACCGGTTGCTCGGCGGCGACCGTTTGACGAGCCAGCTGCGCGAGCATCTCCGCGAGGTCTGGACGCGTCGCCTTTCGCACCACATCCGGATGATAAGGCTTGACATACGATCTACATATGCATATAATAAGCGTATGCATATGAATCAAGATGTTCGACCTTTACATCGGATTGCCGTACTGGCCTCTGTTGACGTGGTCTCGGCCGTCACCGTCGACGACTTATCGAAGGTGACGCCGTGCGTTGGCTGGAGTCTCGCCGACCTGCTCACTCACATGACGGTCCAGCATCGCGGCTTTGCCGCCGCCGCACGCGGCCACGGCGCCGACCAGGCGATATGGCAACCCGACACCGTCGCCGAAGCGGTGGCAGTCGACCCGGCCGGCACCTACTCTGCGGCCGCCACCGCGGTGATAGACGCATTCGCCGGCGCCGATGTGCTCGATGCGGCTTTCGCGTTACCGGAGTTTGGGGCCGGCGCGACCTTCCCGGGTTCAGCGGCGATCGGGTTTCATTATGTGGACTACGTCGTGCACGGCTGGGATGTGGCGCGCACGTTGGGTCAACCCTTTGAGCTTCCGGTCGACGTTGTAGCCGCGGCATTGCCTTTGGCGTTCGCGGTGCCCGACGGAAGCTTTCGCACCTCCGACAGTGCTGTATTTGGCCCGGCGATCCCGTCGACGGAGCCGATCAACGACCTCGATCGCATCCTCGCTTATCTCGGCCGCTCCCCAGAGTGGAATCCACCGGTCATGGCGAAGACCAGCGGCATGGCAGCGAAGAAGTCATGACGACAACATCGTTGGGCACCTGGACTGGTCAACCGCCGATGACGCCTGGGAGCGGCATCCTCAGCGCGGACTGGCTGCCCGGCCCGTCCCACGGCACCCAGTCCCCAGTCGTGGTGAGTTTCACCGACTTTCATTCAGATTCGGAAGAGGATTGGCAACAGATCGCCGCATTGGGCATGAAGCTGGCGGAAAGCTGGCCGATCATGCGTGGCGCGGTCGGGCTTTGGCTATGGGGCAAGCACGTCGAGTTGCGCGGCGGATCGCTGTCCGTCTGGGAAAGTCACGCGGATCTGCGTCGTTTCATCCGCTGGCCCGTTCACGTCGCCATCATGAAAAATTGGCGCGGACGTATACGCGTCCGATCCGCCAGCTGGGATGACGAGCGATTTGTTCCGCCGCAGGCATGGCTTCGCGCCGAGACCTACATTCGGACGCCGCGCGACATGTGAGACGGTCGCGACGGCGCCCCGCCTGCGGGTACAACACCTGACCGGTGTTACCGACCGCAGTCGGAGGGGTGAAGCCGGGCAGTTCAGCCATCGGCAGCACCGCGGTCGCCGAGCCCAGCGTCACGACGGCCGACGCCCACCCCGACCCCAGAACGATCGCCACATCGTGTTCGGCGATCCCGGTGCCCTCGACGATGAACTGCGCGGCCCGCCGCGCGAGCGCGTCGGGATCGGCCGGACCGTCACTCACAGTGCGGGAGCCTAGCGGCCAGCAGTGATGTCTTCACTCTGCGGTGGTTAAGCGCGGAGAACATTTAATCGGCCCGCGAAGCGCTCAGGCTTTATCGCTCCACAGCCGCGCGGTCAGATCGTGGAAGACCGCGAGCGCGACGTCGTCGTCACGGCGCAACATCGCGGATTTACTCATGCTGGCCCGCACGGCAAAACCGTCGCGGTGCGCCAGCTCGACGAGTTGGTCGGCGTATGAGCACATGACGGCGGCCGCGGGCCGGTCGGCCGGCAGATGCCTAAATATTTCGTGGAACTTCAGCTGCAAGACGGTGTGCTCGGTGTGACCCAGCATTCCGGCGAATGCCGCGTTGGTGAACAAGATTGTGCCGTCTTGGCCGATGGCTAGCGCCGGGACCGGTAGCCGTTCCAGCACAACCACAGCAGGCATCCGGCGCAGTTTGGCGGCGGGTGGTTGCTTGGTCTGACCGGGCCGTCGCCGATCCATAGCCGGAGCATCGCCGGGCGATACATGCCAATGGTTGACCAACGAGCGAGGAGAATTCGACATTAGACCATCCCTGGGGTCCACCGTGCAGATTCGGATCCCACCCCAAATGTCCCCGCTGTCGGATACTAGGGCGTTTGGATCAAACACGGGCTGGCAGCAAAGATAGACGTACCACCACCCGTCTGACCGGCAAACCGGCAATTTTGTCCAGATTCCCGGAACGCATGGATCGATTCCCAGGCGGTTCGCCGCTTTCCGCCATCGCCGAGCCGCTCACGAGCGTGCCGTCCTGGTGGATGGTGAGCCGGACGTTGTCAGCACCGATGGTCGTCGGTGAGATACTGCGAGAATGGCCTCAATCCCGGTGTTGGATCGCGTCGAGGACGCGGTGCGGCGCCGTGGCGCGGACCTCATCGAGCTATCCCACGCGATTCACGCCGAACCGGAGTTGGCGTTCGCAGAGCATCGCAGTTGCGCCAAGACCCAATCGCTGGCGGCTGAGCGGGGTTTCGAGATCACCGCGGCAGCCGGTGGATTGGACACCGCTTTCCGCGCCGACTTCGGCGCCGGTCCGTTGGCCGTCGGCGTGTGCGCCGAGTACGACGCGCTGCCCGGAATCGGTCATGCCTGCGGACACAACATCATCGCCGCATCGGCAGTGGGCGCCGCGCTGGCACTGGCCGATGTCGCCGACGAACTGGGCCTTAAGGTTGCGCTGCTGGGCACACCCGCCGAGGAGTTCGGCGGTGGAAAAGTGTTGCTGCTCAACGCCGGAGTCTTCGACGACTTGGTGGCCGCGGTGATGATGCATCCCGGGCCGGTGGATATCGCGGCCGCCCGGTCGCTGACGTTGTCCGCGGTCCGGGTGGAGTATCGCGGGCGGGAAGCACATGCATCGGCCGCACCGTTTCTGGGTGTCAACGCCGCCGACGCAACCACCGTGGCACAGGTGGCCATCGGGCTGCTGCGTCAACAGCTGGCGCACGGACAGCAGGTGCACGGCATCGTCTCCGAGGGCGGCCAGGTCGCCAACGTCATCCCGAGCCGGACGGAATTGCAGTACACGATGCGCGCCACCGAAGCGTTGTCGCTTGCCGATCTGGAAGGCAAGGTGGGCGACTGCTTCTTGGCCGGCGCGGTCGCCACCGGCTGTGAGTACAGCGTTGAGCAGACCGAGCCGATGTACGACGCGCTCAAGCCCGATCGGTGGCTGGCCGGTGCCATCCGCGACGAGATGACGCGGCTCGGGCGTACACCCGTCGACGAGGAACTCGAGGCGAAGCTGCCGTTGGGCAGTACCGACATGGGCAACGTCACGCAATTTCTACCGGGGATCCATCCGATGGTCGCCGTCGACGTCGGCGGCGCTTCGCTGCACCAGCCCGAGTTCGCCGCGGCTGCGATCGGTCCGAGCGCCGACAAGGCCGTCGTCGATGGCGCAATCATGTTGGCGCGCACAGTCGTTCGTCTTGCCGAGTCACCGGATGAACGCGATCGGGTGCTGGCGGCTCGTGAGGAGCGGCGCTTATGACGCTTGCCGACATCGCTGACTCGTGGCTGGCGGCCCACTTCGACGACTTGGTCGCCTGGCGGCGGCACATCCACCGCTACCCGGAGTTGGGCCGCCAGGAGTACGCGACCACACAGTTTGTCGCCGAACGGTTGGCCGACGCCGGGCTCAACCCGAAAGTGCTACCCGGCGGGACGGGCCTGACCTGCGATTTCGGTCCCGACCGGGAGCCCCGGATCGCGTTGCGGGCCGACATGGACGCGTTGCCGATGGCCGAGCGGACCGGTGCCCCGTATGAGTCGACGATGCCCAACGCGGCGCACGCCTGCGGTCACGACGCGCACACCGCGATCCTGCTGGGGACGGCGTTGGCGTTGGCGGGGGTGCCGGAACTGCCGGTTGCGCTGCGGCTGATCTTCCAGCCCGCCGAAGAGCTGATGCCCGGCGGCGCGATCGACGCGATCGCCGCCGGCGCGCTGTCCGGGGTGAGCCGGATCTTCGCCCTGCACTGCGATCCCCGGCTGGCGGTCGGCAAGATCGCGGTGAAGGCGGGGCCGATCACCTCGGCCGCCGACATGATCGAGATCACCCTGTATTCGCCGGGCGGGCACACCTCGCGGCCACACTTGACCGCCGACCTGGTCTACGCGCTGGGCACGCTGATCACCGGGTTGCCCGGCGTGCTGTCACGTCGCATCGACCCACGCAACAGCACCGTGATGGTGTGGGGCGCGGTCAATGCGGGGGTGGTCGCCAACGCGATCCCGCAGACCGGCGTGCTGGCTGGCACTATCCGCACGGCCAGCCGGGAAACCTGGCTGAGCCTCGAGGACATGGTCCGCGAGGTGGTGGCCGGTCTGCTGTCGTCGCTGGGTATCGAGCACACCCTGCAGTACAACCGCGGTGTCCCGCCGGTGGTCAACGAGGAGATCTCGACGCGCATCATCGCCCACGCCGTCGAGGCGGTCGGGCCGGATGTGCTGACCGATACCAGGCAGTCCGGCGGCGGCGAGGACTTCTCCTGGTATTTGGAAGAAGTACCGGGAGCGATGGCGCGACTGGGAGTGTGGTCGGGCCACGGTCCGCAGCTGGACCTGCATCAGCCGACGTTCGACCTCGACGAGCGCGCGCTGGCGATCGGGGTGCGGTTGATGGCAAACATCGTCGAGCAGTCCGCCGCCCTGATTTAGCTTCCCGGACCGATGTTTCGCGCCGCGCGGGTGCGCAGGTTGTGCACGTATTCGTCTGGCGCGCCGGCGATTTCGGCGGCATCGGCCATCACACCGATGTAGCGGGCGGACGGCAGACCACCCTCCCAGGCGTCTACCACATACAGCCACGCCAGAACCGGGTCGGTGGTGGTGTCGGACGACAGGCGCTCCACCCGACACCGAATCTTCTTATGGATGCCCAGCTCGGATCCCTCCCACCGATCGAGGTTCATCTCGTCGGCGGGCGTCATGTCGTAGAGCACGACGAACACCTTCGCGGCCGGATCCTCGACGACGGTGGCCAGCGCGCCCTCCCAGCCGATGTCCTCACCACCGAACGTCAGCCGCCAGCCGTGCAACCAGCCTGTTCCGGCCATCGGCGAGTGGGGTGCGCGTTGCTGCATCTGCTCGGGATGCATGTTCGAGCCGTAGGCAGCGTAGAGCGGCACGGAGAAAGCTTAAACGGCCAGCGCACGAGCGGCGATGATCCGACACGTTGGCCTTAGGTTGCTCGGTTGGATTGCCCGGCTTCTCCTCGCGCCGCGCTGCGCCGCGCATCGTCGCAGGGCTAGGTTAGGACCCGTGGCGACCCGCATCGTGATTCTCGGCGGAGGACCGGCCGGTTATGAGGCAGCGCTCGTCGCGGCGGCACGCGACGCCGAGGTCACCGTCATCGACTCGGACGGCATCGGCGGCGCGGCCGTGCTGGTCGACTGCGTGCCGTCGAAGACATTCATCGCCTCAACCGGCGTGCGCACCGAACTGCGCCGGGCGCCTCGTTTGGGCTTCGACATCGACATCGAGGACGCCAAGATCTCGTTGCCGGAGATCAATCAGCGAGTCAAGACGCTGGCCGCCGCGCAGTCCGCCGACATCAATTCCCAACTGGTGAGTGCGGGTGTCCACGTGGTCGCTGGCAAAGGTGAGTTGATCGATGCGAGCCCGGGTCTGGCGACCCACTGCGTCAAGGCGACCGCCGCCGACGGCACCACCAGCACCTACGACGCCGATGTCGTCTTGATCGCCACCGGCGCCAGCCCTCGGGAGCTGCCGTCGGCGCAGCCCGACGGTGAGCGCATCCTGACCTGGCGCCAGCTCTACGATCTGGACACCCTACCCGACCACCTGATCGTGGTGGGCTCCGGTGTTACCGGCGCCGAATTCGTCAACGCCTACACCGAATTGGGCGTAGACGTCACGGTTGTGGCCAGCCGTGACCGGGTGCTGCCGTATGAGGACGCCGACGCCGCCCGGGTGCTGGAGGAGTCGTTCGCCGAACGCGGCGTTCAGCTGGTCAAGAATGCGCGGGCCGAGTCGGTAACCCGCACCGACTCCGGGGTGCTGGTCAAGATGACCGATGGTCGCGTCGTGGAGGGCAGTCACGCGCTGATGACGATCGGGTCGGTGCCGAACACCGGCGGCCTGGGCCTGCAGCGGGTGGGCATCGAGCTGGGACGTGGTAACTACCTGACCGTCGACCGGGTGTCGCGGACGTCGGTGCCGGGCATCTACGCTGCCGGGGACTGCACCGGCCTGCTGTTGTTGGCATCCGTCGCCGCGATGCAGGGCCGGATCGCCATGTGGCACGCGTTGGGAGAGGCCGTTAGCCCCATCCGGCTGCGCACGGTGGCCGCCGCGGTGTTCACCCGGCCCGAAATCGCCGCCGTCGGTATTCCGCAGTCGGCCATCGACAACGGATCGGTGCTGGCCCGGACGATAAAGCTGCCGTTGCAGACCAATGCGCGCGCCAAGATGTCGGGACTGCGCCAAGGCTTCGTCAAACTGTTCTGCCGGCAGTCCACCGGCGTGGTCATCGGCGGCGTGGTGGTGGCGCCGATCGCGTCCGAGTTGATCCTGCCGATCGCGATGGCCGTGCAGAACCGCATCACCGTGAATCAGCTGGCCGAAACGCTGTCCGTCTACCCGTCGCTGTCGGGCTCGATCACCGAGGCGGCACGGCGGCTGATGGCGCACGACGACCTGGACTGACCCAGCCCGGCGACGATGCGGGCCGAGTGCGGCCCGAGGAGGAGCCGGGCAATTGGGCCCGGCCAGGTAGCCTAGGGACCAGTGCCCTACTCACCAGTAACCGACGGGAGAGCTGTGCCGTGAGCGACCCGATTCGCCTACCGGGGAGCGAGCAGACCCGACCGAGTTCCTTCTTGGGGCCCGAGCAGCGCGCCGCGGCGTGGGAACGGCTCGGCAGCGAACAATTCGACGTCGTGGTCATCGGTGGCGGCGTAGTGGGTTCGGGATCCGCGCTGGATGCGGCTACCCGTGGGCTGAAAGTGGCGATGGTCGAAGCGCGTGATTTCGCCTCCGGCACGTCGAGCCGGTCCTCGAAGATGTTTCATGGCGGGTTGCGCTACCTAGAGCAACTGGAATTCGGGCTGGTGCGTGAGGCGCTTTTCGAACGTGAGTTGTCGTTGACCACGTTGGCGCCGCATCTGGTTAAGCCGTTGCCGTTTTTGTATCCGCTGACCAAGCGGTGGTGGGAACGCCCATATGTCGCTGCCGGGCTCGTACTGTACGACGAACTTGGCGGCGCGAAATCCGTTCCGGGGCAGAAGCATTTGACCCGCGCCGGTGCGCTGCGGCTGTGCCCGGGTCTGAAGCGAAGCGCGCTGATCGGCGGCATCCGCTACTACGACACCGTCGTCGACGACGCCCGGCACACCATGACCGTTGTTCGGACCGCCGCGCAGTACGGCGCGGTAGTGCGATCGTCCACACAGGTGGTGTCGTTGCTGCGCGAAGGTGACCGGGTGACCGGCGTGCGGGTGCGCGACTCCGAGGACGGCGCCGTCACCGACGTCCGCGGTCACGTCGTCGTCAACGCGACCGGGGTGTGGACCGACGAGATTCAGGCATTGTCCAAGCAGCGTGGGCGTTTTCAGGTGCGCGCCTCTAAAGGAGTGCACATCGTCGTGCCGCGGGACCGGATCGTCAGCGACGTGGCGATCATCCTGCGCACCGAGAAGTCGGTGATGTTCGTCATCCCGTGGGGCAACCATTGGATCATCGGCACCACCGATACCGACTGGGCATTGGACCTTGCGCACCCGGCGGCCACCAAGGCCGACATCGACTACATCCTCGGTACCGTCAACACCGTGCTGGCCACCCCGTTGAGCCACGCCGATATCGACGGGGTGTACGCCGGCTTGCGCCCATTGCTGGCCGGGGAGAGCGAGGACACGTCCACGTTGTCGCGGGAGCACGCGGTGGCCGTGCCCGCACCGGGCCTGGTCGCCATCGCCGGCGGTAAGTACACCACCTACCGGGTAATGGCCTCTGATGCGATTGACGCTGCGGCGCAATATATTCCGGCTCGAGTCGCACAGTCGATCACCGAGAAGGTGCCGCTGCTGGGCGCCGACGGCTACTTCGCGCTGATCAACCAGACCGAGCACGTCGGTGCGCTGGAAGGTCTGCATCCCTACCGGGTGCGTCATCTGCTGGACCGCTATGGATCGCTGCTCAGCGAGGTCCTGGCGCTGGCCGCCAAGGACCGCGACCTGCTCAACCCGATCTCCGCGGCACCGGGCTACCTGAAGGTGGAAGCGGCGTATGCCGCTGTCGCCGAGGGGGCTTTGCATCTGGAGGACATCCTGGCCCGCCGGATGCGGATCTCGATCGAGTACGCCCACCGCGGTGTCGACTGCGCGCGTGAGGTGGCCGAGATCGTCGCGCCGGTGTTGGGCTGGACCGCCGCCGACATCGACCGTGAGGTCGAGACGTACACGGCGCGGGTGGAGGCCGAGGTGCTTTCGCAGGCCCAGCCCGACGACGCGTCGGCAGATGCGCTGCGGGCCAGCGCTCCGGAGGCCCGCGCGGAGATCCTCGAGCCGGTGCCCCTGACGTGAGGCCGGCGCCGCTCCCGCCACGCGACGGATTAGGGCCGGCGCGAGTGCGGGTGCGCGGCGGAGCGCTGGGCGACGAATTGCTGGCCCGGTTCGGCCCCGAGGTTGCCGCCAAGGCCATCGCCGGTGAGGTCGTCGACCGGGACGGCGCGGTGCTCGATCCCGCGACGGTGCTGCCGGCCGGTGCCAGCGTCTACCTCTACCGCGACCTGCGCGACGAGGTTCCGGTGCCGTTCGACATCCCCGTGCTGCATCGGGACGACGACATCGTGGTTGTCGACAAGCCGCACTTCCTGGCCACCATGCCCCGTGGGCGCCACGTCGCGCAGACGGCGCTGGTGCGATTGCGCCGAGAACTGGGATTACCCGAGCTGAGCCCGGCCCACCGGCTGGACCGACTGACCGCCGGGGTGCTGCTGTTCACCACCCGTCGCGAAGTTCGTGGCGCCTACCAGACGCTGTTCGCCCGCGGTGAGGTGCACAAGACCTATGTGGCGAGGGCGGCGGCCGACCCGGACGTAACGTTGCCGCGGGTGTTCAGCAGCCGGATTATCAAGCGCCGCGGCCATTTACAAGCTGTCGAGGAACCCGGTGAGCCCAACGCCGAGACCCTTGTCGAGTTGATATCGCCAGACGGCCTGTATCGGCTGACACCGCGCACCGGGCGCACCCACCAGCTGCGAGTGCAGATGGCTTCGCTCGGGCTAGCGATCTATGGAGACCCGTTGTACCCCAACATAATTGACGCAGCCCCCGACGACTTCTCCACGCCGCTGCAGTTGCTCGCGCAGCGCATCGAGTTCGATGACCCGCTGACCGGCGTCAGGCGCCGTTTCGTCAGCGCGCGACGCCTAGATCCCGGGCGCTAGCAGCGCTCGGCGCCGCGGCGCATGCGCGGTAGGTCTTGAGTTACCGGTGCCGCCAGGCGCGGAGTGGCCGCAGCATCGGGTCCGGGCGCCACAGTGCGGGCCAGTGCCACACCCGCTACGGCGGCACGCAGTGTCTCCCAGGCGCGCGTCGTCAGGGTGCCGGCCCCGTGGGAGCGGATAGTCGTCAAGTTGTTGAGGGTGACGCGGTTCTGCAGTGGTAGCACGCTCGTGCCCTTCAATAATCCGGCGAAAGTCGTTCGTGGTACTCCCACAACGTCGTCGGTATATTCCTCCGTGACTAACACGAAGACCCTGCTTTATCGGTGATCGGGGTCACAGGCCAGTCAGCGAGACCAACCGCCAATCGACAATTTCTATTCCACGGTACGTGCCGACTGTTCTTCCCGCGCGCTGATGAGCACGCCGTGTCGCGAGCTCGATCAGCGTGGCCAGGCGGTTTTACAAGGCACGCCGCTGGAAAGCTATTTAACATGTGACTAAGAGCACACGTCAGCCGCCGCCGACATTCGTAAAATAGTCAAGTAACTTGTCAATTATGTCACTGAGGCGACTGCTGCCCCTGATCGTGATCGCGGTCGCGTTGGTCGCCTGCGGTGCGCGCTGTGGGTGGACCCCTCCCGGCGACCCGTCGGCGACCTTGGAGTTCGGTGGGTTGTCGCGGACCCACCTGCTCCATGTGCCGCCGGGCCGTCCCACCGGTCTGGTGGTGAATCTGCACGGTGGGGGCAGCACGGGGTCCCAGCAGAAGAGGCTGACGAATTTCGATGCCGTCGCCGACGCGGATGGCTTCGTGGTCACCTATCCCGACGGCATCGACCACAACTGGGCGGACGGTCGCGGGGCGTCCGAGCCGGACCGTCGTGGCGTCGACGATGTGGGGTTCCTGGCGGCGCTGGCGGGCAAGCTGCAGCACCAGTACGGCATCGCCCCGGGACATGTCTTCGCGACCGGAATGTCGAATGGCGGCTTCATGTCCAACCGGTTGGGCTGCGATCGTGCCGACGTGTTCGCTGCGGTCGCTCCCGTTTCCGGCACGCTCGGCACCGGTGTTTCCTGCAACCCGTCGCGCGCCGTGGCAGTTCTAGCGGTCCACGGAACCGCCGATCCGCTTGTCCCGTTCGACGGCGGGTCGATGCTCGGCCGCGGCGGCACTAGCGCCATCGTGTCGGCTCCGGCGATGGTCGAGCGATGGCGCTCAGTCGATGGATGCCCACGCGCACCCGCCGCGGAAACCCTGCCGAGCACCGGAGACGGAACTGTCGTGCATCGCTTCACGTCCACCCCGTGCGCAGCGGGCACGGCAGTGGTGTTCTACCAGGTCGACGACGGCGGGCACACCTGGCCCGGCGGGCCGCAATACCTGCCCAAGGTGATCATCGGGCCCACGACGCACGCGTTCGCCGCGTCGGAAGCCATCGGACGGTTCTTCGCCGCGCACGGTCGTTGAGTCGGTAGACGCCTTCGGGATCGTAAACAGCTGGGAAACTGCGGCTGAAATCGAAAATCCGGCGATGACCGAGCGCAATTGCCGGACGGCCGACCTTGTTACGATGCGTCATGGCTGCGAGGAGGACAGCAGTTTGGCGGGCTGGGGCCACGCCGGCGTCGATCGTCACATCGTTCCATTTGAAGGAATTAGATTGAGAGTCAAGAGATTTGGCGCCGCACTGAGTTTTCTGACGGCCGTCGCGGTGGTCTTGTCGGCATGTGGTCACAACAACGCGACTTCAGGAAGCGGTCCGTCAGGCACGTTGCAGGTGAAGGTGTCTTGCGGCGGCAATCAGACCCTGAAGGGCAGTGGTTCCACCGCCCAGGAAAACGCAATGAACCGTTTCGTCAAGGCTTTCGAACAATCGTGCCCGGGCCAGTCGGTGAATTACACGCCCAATGGTTCCGGTGCTGGAATCAGCGAATTTATCGGCAACGTAACCGATTTCGGTGGGTCGGACTCTCCGCTGAACGTAGGTGAGGAGGCGCAGGCGGGCCAGCGGTGCGGTTCACAGGTGTGGGATCTGCCGATGGTGTTTGGCCCCATCGCCGTCGCCTATAACGTCCAAGGCTTGACTTCGCTGAACCTCAACGGTCCGATTACGGCCCAGATCTTCAACGGCCAGATCACCATGTGGAACGATGCTGCAATCCAGCTGCTGAACTTGGGTACGAAGCTGCCCAACGAGCCGATTAGGGTCGTGTTCCGCAGCGATGATTCCGGGACCACGGACAATTTCCAGAAGTATCTCGATACCGCTTCCGCCGGCACGTGGGGTTTCCCCGCCGGAAAGAAATTCAACGGCGGTGTCGGCGAGGGCGCTCGTGGCAATGACGGCGCCGCCGCGGCCGTCAAGAGCGCCGAAGGGGCGATCACCTATATCGAATGGTCCTTTGCCCAGTCGCAACATCTGGACACCGCCAATGTCATCACGACGGCGGGCCCCGAACCGGTGGCCATCAGCCCAGAATCGGTGGGAAGGACGATTTCATCTGCCTGGTTCATGGGGAAAGGCAACGACCTCAGCTTGGACACGATCTCGTTCTACCGGCCAAACCTGCCCGGCTCCTACCCGATCGTGTTGGCGACGTATGAGATTGTCTGTTCGAAGTACCACGATCCGCAGGTCGGTGCGGCCGTCAGGGCGTTCCTGCAAAGCGCGATCGGCAGCGGCCAGAATGATCTGACGGACCACGGATATATGCCCATTCCGGACGCGTTCAAGTCGCGACTGGTGACCGCGGTCAACGCCATCTCATGACCGAGGTCATTTCGGCCTATTCGGCCCTGCGGCGCGCTCGATGCACAATGTTTCAGGGTTTTTTTCACCCTAGTCAACGCAAAGTTCCAAAAGTTTTCCCGCGGTAGTCGATCTTTAGTGCCATGGAGTTCACAACGCTGCCTCCCGAAGTCACGTCTGCGCTGATCCATTCGGGGCCCGGTGCGGAATCCCTGATCGCGGCTTCGGCGGCGTGGCAGCAACTCGGCACCAATCTAGAAGACTCTGCCGAGAACTATGTGGCTACGTTGTCGTCACTGGCTGAGACCTGGCAAGGTCCATCCTCACTGGCGATGTTCCAGGCCGTGCAGCCCTACGTGACCTGGATGCAAACCACCGCGCAGCAAGCTGAGCAGACCGCCTCTTCGGCGATGGCTGCGGCCGCGGCATTCAACTCGGTCCGCGCCGCGGTGGTTCCGACGGCCGAGGTCGCGGCCAACCGGGTGCGGCTGGCGCAACTGTTGGCTACTAATGGATTCGGGAGGAATCTTCCGGCCATCGCCGAAACCGAGTCTGAATACCAGAGCATGTGGGCGAACAACTCGGCGGCGATGACTCGCTATCAGGCGGCTTCCACGCAGGCCTCCACACTGCCGCAGTTGACGTCGCCGGCCTCGGTAACGAATCCGACCGGACTGGCCACGCAGGCGAGTGCAGCGGCTGCCGCCGACCCGACAGCGGCGACTACCGGGGCCACGTCTGGGGCCACTTCGGCCCAGCTCGGGCCCATCGCTAGTATCTTGGCGGCAATTGAGCAGTACTTCTCCTTCTCCAACAACAGCAATGCCGCCTTCGGGCCCAACGCCAACCTCTGGAACACCATCTTTTCGTCCGGATTTCCCGTCAACCTGCTCAGCTATCTGGCGCAGAACCAATCGGCCCAGGCCCTGTCGAGTGTGAACAACGCAATTGGCCAGGGTGTATCGGAGGGTGAGTCGGCGCTCGGCGGGGGACTCGGAGGGGGAGCAGCCGGTGCGTTGGGTGGTTTAGGGCAGCTGGGTCCGGGTGCGTTGGGCGCCGCCGGACTCGGCCAAGCGTCCACGTCGGCGGCGATCGGTACTGGAGTGTCGATCGGCAAGCTGACCGCGCCGCCTGCTGTCGTCGGACTGTTGCCGGGTCAGCAAGTGCCGGTGCAACTTGCCTCGGCGGCAACGCCACTTGGCGCGGGTGAATCCGGGATGCCCATGCTGCCGCCGTTGATGCCGCCGCCGATTTCGCCGGCAGGCAGCGGTTGGCGCAAACGCAAGCAGCAGAAGTACGAAGATATGGCGATCGGCGCCGAGCTCAAGGGGACGGTGATGCGTCCGCCGCCGTCGGCGGGATGAGCGCTCGCGCCCGACAGCTCAGTTGTTGGCGGGACGCGGCTGGGTGCCGTGCAGGAAGCCGAGGCCGTTCTGGATACCTAGGTCCAGCGGGTCCATAGCAGGAGCCTTGCCATCCGTGACCGTGGCCGGCGGTTGGCAGCTGCATCCCAGGGTGCCGAACGGGCTGGGGTCGGCGCTGGCGGGCGTTGCTATTCCTGCTGCTGCGCTGAACGCGATCGCGGCGGCGAACAATACTTTTCTGATCACCAGTGGGTCTCCGTAAGAGTAGATAGCACAGTCTACGAGCGCCGTCAGGATCCTGCATGCCGCGGGCAGAACGCAGCGATGCTGACGCCGACGAAGAACCCGGCGTGATACCCGTCCAAACTGCTCTGTTGCATCACGTCATTTGCGACGTCGCTCGAGGCTCTACCGGAATCAAGTTCGTCGCAGACCTCGTGAGCGGCGATGATCGCGGCCTGTGGGGACGCGAAGGTAATGCCCCGAGAATTGAGCGCATTCACGAAATTGCCATCGACGGCGTCGGCATGCGCGGTCGGGGCACAGACCCCCACGAGGCTAAGCAGTGCGACCGACAAGACGATGCCGGCCAATAGCGAGCGCGCACAGCGGCGCGAGCACATTTGTGTGGTCGTCATTCCTTAACCTCTCCGCTGAGCAAACGCGCGAGTGTTGGGGACGGCAAGTACAAGCCGCAGACATTGCGATCATCGCATGCCACGGCCAGGCTCGTGGAGCCCCTCCCGTCGTTTACCGAACGGACATGTGCTGGGCGTTCAGCGTTGGCAGGCGGGGCACCAGTACGCCACCCGCTTCACCGCTGTCGGCGGGGTCAGCTGCATCGATCCGGCTTGACCACTAGCTCGACGCTGCTCGATCTGATCGGTGACACCTCCATCTTCGGCTCCATCGCATCGGAGACCATCGACGCGCTGTTCGGCGTCTAACTCGGCGGCGCTGTCAACGCTGGCAGGCCGGGCACCAGTAGGTGACCCGGTCACCG
>NZ_DATFZD010000230.1:0-3296 GCF_035314665.1 Mycobacterium sp. | reverse complement strand
CGACAACCGGCGCGCGCTTGATCCCGGGCGTGAGGGCAGCCACGGCGACGACGGTGACCCTGTCATTTTCAAAACTGTTCACCGACGCGTTGGCCGCATCCAGGCATCGG
This sequence comes from Mycobacterium sp., assembly GCF_035314665.1. GTDB lineage: Bacteria > Actinomycetota > Actinomycetes > Mycobacteriales > Mycobacteriaceae > Mycobacterium. Next base: position 3,186 of record NZ_DATFZD010000230.1, on the reverse strand, counting down.
GCCATCTCGTCGGCCACCGCGCTGAACACCTCCGATGGGGGAGTCCCGCGCGCGACCAGGGTTGCCACCCGCCGCAACGCGGCCTGCTGCTCAGCGAGCGCACGCAGCTCGTCGCGGCTGGCCTGCAGCTCCGTGCGGGTGGCGGCGTTAGCGATCGCGGTGGCGACCAAGTCGGCGAAGTCGCTCATGCGCGCTTCGGTGTCCGGTGGCATCGGCTCGGGGGCCGTTGAGCCGACGATCGCTGCGCCCCACACGCTTCCGCCCACGATGATCGGCACTCCGACCGCCGAACGGATGCCAAGCTCACGTATGCGCGCGGCGTGGGAACCCGGAGCATCAGCGTGACTGTCCATCCGGGCGACACGGCCGGTGCGCAACACTCGCACCGCGACGTTGTCTCCGTCCAATGCGAGGCGGAGGCCCCCAGGCAGCTTGCGAAGCCGGTCCCCGTCATAGACGGCGAGAGGCACGCACGCGTCGCTGTCGTAGCGGGATACCGTCGCGTGAGCCACACGCACGCACCTGGCCATTTCATCGGCCACCGCGGAGAACACCGCAGCCGGACTGACCGCGCGCGCCACCAGTGTCGCGACCCGCCGCAACGCGGCCTGCTGCTCGGCGAGCCATCCGAGGGCTTCGCGGGACTCGGCGTTGGCGATCGCGGTGGCCAGCAGCTCGGTGAAACTGGCCAGCCGCGCCGCGGTGTCGTCCGGCAGCGGGTCGGGCTCCGTGCTGAAAACCGCCATCGCTCCCCACAGGCGTCCCGCCACCGTGACTGGGACGCCGACCGTCGAACCAATCCCGATGCGACGCATGGTCGCCGCGAGCTCGCCGTCCAGCGCCGAGTAGTCATCGATGCGTGCCGACTCGCAGCTGCTGCGCACCCGCGCCAGCACGCTGGTGCCGGCCAGAGACCACTGCTGGCCGACCGAAGATACCCGATCTAGGGGCGGGAAGATGGCACAGGTGGTTGCCGTGCCGTCGAGCTCGTAGCGCGCGACGCTCACCCGCGGGACGTCGATGACGTGGGCGACCTCCTCGGCGACCACGGCGAACAGGTCCGCCGGTGCCACGCCCTCCGCAGCCAACGTGGCCACGCGGCGCAGCGCGTTCAGCTCGTCGTTGGCTATGCGGCGGTCCGTGACGTCGCGGGCCACCCCGTACATGACGCCTGCTTGGGGCCGGCTGCTGGTGCTCCATTCGAACCAGCGCAGCGAGCCGTCGGCACAGATGTGGCGACACTCGAACCCGACGACGGGTTTACCGGCGGCGAGTTCGGCGAGGACAGCCTCGACGGGCTCGCGATCGTCGGGGTGGATGTTGTCGATGAACGGCCTGGCCAGCAGCTCCTCTGTGGTGTACCCGAGGAGGCGTGGGAACGCCGGATTGGCGCGCTTGAGGTAGCCGTCGAACCCCGCGATGCAAAACGCATCATGCGAAAGATCGAAGAGCCTCACCAGCTCGTCGTCGAAAGAGCAGTTCGCCTCTGCCATAACCCCCTAGTCTGACCCCCTTGTTCCCGCTGCGAAAGGCCAGGCGACCGGGGTCAGCGCAGTCGCCAGGCGGGTCTGAAGGCTAGGCGATCAACGCGGTGTCGCAGCCTTTTGGCGCGCTCGTAGTCGGAACTGCCGGGTGCCAGGAACCTTTAGGCCCGAGGAGACGAGGAGTAGGAGACCCGCTTGCGTCCGGTGCCGCGCAGCGAGGCTTAAGAGGATCGCCTCGCGCATCGTCGTTGGCCCCGGCTCGTCGCCGCCTTGCCGTGTTGGCACGTCCGCGGCGGATGGGGTAGCGCGCCTGCTGCACTGATTGCAAGACTCGGTCATAAAGGATGGTCATGGACGTCACCAAAACCGACCAGCAGCTCATCGATGTGCACGCCCACTTCCTCACCGACGCCTACGTAACCGCCGCGCGCGACGCCGGCCATATTCACCCGGACGGGATGGCAGGCTGGCCCCATTGGTCCGCCGAGGAGCATCTGCGACTGATGGACCGCTGGGGCGTGGCCACCGCGATGCTGTCAATTTCCTCGCCCGGTACCCACTTCGGCGATGATGCCTCGGCGCGCCGCCTCACGCGGGAAGTCAACGAGGCCGGTGCCGCGATCTCTCGGGATCACCCCGGCCGGTTCGGTCACTTCGCCTCGCTGCCCTTGCCCGACGTGACCGGCGCGCTCGACGAGCTCGGCTACGCATTTGATGAACTCGACAGCGACGGGATCACCATCGAAACCAATAGCGCCGGCGTGTATCTCGGCGACGACCGCTACGAAACCCTCTATCGCGAACTCAACCGGCGCCGCGCTGTTGTGTTCGTGCATCCGACGTCACCGCCGCACGCCGAAACGATTGCCCTTGGCCGGCCCCGGCCGATGCTGGAGTTCATTTTCGACAGCACCCGCGCGGTCAGCAACCTTGTCTTCACCGGCACGCTGGTCCGTTATCCCGACATTGAATGGGTCTTCACCCACGGTGGGGGCACTCTGCCGCTGCTCGCCGAGCGGATGGAGCTGTTCCGTACCGTCTTTCTCGGCGATGATGACCCCCACAGCGCGGTGCCCCGCCAGCTGACAAGGTTGTGGTTCGACATCGCCGGCACACCCTTCCCGCACCAAGTGCCAGCCGCGGTCGCGGCGTTCGGCGCCGCGCGGCTGCTCTATGGCAGCGACTATTGCTGGACCCCCGCCCACGGAGTAGACGCCCAGCTGGCGTCCATCGACCAAGCCGATCAGCCCGACGACGACAGCTGGCGGGCACTCACCACCCGCAACGCCATTCGGCTGCTGCGCTAAACCGAAGTTACGACGCTTTGGGTAGGCGATAGGGCCGTTGACGTGGGGGCTTCGCATCCCCCTCCTCCTCCGTACGAACCGGCGGCGGTGTGCGGGCGTTGTCTGACCTGACTTGGGTCACGTTCCACGTTCCGGTCGGCGCCCAGGTCGTTGACCTGCATCTTTGCCCCGAAGGTTGGCGGAACTTGCGCACTAAACGGGGCTGAAAACGCCGCCAAGACACCCGATGGGCTCCGCGATTTTACGCGCGCCTCTACAAGACGCGATTTCAATTCGACTGGAGCGCAACACAATTCGATCCACCAGCGCGCAAACTCCTCACCGCCGTCGATGACGATGACGATGACCTGGGCAAATCGACTGCGCGCTTGTGCACTAATCTGACCCAAGTCGGG
>NZ_DATFZD010000229.1:0-3588 GCF_035314665.1 Mycobacterium sp. | reverse complement strand
GAGACCGGGAAATTCATCGGCACCAGAGTCACCGCGATGCTGCAGGTGACCGGCGCTGCCCACTACCTGCCCGCATATGCCGGCAACCTCGACATCATGACCTCTGCCGCGCTGGCCACCGCCGAGCGCATCGCCGCCCATTCGATGAGAAGTGTTGGAGTATCGAAATGACCGAACAGCTCTACATCAGTGACGTCACACTGCGCGACGGAATGCACGCGGTGCGACACCAATACAGCCTGGAACAGGTGACCGAGATCGCCGCAGCGCTGGACGCCGCCGGGGTGGACTCGATCGAGGTCGCCCACGGCGATGGGCTGTCGGGGTCAAGCTGCATCTACGGATTCGGCGCCCACACCGATTTGGAATGGATCGAGGCGGTGGCCGGCGTGGTCAAGAACGCACGAGTGGCAACGCTTGTGCTGCCGGGCATCGGAACCGTGCGCGAGCTCGCCGCCGCCAACCGGGCCGGCGCCAGCGTGGTGCGCGTCGCCACCCACTGCACCGAAGCCGACATCTCGGCACACCACATCGCCGCCGCCCGCGAGCTCGGCATGGATACCGTGGGATTCCTCATGATGAGCCACATGGCGACCCCGCAGCAGCTGGCCGAGCAGGCCTGGCTGATGGAGGGATACGGCGCCGGCTGTGTCTATGTCGTCGACTCCGGCGGCGCGATGACAATGCGAGACATCGCCGAGCGGGTCGACGCGGTACGCCAAAGCCTTGGCAGCGCAACCGAAGTCGGCATCCACGCGCACCACAACCTGTCGCTGGGCGTGGCCAACTCGATCGTCGCCGTCGAGCACGGCTGCCGTCGGGTCGACGCATCCCTGGCCGGCATGGGCGCCGGCGCCGGTAATGCGCCCCTTGAGGTCTTCATCGCAGCCGCCACCCGCATGGGCTGGCAGCACCACTGTGATCTCAACGCGCTAGAAGACGCCGCCGACGACCTGGTCCGCCCGCTGCAAGAACGTCCAGTACGCGTCGACCGTGAGACCCTCACCCTGGGCTACGCGGGCGTGTACTCAAGCTTCCTTCGCCACGCCGAGACGGTCGCCGACCGCTTCGATGTCGACGCGCGCACGCTCCTCGAAGAAGCCGGACGGCGCGGTCTGGTCGGCGGCCAAGAAGACATGCTCGCCGACATCGCCCTCGACCTCACCCGCGACCGGGCAACTGTTTAACCGAAAGTAGAAGCGATATAGCACATGACCGGATCCGGCAATCCTTCGTTCGACCCACTAACGCCGTGCAGCTGTTCGGCGGTGCGGGCTACACCCAAGATTTTCCGGTTGAGCGCATGATGTGCGACGCCAAGATCACCCAGATCTACGAGGGCACCAACCAGATCCAACGCATCGTCATGGCGCGGGCCTTGCTCGCGTGAAACGCATTCACACCAAACCAGAATGGAAGGAGAAACAATGTCCGGCAGGGAGACACCAAATGCGGACGAAATCGCTGTACCGCTCGACCTACTCTTGACCACTTCGGCGACGGGCGTGGCGCGAAGAATGATGCCCGACACGTCGTGGAGCAGGTTCGCATTGAACCTGGCGCGTCGGCCCGACACAGTGGCCGACCGGGTGGGATCGTTGGGACAAGAAGTTGCCTCGATTGTGCGCGGTACGTCGGATCGGGCTCCGGCCAAGGCCGACAAGCGTTTCAACGATCCGGCATGGCAGGGCAACCCACTCATGAAGCGCTCGATGCAAGCCTATTTGGCCGCCAATGAGACCGTGGACAAGCTCTTTGCCGACGCACACCTCGACTGGCGCGACGCCGAACAGATCCGCTTTGTGCTCGACGTCGTCATGGAAGGGCTATCCCCCAGCAACAATCCGTTGATCAGTCCAGTGGGCTGGAAGGCCATTATCGACACCGGAGGTCTGAGCCTGCTTCGCGGTGCGCGCCATTTCCTCGGCGACATGGCGTCCCCGCCCCGGATCCCGTCGATGGTCGAACCGCAGGCGTTCACCGTTGGAGAAACCGTTGCTGTGAGCGCGGGGGCGGTCGTCTACCGCAGCGAGGTGTTCGAGCTGCTCCAGTACACGCCCCAGTCGGAGAACGTGTACACGGTCCCGCTGCTCGTGGTGCCACCGGTGATCAACAAGTACTACATCACGGATATCGCGCCGGGCCGCAGCATGATCGAGTATTTCGTGCGCCAAGGCCACCAGGTCTTCGCGATCTCATGGCGCAATCCCACCGCGGAGCACCGGTCATGGGGCTGCGACAGCTATGGTGCCGCGATCCTCGACGCGCTCGACGCCGTCGAGAAGATCTCCGGGTCCGACTCCGTCCATGTTCAGGCGTCATGCTCGGGCGGGATCCTGGCGGCGATGACGGCCGCGCATCTGAGTGCAATCGGGGAGGCCGAGCGCCTCGCCAGCCTGACGTTGATGGTTACGGTGCTGGACCAGCAGAGGGCCGGGGTGGCCGCCGCGATCGACGAGGAGGCGGCCGAGGTCGCGGTCGCGCTGTCGGGACGCAAGGGCTACCTCGACGGTCGAGCCCTAGCCGAGGTGTTTGCGTGGCTGCGTCCCACCGACCTGGTGTGGCGCTACTGGGTCAACAATTATGTGCAGGGCCGCTCGCCGGCGCCGTTTGACGTGCTGTTCTGGAACGCCGACACCACCCGCATGCCCGCAGCGTTGCACCGCGAAATGGTGCAGTTGGGCGTTCGCAACGCGCTGACAGAGCCTGGCGGGGTCACCATGCTCGGCACCCCGGTGGACCTCGGGACACTCACGACCGACACGTACGTCGTCGCCGGTGTCGCCGACCACATTTCGCCCTGGCAAGCCTGCTATCGCAGCGCGCGGCTGCTGGGGAGCAAGGAGCTGCGGTTCGTCCTGTCTACGAGCGGACACATCGCTGCGCTGGTCAATCCCCCGGGGAATCCGAAGGCCTCCTACCGGGTGGGCAGCACGGATGAACGCAACCCCGACCAGTGGGCCGCGGCGGCGGAAGTGCACCGCGATTCGTGGTGGCCCGACTTCTCAGCGTGGCTCGCCGAGCGTGGCGGTGATCAGAAGACGGCGCCAAAGAAGCTCGGCACCCGCGGGTTGCCGCCGCTGGGACCGGCACCGGGTACCTATGTCCATGACCGCTGAGCCAATGCGATGGCCGTATGATAGTGCTCCATCGTGACAAGACGTAGCCATCCGGGCGAAACTTATGGAGACTTGCTTCCAGTGCTTGGGCAGCAAATCCGAGTCCATATCCGGTGGGGATCCGGAATTCCGCTGGTGTTGTGCAACGGTATCGGCGCAAGCCTGGAGGTGCTCGATCCGTTCGTCCAGGAGCTCGACGCCGATACCACCGTGGTGCGCCTCGACGTGCCGGGCACCGGCGGGTCGCCGGACTCGCCGGTGCCATACGGATTTCCGTACCTGGCTTCGGTGCTGGGCAGGTTGCTGAAGAAGGCCGGAGTCGTGGGGGGACCCGCAGGCAGCTCGCAGGTCGACATCCTCGGGCTGTCCTGGGGCGGTGCGCTCGCCCAGCAGTTCGCTTTTCAGAATCCGCGCCGATGCCGTCGGCTGATTCTAGTGTCCACCGGTACCGGTTCGATCATGATTCCCG
>NZ_DATFZD010000228.1:0-8997 GCF_035314665.1 Mycobacterium sp. | reverse complement strand
TTCGGAGATACGGGCAACCTCCGCACATCACGCCAAGTTGGCACGGCACGCCTTAAGCGGCCTCAGCCGCTTACGCCGCGGCTACAGCCAGCATCACTATCCAAGATGCCATAAGGTCGCGGTCAGGAGCCATGTCCAACTGCCCGCCTCCCCGGGGCCCCGATATTCCACCCGGCTCGGGACCGCCTTCTGGTGATCAGCCGGGGTGGCCGCCGCCGGGCCAGCAACCCCCGCGGGCCGGCCCGCCGCAACGATCGCGGACTCCGGTCGTGATCATGGCGGTCCTAGCTGCCGCTGTGATTGCCGTAGCTGGCGTCTTGATTTGGGTGTTCGCGTTCAAGGACAGCAATCCGTCGGAGTCGTCACCCGAGGACCAGATCAGGGCGCTTATGAAAAGCGTCGACAACTATCTCAACAACGCTGATGCCGCGGGTCTGGCGTCGCTGCTCTGTGACGCCCAACAGAATTCCCCTGGCCGTCACGTACACACGGACGCCCAGCTGCGCAAGCAGCGGGATGTGGTGGGACTCGAGACGTCATCGGTGACGGACATCAATGTCGCCGGCGACCACGCCACCGCCGGGGTGAGCGTCAGCTGGTCCAAAGCGCCGCAAGACGACTTGACGGAAACTGTTAATTTCGTTCGAGAGAACGGCGGCTGGAAAGTCTGTGGCGAAGCGGACAAGTAATCGATCAGGGTGCTCCGCCGACCCGACGTAGCAGGGAATTATCAATCCCACGCGCGTGGTCAATTCAGCACTCCTTCATGAAGCTGGGCGTACAGATCGATCGTGTGGCTGTAGTCGACGCGGATGTCGAGAATGGTGATTCCGGGTTCGTTCAGCGATTGTTTGAAGGCGTCTTCGAACTCCTGCATGGTGGTTACCCGGATCCCGGTGGCGCCGAATGCTGCGGCGTAGTGGACGATGTCGTAGTCGCCGAGCTGCACACCAGACTTGCGCCCGTATTTCATGACCTCCTGGAAGGCCACCATGTCATAAGCGTTGTCACGCAAGATGACGTGGGTGAAACTGAGCCCGAGCCGCGACGCGGTCTCCAGTTCCTGTGCACTGAAAAGGAATCCGCCGTCCCCGGAAACAGAGACCACATGGGTTCCGGGGCGCACCATCGCCGCCGCCATCGCCCAAGGGAGCGCGACACCGAGGGTCTGCTGACCGTCGGAGAACAGCAGACGCCGCGGCTCGTACACGCGGAAGTGGCGGGCCATGTAGATGTAGTTCGATCCGATGTCGCACGCGATGGTGGCATCGTCGTCGACGAGCTCACGGATCTTGAGCACCACGGCCGCGGGATTGAGCCCGATATTGCTCTGCGGGTGATTGCGTTCTTGCTCGTCGATGCGCTGCAGCGCCGCGCGCTGTTCGGTGGCCGCGGCCAGCGCGGCCTCGGGCAGACGCAGCCCGGACAGCCGCCGGGTCAGCTGTGCCACGGTGGCGGCGATGTTGCCGCGCAATTCCAGCACGGGCTGGTAGTGCCCGTCGATGTCGGCGGGCAGCTCATCGATGTGGACGAGGGTCCGTCCGGGATCGGTGTTCCACATCCGGGGGTCGTATTCCACCGGGTCGAAGCCCACCGTCACCACCACATCGGCGTGAGCGATGAGAATGTCGCCGGGCTGGTTGCGAAACAGCCCGACGCGCCCGAAGAAGTGATCCTCCAGTTCGTGCGACACCACGCCGGCGGCCTGGAACGTCTCCACGACCGGCAGGTCGGTGACGGCGAGCAGCTCGCGCAGCGCCGCGCACGGTCCCGGGTCGCCGGCGCGGGCACCGACAAACAGCACCGGCTGGCGCGCCGCTCGGATCAGACTGGCGGCGCGCTCAACCCCGTCTGCGGGTGCCGCGCCCAGTGCGGACGTCCGCGCTGGCTGGGTGATGGTGGCCGCGGTTGGCGCAGCGGCCACGTCGGCGGGAAGCACCACCGCGGCGGCACCACACGGGGCGGTGGTGGCCGCGCGGAGCGCGTTGGCGATCGTTTCTGCCACGTTGTCGGGATCATCGACCTCGCCGGTGTATTTGGTGAACGGCTTCAGCGCGGCCACGGCGTCCATCGTCTGGTGGGTGCGCTTGAGCCGGTCGGCGCGCGCTACGGCACCGCAGATCGCGACCATCGGGTCCTGCTCGGTGGTCGCGGTGACCAGGCCGGTGGCCAGGTTGGAGGTGCCCGGCCCCGACGTCACCACCGCGACGCCCGGGGTCCCGGTGAGCCGGCCGACGGCAGCGGCCATGAAGGCCGCGTTCTGTTCGTGGCGGCAGACCACCAGTCTGGGGCCGCCGTCCAGCAGGGCGTCGAAGACCGCGTCGATCTTCGCGCCGGGGATGCCGAAGACGTACTCGATGCCGTACGCCGACAGCGTCTCGACCACCCGCTGCGCTGAGCGGACTTTGTTGTCGGTCATGTCAACCTCCCTCGGTCTGCCGGATCTGGCTGTCGACATCCGCGGCGCTCAGATCGGCGCGGAGGAACTCCGTTGTGCGCTGCAAGCTGAGGTGCAATTCGGAGCGAATACAAATGTCGATGGTGCCGCGCGCCAGCCGGTAGTTCAGTGCGTGCCCGCCATGGCGGCGGTCCTTGTCGATGAAGTGCGCGTGGTAGCCGGCCACCGAGATGCCCTGCTCGTAGGCGGGGGTGCGAAATCCGGCCAGGGTGCCCGACACATCGGCGAACCGGACCTCGTGCTGTTCGTGGGTGGCCTCGGTGAACGGGTGGTACGGCTTGTGCTGGGCGGTGACGGTACGGGTGTGGATCTCGTTGAAGTCGGCGGTGATCCGGATGGCCACGATGAGGTTGGTGCTTGGCACCGTCTCGTCGATCATCGCTGTGAGCGCCGCAGCGTCACTGGGCGTGGACACGTCGATGGTGTGGTCGGCGTGAAACCAGGTGAGCACGGCGAACGGGGACAGTTCGGCAGGATCGGCGACCGTGGCGCTGCCGTCGCTTCGCAGCTGATAGCAGACTCCGTCGAGCACCAGCATCTCGCCGTCCAGCGCGTTGAAGGTGCCCAGGCCAAAGTCCCCATGGTGCAGTAACTCCCGGACGGTGACATCGCCCTCGTACACGCCGGCCAGCAGCGCACCCATCGTGGAGGTCTGATAGACCTCGTTCCTGTCGCCATGTGCCAGCATCGCGTGAACCCAGCGTCGAACCGCACTTGACGGAAAGTCGTTGGGGCTAACGGCGGCCACCGTGGATCTCCTTAGAACGGGCCGACCATTGCCGACGGATTGACGAAGCGGTCGAACTCCTCGGCGCTGATGAAGCCAGAGTCCAGGGCCGACTCACGCAAGGTCCGGCCGGTCCGGTCGGCATCGTGGGCGATCGCCGATGCCTTGTCGTATCCGATCACCGGTGACAACGCGGTGACGAGCATCAGGGACTGGTTCACGTACTGGCCGATTCGGTCCTTGTCGAGCTCGATTCCGTCGATGCAGAAGGTTTGTAGCTTCTCGCAGGCGTCGCCGAGGATCCGCGCCGAATGTAGGAAGTTGTTGATCACGATCGGTCGCATCGCGTTGAGTTCGAAGTTGCCCTGCGAGCCGGCGAAGGCGACGGCGGTGTCGTCACCGACGACCTGGATGCACACCATCACCATCGCTTCGCATTGGGTGGGGTTGACCTTGCCCGGCATGATGGAGCTCCCGGGCTCGTTGGCGGGCAGTTTCAACTCGCCGATACCGCAGCGCGGCCCCGACGCGAGCCAGCGGATGTCGTTGGCGATCTTCATCAGGCTCACCGCCAGTCCCCGCAGTGCCGCACCGGCGGCGACGATCCCATCAAGTCCGCCTTGGGCTTCAAACTTGTTGGGCGCGGTGACAAATGCTTTACCGGTAAGATCGGCGATTTCTGCCGCGATGTCGGCTCCGAAGTTGTGCGGCGCGTTCAGGCCCGTGCCCACCGCGGTGCCGCCGGCGGCCAGCCGGTACAGCTCGCCCTGGGCGGCGTCGACACGGGCGGCCGCCGTATCGACTTGGGCCGCCCACCCCGACCACTCCTGACCCACTGTCAGCGGCACCGCGTCCTCGAGGTGGGTGCGGCCGATCTTCACCACGTCGTTCCACTGTTCTGCCTTGGCGGCGATGGCCTGCTGCAGCGACCGCACTCTCGGAAGCAGGTGCTCCTGGGTTTCCAGCACCGCGGCGATGTGCATGGCGGTGGGGAAGCTGTCGTTGGACGACTGGCCCATATTCACATCGTCATTGGGATGAATCGGGGCCTTCGACCCCAGCTGACCACCCACCAGTTGAACGCAACGGTTGCTGATCACCTCGTTGACGTTCATGTTCGACTGAGTGCCCGAGCCGGTCTGCCAAACGTAGAGGGGGAAGTGCTCGTCGAGCTTGCCCGCGGTCACCTCGTCACAGACTTGCCCGATCAGTTCGGCTTTCCAGCCGGCAAGCCGTCCCGCGCGGGCGTTGACGCGCGCCGCGGCCTTTTTGACATAGCCGTAGGCGTGGTACACCTGCTTGGGCATCCGGTCCCTGCCGATGGAGAAGTGGATCAGCGACCGCTGTGTCTGCGCGCCCCAGTACCGGTCGGCGGGCACCTCGATCGCGCCCATCGAATCCGTCTCGCGACGCGTGCCGGAGGCATCGATGCCGATCGGGATGTTCAGTATCTGCGGCGCGTCGGCTGTCGTCATTTCTGCTGTCCTCAGTGGTATTCCGGTTGCCACATGGTGTCGGCGATGGCTTGGACCCCGTTGTCGGGCGTCTTGGTGGCCCCCCGTCGGACTGGGCGGCGGCGCAGAGCGCCTCGGTAACCACAGCTGACAAGGCGCGAAGGTTCTTCACGTTCGGCAGCAGTGCCACCCCCATGATCGTCGGATCAGTTTGGGCGGCAACGGCTTTAGCGGCGGCCTGCATCATTGCCTTGGTGACTCGCTGCGCGCCTGCAGCGATGACACCCAGCCCGAGTCCGGGGAACACCAGGAAGTTGTTGGCCTGCCCGATCTGATAGCTCACCCCGTTGTATTTGACCGGCTCGACCGCGATGCCGGTGGCCACCAGCGCGGCGCCGTGCGACCAGGCCAGCACATCGGCCGGCCTAGCCTCTATGCGCGAGGTGGGGTTGGAGATCGGGAACACCATCGGCCGCTCGGCGGCTGCGGCCATCGCCTCGATCACCTCCCGGGTGAACGCGCCGTGCGCGGTGGAGGTGCCCAGCAGGATGGTTCCTCGAGGCCAAAAGCCGTACCCCGATTGGCGCTGGGCAAAGTCAGCGCCTCGGGAATGCCGGGTGCGTGCCGTTTCACCACGGGCCTCCTCGTTTGTCCAAGGACCTGTTCCGTCAACAGGTTTCACGACCGTTAGGAGCAACTCGATCGGCACCGCGTGTGGGGACGACCTCATTGGCACCATCGTGGCCAAACATGCGCTGTACGTCTTTACCGCTAACGCCTATCCATCGATTCCGGTTGGCTTCAATGGTCCTAATTGCGGCTAGCTGGTAGCAGCAATCGGGAACCGACTAGTGGGCTGGCACGAGAGCAAATGGCCGGGAGCTATTCGACGCCGATGTTGGTGTTTTCGAAACGAAATCCGGTCAGCCGGGGGCGAATGGCTAGTGACGCTACTTAAGTAGACGGCTTGATGGACGGACGTATCGCGGCCAGACCACTTGATACATCGTGATACGGACATCGTGACATGCCCCCTTGGGAGGTGGTCGCGCCGATGCCAAAAATACGCTGATGAGCGTCATGGAACAAGAGGGTCCTACACGGTCTAGTGCAAGATCCCCGTCGCGCGGTGTAACAGCCCCGAAGCGCACACTCTCAGAGGCCGCACTGCTGTTGGGCAAGGTGTGTGGTTAGCGGTTCGACGAGATCAGGGGGCACCACCGAACCACCCCCGGATGGCATCATCCGACGCGCCCGGCTGTTACGGATTGAGCTCTGAACAAAGGGCCGCCATCGATGAACGCGAATGCGGAATCATGAACGGGCACAGCGAGATGGTCTGCGCCGGCGGGTGCCCGCTATGGCATGATCAGCGGCTTGTCCTTGCGCATGGCAGCGACGGTGTCTCGGTCGAGGTTGAGGGTGGCGGCCACCACTTGTTGCGGGGTCAGACCCAGCCACTGGTTGGCCGAAACGTCGGCGAAATGATCGCTACGGAACATCTCGAGCATCTGCACGGGTCCCTCGCCCACGTTCTCGAAGTAATGGCCGAAGTTGCGCGGGACGTAGCCGACATCGCCGGGGAGATAGTCGAAGGTTCTCGCTTTCCCGCCGGAGCCAAACACCGTCATCCGGGCGTGGCCTTTCATCCAGTACTGCCACTCGTCGTTGTTGGGATGCCAGTGCAGTTCGCGCAAAGCGCCGGGCTGGAGCTCGACAAACGCCGCGGCGATCGTCGAGGCGGCCGGGAAATTCGATGAATCGGTGATGCGCACACTGCCGCCGGGGACCTCGATCGGGTCTTGGGCGAGCATCCGGTGACTCATCCGCTCGGCCGTGCCGACAGGAGACCTGGTCGCCTCGATGTCGGCGACCAGCGCGCCCGGCACCTCGCCGGGGAAGATGTAGCGGGTGTGCTCGATCTCCCCTGCGGCCGGGATGTTGGCGAACGCTGACTCTGGGACCCCGAAGTTCTTGGCCAGCACGTGCTTGGGCGTGTGAGCGAACCAGTCGGTGACTAAGAAGGTCTGATTCTCAGAGAAGTTCCCATCGTCGAATACCAGGAGGAATTCGCAGTCCTCCAAGGCCTGAATCGAATGCGGAAAACCGGCCCTGAAGTTCCACAGGTCACCTCGACCGATGTCGTCGATGAAGTTGCGGCCTTGCGGGTCGATGGCGGCAATGCGGGCACTGCCGGCAAGCATGATCGCCCACTCGGCCTCGTTGTGCCAATGCAGCTCACGGTAGGCCCCCGCCTTCAGCCGCATGTTCACGCCCGCCAGCGTCGTCGCGACCGGCAACTCCCGCACCGTTACCTCCCGCGCCCAACCACCCGCCAACAGGCGGTTGTGCGCAGCGGCGTACGGAAACTTCAGGTTCGGAACGGTTCCCGAATCGGTCGGCGGCGCCCCCGGGTTCTGCAACCCAATCGGCACGTTATCCGGCCCCAGCACGGACGCCAGGTTGTCCCGGTTTTCGTGGAATTTGAGGTGGCGGTCCCTCACCTGAGGCCTGCCGGATGGTAGGTCTTCGGGTGAACCGCCAAGTACACCTCGAAGAAGGAGTAAGGGACCGCCATGAAGACCGTACCTACTGTTCGCCTCGCTGACACGACCGACACCGCCGGGTTGCCCGAGCTGCCGGAGGAGATCCAGCTGGCGATGACCGATATCGCCGGCGCCGCCCGGGAGGGCCTGCTGGCGATGAGCGTGGCCGCCGGGATGGCGGTGATGCAGGCGATGTTTGAGGCCGAGATTGCCGAGGCGTGCGGGCCGAAGGGCAAGCACGATGCGAGCCGGGCCGCGGTGCGCCACGGCAGTGGGCGCGGCTCGGTCACCCTGGGCGGGCGTCGGGTGGCGGTGACCCGGCCGCGGGCGCGCACCGTCGATGGGCACGAGGTGCCGCTGGCCGGCTACTCGCACTTTGCCGCCGAGGACTTGCTGACGCAGGTGGTGATGGAGCGGATGCTGGCCGGGGTGGCAACCCGCCGGCACGTTCGCACCGCCGAGCCGGTCGGCACCCAGGTCGACAAGGAGGCGAAATCGACTAGCCGCTCGGCGATTTCGCGTCGGTTCGTGCGCCAGACTGAGACCGCGCTGGCCGAGCTGATGGCCCGCGACCTGGCCGGTGAGGACATCAAGGTGCTCATGCTCGATGGGGAGCACATGGCTGAGCGGTGCGTGGTGGTGGCGCTGGCCATCACCGCCGACGGCACCAAGAAGCCGGTCGGGCTGTGGGACGGCTCCACGGAGAACAAGACCGTGGTGCGCGCCCTGCTGGCCGACCTGGTCGCCCGCGGGCTGCGCTTCGACGACGGGCTGCTGGTGGTGCTCGACGGCGCCAAGGCGCTGTCGGCGGCCGTGCGTGAGGTGTTCGGCGCCAAGGCCCTGATCCAGCGCTGTACCCTGCACAAGCGGCGCAACATCGCCGAGCACCTGCCCGACAAGGACAAGGCGTGGGTGGACGCCAAGCTGGTCAAGGCGTTCGGGCACCCCGACCCAGACACTGGGTTGCGCAACGCCAAACACCTTGCCGCGCAACTGGATAAGTACTATCCCGGCGCGGGCGCGTCGCTGCGCGAAGGGCTCGAGGAGATGTTCACCGCCGCTCGTCTCGGCATCGACGGCCGCCTCGCCAAGACGCTGACCACGTCCAACCCGGTCGAGTCGATGATCTCCATCGCGCGGGCCACCAACCGCAACGTCACCCGCTGGCGCGACGGGCAGATGGTGCTGCGCTGGACGGCCGCGGGCATGCTCAACGCCGAACGATCCTTCCGCCGCATCAAGGGATACAAGCAGATGCCCCAGCTCGTTGACGCCCTGCGCCGACACGCCCACCCCGACACCGTCACCGACGCCGAATCTGTCGGTGCCGCCGCCTAGAATCCACCATGGATCGTCACCCAAAATCCACGCGACTCGGGACATGCTCACGGACGCGCCGATCTCGCCACGAATAGTCGGCACCATGTCTTGGCCATCGGTTGTCATTGAGGATCCTCCTGTAGCGCAAAATAGGGTGGGCTGGGCGCACTGGGCCCCACTGGTGTGAGGTAGGTCAATAACCCGGCCGCCGCTACCAGGCAATCAGGAGCCCATCAAGCCCGTGCGCTGGCCACGCGAACGATCGAGGTTAGACAGTCGAAGGCGGAATGTCAGGGGCTGCACGCCGACTCAACGTCGCCTGCCTGCGCTGCGGTCCGCACGTCGTCGGGCGGGAAGCAGACAGGGAAGGTATCCGTGTTGGCGGCGGCGGCGGCGGGAGACGAATCGGTGTTGTCGGCAGTGACGACGGGCGAGGAGTCCGTATCGTCGGCGGCGGCGATCGGTGCAGTGGCGATCAGTGCCGCTGCCGGA
>NZ_DATFZD010000227.1:0-2331 GCF_035314665.1 Mycobacterium sp. | reverse complement strand
CTGCTGCGCGCCGGCGAACGCGCCCAGGTGCAGCGTGACTTCGTCGCCGCTACCGGCGCCAACCTGGTGACCGTCGATGCGGAAGCGACGTTCCTCGAGGCGCTGTCCGGGGTGACCAATCCCGAGGGCAAGCGCAAGATCATCGGGCGGCAGTTCATTCGCGCCTTCGAGGGTGCTGTGCGAGACACGTTGGAAAACAAAGATATTGAGTTCCTGGTGCAGGGCACACTGTATCCCGACGTGGTGGAGTCCGGCGGCGGGGCCGGTGCCGCGAACATCAAGAGCCACCACAATGTCGGCGGCCTGCCTGATGATCTCAAGTTCACCCTTGTCGAGCCCTTGCGACTCCTGTTCAAAGACGAGGTACGCGCAGTCGGGCGCGAATTGGGCCTGCCCGAGGAAATCGTTGCACGCCAGCCATTTCCGGGGCCGGGCCTGGCGATCCGCATCGTCGGTGAGGTCACCGCGGCGCGGCTGGATACGCTGCGCCGTGCCGACTCGATCGCGCGCGAGGAGCTGACCGCTGCGGGTCAGGACCAGCAGATCTGGCAGTGCCCGGTCGTGCTGCTCGCCGATGTCCGGTCAGTCGGCGTGCAGGGCGACGGCCGGACGTACGGGCATCCGATCGTGTTGCGGCCGGTTTCCAGCGAGGACGCCATGACCGCCGACTGGACGCGGGTGCCTTACGAAGTGCTGGAACGGATTTCGACCCGGATCACCAACGAGGTGGCTGAGGTCAACCGCGTGGTGCTCGATGTCACCAGCAAGCCGCCCGGCACCATCGAGTGGGAGTAGCGATGGCTGCTGCTGTCGACCCGTCGGTGCCGCCCAGTGGTACAGGCTGTGCCGAGTGTGACGCGGCCGGTGGTTGGTGGGTGCACCTGCGGCGGTGTGCGGCCTGCGGCCACATCGGTTGCTGCGACGATTCGCTGTCCCGGCACGCAACGCAGCATTGGCGACAGACTGGACACCCGATCATCCGGTCGTTCGAGCCGGGCGAGGACTGGTTCTGGGACTACGAGACCAATGACTACTACGAAGGTCCCGAACTTGCGCCACCGAAATCCCATCCCGACGACCAGACGGTCCCCGGTCCTCGCGATCGAGTGCCGCGCGACTGGGCCGACCTGCTCGGTCAGCAAGACGTCTGAGAGTTCACCTCGCCGAATCGACCTGGTCGGAGGAGTAGCCGATGACAGGCGTCGACTCGCCGTAGACGTCGAGGGTGTGGATGAAGCGGTGCAATCCCATCACCCCGGCGCAGGTGAAGCCAAGTTCGACAATCTGTGCCGCGGTGAAATGCTCACCCAAACGCTGGTAGAACTCGTCGTCCATTGCGTGGTGATCGGCGGAGAGCAGGTCGATGAACTCGACGGCCATCTGCTCCTGCGGCGTCAGCGCGCCATGGCCCGGCGCCAGCAGGCAGGCGACATCTTCGTCGGTGATCGAGTCGTGCTTGCGTGATTGGCTGCAGGGCTCGCACTCGCCCAGCTGGGCGCTGCGAATGCGCAACAGCTCCAGTATCCGGCCGCCTAGCAGGGTGCCGGCACCGAGGTGGGTCCTGGCCATGTTGACCTGTTCGAGCTGCGCGCTGCGATACGCGAAGATCTGCAGCGGAACCGGGGTCGCGTAGAGTCCGGCCGCGACGCCGGCCTCCACGATCTCGCGGGAGTGTGAGCTGAGCTCTTGCATCGGGATTGGCGCAATACGCGGCATCGAATCAGGCTAACTTTCTTTAGCGTCACCGCAAAGAACCGGCCTTGGGAGCACTCGATGTCCAGACTTGCCGGAAAGGTCGCGATAGTCACCGGAGGTGCCGGCGGGATCGGTGCGGCAACGGCGCACGAATTGGCGCGTGAAGGCGCCGCCGTCGCGGTCGTCGATATCGACGAGGCGAAGGCCGCCGAGGTCGTCGACGAGATTCGGCGGACGGGCGCGCGGGCGATCGCACTCGGCGGCGACCTCGCAGAAGAGCCGGCGGCCAGGCACGTCGTGCAATCCACGGTGGCGGAGTTCGGCCGCGTCGATGTCCTGCACAACAATGCGGCGCTGACCACCAGTAGCTTCCTGTCGCGGGATACCACCGTGACCGAGATGCCGCTGGACGTGTGGCAGCGGTCTTTGGAAGTCAACCTCGGAAGCCAGCTGCTGATGTGCAAGTACGTCGTGCCCGAAATGCGAAAGGGCGGAGGCGGTTCCATCGTCAACATGTCGTCGGGGGCGGCGCTATCGGGTGACCGGACCCGTTTGGCCTACGGTGTGTCGAAGTCCGGGGTGCACACCCTGACGATGTACGTCGCGACCAGTGAGGGAAAGCGCGGCGTGCGGGCG
>NZ_DATFZD010000226.1:0-5025 GCF_035314665.1 Mycobacterium sp. | reverse complement strand
CGGAGATCTTGTATTTGCTGCCGTCCTTGGTGGCGCTGGCGTTGCCCTGACCGGTGCCCGGGGTGTAGCCCAGCGTGACCCCGTTGACGTTGCCGAGTCCGACCGACTTCACCGCGGGCGGGCTGGCATCAGTGAGCACGGCGCCAATGCCGGCCTGCGCCCCACCGATGGCGATGTTGACGTTGCCGGCCGCGGTGGTGCAGGCGACCGTGCCGCCGACGTTCTGGTCTTTGCCGTCGATCGTGACTTTCGCCGCCGCGGGCGTGCCGCCGGGGCCGGTTACCGCTGCGCTTGTCTGGCCTGCCGATGAGCCGGAACCGCTCGTCGATGACTTGTTACTTGAACATCCGGACAGACCTACGACGACGATCGCCGTGGCTGCTGCGGCGACCGTAACTGAACGCTTCACTCGTGCTCCTTTGCCGTTATGGCGGTCCACAGGTACTTCACAGACCGTTTCGGCAGTATGCAGCGTTACCGAATGCCCGGTATCGAATTCGCCAAAAATTAGGCTTCTGGTCAACGCGGCTCATCCGAATACGACAAAGATTTTGCTGGCCGAACGGGTGGATCTCATCCGACCCGGCCGAATGGATGGGAGTGTCAGATTGTGAATGAGAACCCTCCGACCGCCGTTATTTCACCGTTTGAGGACACCACGGATTTCGCCGACGCTGACCGGGGATTCATTGCCGCGCTGACACCCTGCGTCGTCAAATCCGCGGACGGGCGTGTGGTGTGGAATAACGACGCATATTCGTTCATCACCGGGGACCCGCCGCCATCGGTCAATCCCAGCTTGTGGCGGCAGTGCATGCTGACCGCGAAACAAGGTCTCTACGAGGTGGTCCCGGGTGTCTACCAGGTCCGCGGCCTGGATATCTCCAACATCAGCTTCGTCGAGGCCGACACCGGCCTGATTGTCATCGACCCGTTGGTATCAACTGAGACGGCGGCCGCGGCGCTGCACCTCTACCGCACCCACCGCGGCGACCGGCCCGTCGTCGCCGTGATCTACACCCACAGCCACGTCGACCATTTCGGTGGCGTGCTGGGAGTGACCTCACAAGCGGACGTGGACGCCGGGAGAGTGGCGGTGCTGGCGCCCGAGGGATTCACCGAGCACGCAGTGCAGGAGAACGTTTACGCTGCAACGGCGATGGCGCGTCGCGCCACTTATATGTACGGCAGCCAGTTGGCGCCCGGCCCGCGGGGACACGTCGGTTGTGGCCTGGGCCAGGGGCCATCTCTTGGTGAGATTGCCCTGATCGTTCCGACCGTCGACATCTCGACCACCGGCGAAACCCACACCATCGACGGGGTGGAGATCGAATTTCAGATGGCACCCGGCACCGAAGCCCCAGCCGAAATGCACTTCTATTTCCCGCGATTCCGCGCACTGTGTATGGCCGAGAACGCCACCCACAACCTGCACAACCTGTTGACGCTTCGCGGCGCGCTGGTTCGCGACCCGCATGCCTGGTCCGGCTATCTGACCGAGGCGATCGACAAGTTCACCGACCGCACCGATGTGGTGTTCGCATCTCACCACTGGCCAACCTGGGGACATGAGCGCGTTGTCGAGTTCCTGTCGTTGCAACGCGACCTGTACGCCTATTTGCATGACCAGACGCTGCGGCTGCTCAACCAAGGCCACACGGGCGCCGAAATTGCCGAGATGTTCGAAATGCCACCGGTGTTGGACAAAGCGTGGCACACCCACGGGTATTACGGCTCGGTCAGTCACAACGTCAAGGCAATCTACCAGCGTTACATGGGTTGGTTCGACGGCAACCCGGCGCGGTTGTGGCCCCACCCGCCAGAAGCACTGGCTACGCGATACGTTGACGCGATGGGTGGGATTGAGCGTGTCGTCGAACTCGCTAAGCAGGCCTTCGATTCCGCAGATTTCCGTTGGGCTGCAACGCTGCTCGATCACGCGGTGTTTGCCGATAGCACGCATGCTGCCGCCCGTGCCCTGCTCGCCGATACTTTCGAGCAGTTGGCCTACGGCGCCGAGAATGCGACCTGGCGCAACTTCTTCCTATCCGGCGCGGTCGAATTGCGCGACGGCAACTTCGGTACCGCGACCAAAACCACCTCGCTGACGTTGATGTCTCAGCTGACGCCGGAGCAGATCTTCGACGGCCTGGCTCTCACCCTCAACGGACCCCGCGCCTGGGACTTGGATCTCGCCGTCGACGTCTCCTTGACCGACGTGAACGCCAATTACCGGCTGGCACTGCATAACGGCGTGCTGGTGCACCGCAAAGTGCCCGCCGATCCCGCCACGGCGAATGTGATCGTGAAAGTGGACAACACGATTCGCCTCCTCACGGTGGTCATGGGCTCGGGAATGGAAGGAGTCGGCTCACCGGGCCTGGAGATATCCGGCGACCAGACTGTCCTGCAGCAGCTGTTGGGTGTCCTCGACCAGCCCGATCCGGCGTTCAACATCGTCACGCCGTGACGTCGATGACCACCTTGCCGACCGCCTTGCGCTCGGCCACATGCCGTAACGCGGTCGCAGCGTCGGCCAGCGGGAACCGGGCACCGATATACGGCTGAATCCGGCCGTCGGCGAACATCTGCTGCAGCTCGCGGACGTCACGCGCGGCGTCATCGGGATGATCGGCGGTGAAGGTGCGGATCTCCATGCCGCGGATGGTGATGTCTTTGAGCAGAACCAGATTGAGCGGAATCGCGGGAATCGTACCCGCGGCGTAGCCGAGGGTGATGAACATTCCGCCGCGGGCCAGTCCGCGCAGCGCCGGCTCCGCGTAGCGTCCGCCGACCGGATCGATGACGACGCGCGCGCCGCCGCCGGTGAGTTCGCGGATGGCCGATTTCAGATCATCGCGGTCATAGGCGACGGTCGCCTCGGCGCCGCGCTGCCGGCAGATGTCGAGCTTGTCCTCGGTCGACGCCGCGGCAAGCACCCGGGCCTTCATGCCGACCGCCAGGTCCAGCGCGGCCTGACCGACGCCGCCCGCCGCGCCGAGGACCACCACCCAATCCCCTTTTGCGACTTGGGCAACCGAGCGCAGCGCGTGATAGGCGGTGCGGTAGGTGACACCAAACGCCGCCGCGGGGGCGAAGTCGACGCCGTCGGGAATCGCCAACACCCCGCGCGCATCGAGCAGGGCCAGCTCGGCGAACGCGCCGGTCGGGGTGGCTCCGAATATCCGGTCGCCCGGCCGAAATCGGGTACCGTCTCCGGCGGCCACCACCTCGCCGGCCAGCTCGCTGCCCGGCGTGAACGGGACCGGAATCTTGACCTGGTACTTGCCGGCGATCAGCAGCACGTCGGGAAAGTTGACGGCCGCGGCGTGTACCCGCACCAGCAGCTGGCCCGGACCCGGCGTCGGCTCGGCGACGTCGTCGATGACGAGATCTTCTGGGGGACCGTAGGAGTGACACACGACGGCGCGCATCAGCTCGCCCGCAGCCCGCGTAAACAGAACCGCACCAGGTGATCGACGTCGTCGCGGCCGGGCCGGTCGCCCGAATCCAGATGGCGCCGCATGGTCGCCGCAGTGCAATGGAAGACGGTGTCGGCATCGCGGCGGACATCGGTGCTACCCAACGCGGCGATCGGCTCGGTCAGCAGGTCACGCATCGGCCGCATGATCTCGTCGTCGGCGGCCCGCCAGTTGGCGGTGGCCGAAATCTGGCCGGCCGCAGCGCGGCTCATGCTGATCAGGTGTGGATCGCCGACCTGCGCGAGCGTGCCCTCGATCCAGCGCCGCAGCTGGCCCGACGGCGTGGACTCCTTGGCCATCTGATGCTGCAGATAGGAGACGACGATCGCGACACCGCGCTCCATCACCGCCAGGATGACGTCGTCCTTGCCCGCGAAATACCGGTAGAACGCCTTGTTCGACGAGCCGGCCTCGACGACAATGTCGCTGACCCGAGGCGGCTCGGGAGCCACCCGCTCCATCACCCGGACGGCGGCGGCGAGGATGCGTTCGACTTCCTCGGTGGCTTCCCGCTGACGGTCGTCGAGAGCGCGCTCGACGGCCGCGGTCACCCGGCTATTGGTCAACGAGCTCACCGTATTTGGCGCGGACAGCCGCGCGACGGACGTCCAGCATCTCGCTGGGCCAATCGCCGTCTTCGGCCTGGTAGCCCTTGAGTAGCATTCGGGCCAGGTTCACCTTGTGCGCCTCGGTCGGCCCGTCGGCCAGGCCGAGTGCGATACCGCCGAGCAGGACATTGACCAGCGGCAGCTGATCGGTGAGGCCGAGCGCACCGTGCACCTGGATCGCCCGCAGCGCAATAGATTTCAGCACCTGCGACGCCAAGATCTTGCAGGTGGCGATCTCGGCTCGGGCGGCGTGCTCGTCGCCGCTGTCAAGCAGCCACGCGGCGTGCAGCACCGTCAGCCGAAACGGTGTCAACTCGGTGTAAGAGTCGGCGATGAACTCCTGGACCAACTGCTTATCGGCGAGCAAAGTACCTTGAGTGAAACGGCTTTTCGCGCGTTTGGACATCATCTCGACCGCGCGTTGCGCCATGCCGATCGAGCGCATCGCATGATGCAGCCGTCCGCCCGCCAACCGGGTCTGCAGGATCAGGAAGCCCTGCCCAGGCTCTCCGAGCAAGGCGTCCGACGGCACCCGTACCCCGTCGTAGTGCACCAGCGAATGTCCCGGTTCGTGCGGATCCGCCCCGACCAGATGGTGGTTGGCTGCCACGTTGAGGCCTTTGGTGCCCGCCGGGATCAGGAACGTCGAGGCGCCGTGGTGCACCGCCACATCGGGGTTGGTGATCGCTACGACGATGAAGAAGGATGCGACTGCTGCATTGGAGGAGAAGTACTTTCGTCCGGTGATCACCCAGTCGTCGCCGTCGCGGACCGCGCGGGTGGTGAAGACCCGCGGGTCGGCGCCGCCCTGCGGCTCGGTCATCGAGAAGCAGGAGAAGATCTCGCCGGACAGCAGGCCGTTCAGATAGCGGTCCTTTTGCTCCTGCGTGCCGAAGCGGGCGATGATCTCCGCGTTGCCGGTGTCGGGTGCCTGC